>JBHOQQ010000107.1:0-9061 GCA_042408955.1 Thermomicrobiales bacterium
GGATTTGGGGCTGGAGCCGGTGAGCTTGAGCGGGCATGCCCAACTGCACACGCGGGAAGGAAAGGAGCGGTTCGGCCGGGCGCTGGAGATCGCCGCGGCGCTCGGGATGCGCATCGTCAACACCTTCACCGGGGATGCGGAGACCGAGACCGAGCGGGAAGCCTACTTCGCCAACGTTGCCGAACTCTGCGACAAGGCCAAGGGTCTGGGATTGACGATCGGAATGGAGACGGACAGCAACATGCTGCCGACGGCTAAGATCGGCCTGGCGATACTCGACCGCATCAACCGGCCAGATGTACTCGGCTTCAATTACGATCCGGGCAACGTTGTCTACTACGCTGGGGCAGACCCGCTTGAGGACATCACCTACGCCTTACCCCGGATGGTTCACATGCATCTCAAAGACAAGATCGGCGGCAAGGGCGTCTTCAACTTCCCGCTGCCGGGAGATGGCGAGCTCGACCTGCGCCGCCTGCTCCACATCTGCGTCGAGGGCGGCTACCAAGGGCCGATCAGCGTGGAAATCGAGTTCGACGAGCGCGGCTGGCCGGACTACGACGCTTGTCGTGCGGCAGCGAAGCGCTCGGTGGAGAACCTGCGGCAGATGGGATTGCCGGTGTAGATCCATACGGGCGAGGTCTCGGACATTTGGACGCCCGCTGCCGCCGGTGGGAGGCGTTTGCGATTGACACGGCATGAGGCCATTCTTATACTCCCTCACGCAGTCCGCGTAAAGCATTTCCCAGCACGATGCTGGTCAGGATCGGTAACGGAGCGCTGGGCGCACCGATGGACGTTTGGTGTAGGTGGTCGTAGGTGGTAGCGCCGCTACCAGGAGGCAGACAGCGACGATGAGCGAGCGGCACCTGACCTGGAAAGAACGGCTCCGGCTTCGCGATGAAGCAATCATCGACTTCTCCCACCAGCTCATCAATCGCCGAGAATTCATGCGCCGGATGACAGCCGCGGGTGTTTCCGTTGCCTTCGCTAGCCGGGTCGCGGAAGTGCTGGCAGCGCCAAAGCCACAACCCACCCGGAGCCGCTGGCAAAAGCAGGCCGAAGCCACTATCACCTTCATCAAAGGCCCGCACCATCCGGACGACCCAAAGTTCTGGGAGCAGATGAAGGCCGATTTTGAGGCCGCGAATCCTGGCATCAAGCTGAATCCAACCTTCTTCAAGTGGCAGACGATGGATGCCGAACTCACTGCTGCCTACGCGAGCGATGCCCCGCCCGATGTCGTTTACCTCGTCGATCTGGTCCTGGCGAAATTCGGTAACGCGGGCCAGGTCGCGGATCTCAGCCAGTGGACAGACGCGCCGGACTACGCGGCGGAAAAGGCCGCCATCGCGCCGTTCACCTGGGAAGTGACGAAGGTCGCGGGCAAGCAGATCGGCGTCGGGGCGCTGGGCGCCGCGTTTGGCATCTTCTATAACGTCGATCTCTTCGAGAAGGCCGGGATCAACGAGTTCCCCAAGACACGCGATGAGCTCGTCGAAGTCGCAAAGGCGCTGACCAAAGATGGCGTTTATGGCTTCCAAGTGCGCGACCGCTTCCCCGACTACGCGCATTGGGACTGGCTGCCCTACGTCCATAATGACGACGGCGACGTGATGACGCCCGACCTCTCCGATCAGAATCTGTACCCGAAGGCGGTGGCAGCCACGCAATACCTGGCCGACATGAAACTGGTGCACAAGGTCTCTCCCGAGGCCGGCGCCTATGACTGGAACGGACAAAAGGCACTCTTTGAGGCGGGCCGGATCGCCATCCTGCACGATGAGTATCCGCAAGCGAACGTCTGGGAGCTGGATAAGCCGGTCAGCTTCAAGCTCGATGTCGCCCAGGCTCCGGCAACGACCGAGGGTGGCAAGCAGACGACGATGGGGAATTTTGGCTACGCCACGATCTCGGAGAAGAGTCCGAACAAGGAAGCGGCCTGGGCCTTCGTCAAGTGGTGGACAAGTAAGGACGTGATCAACCCGTACGCGGCAAAGATCGGCTTGCAAGGTGTGCGCACCGATTCCACGCCGCCGTACGCTAGCACCTTGCTGCAAAAGGTCCAGGCCGAGTTCGTGCCCAAGGTGCAGGGCGTGCAGATCCACGAGAATTACTACCAGATGCTGACCAACCTCTGGCCAGAGGTTGAGAAGGCGTATCGCGGCGAGCAATCGGCCGAAGAGGCGATGCAGAAAGCGGGCGAGGCGGTCAAGGCTTTGTTGCAAACTGCTTGATCGCCAGGACACGGCGGCGGACGATCGTCTCTCGTGGCCGGAGCAAGCCGCGCGGATGCTCCGGTCACGGAGCAAGCAGATAGCTTGGGCTCAGTGGCAATGCGACTCTCTCCAGCAGAGCACCGGCGGTTGCGGCGCAGGTATCGCTGGCGCCGGGCGCTCACTGCCTACGGCTTTCTGCTGCCGAACGCCGTCTTCTTCGTCGCGTTCCTGCTCGTGCCGGTCGGCTATCTGTTGTATCTAACGTTCCATAACGGTGGAATCATCACGCCCGCCGCGTATGTTGGCCTGCGTAACTGGCGGGAAGTTTGGAACGATCCCCTCGTTATCACGGCAATCAAGAACACCGCCTATTACTGTCTGCTGGCGATCCCGTCGGTTTTCATCCTGGGGATGATCTTGGCGTTGTGCTTGCAGCGGATCGAACGCGGCGGGCGCCTCTTCCGCTCGCTGCTCTACATTCCTACCCTGACGCCGTACGTCGTCGCCGCGCTGATCTGGCTCTTCGTCGTCCAACGGGATTTCGGCGCGCTCAACATGACGCTCGATCTGCTCGGCATTCCGCCAAAGAACTGGATCGGTGACACACACCTGGTGATCCCGTCCATCGCCATGCTCGAAGTCTGGCGTGGCGTCGGCTTTTGGACGCTGCTGTTCCTGGCGGCGCTGCTCGGCCTCCCACGCGAGTTGTATCAAGCTGCCACGATTGATGGTGCTAACGCGTTCCAGCGCTTCATCCACCTGACGCTGCCGCTGATGCGGCCAACCTTCTTCTTCGCCGTGGTCATGGCAACCATCTGGAATTTCCAACTCTTCGACTCGGTGAGCATCCTCACCGATGGCGGACCGGCCAACGCGAGCGTGACGGTGGTCTGGTACATCTACAAAGCGATGTTTCAGTTCAATGACAAGACAGGGTTCGCCGCGGCGCTGAGCTTCGTGCTGCTGGCATTCATCCTCGCGCTGACGGCAATCGAGATTCGGCTGCTGCGCAAGCGCGCGGCGTGAGCGACGGGCGGGGACGGTGGCCATCGAGACGGAATTTCCGGAACTTGAGACACCAATGGCGCCAGCGAGGCAGCGCCAGGCGGTCGCACGCCCCCGGCTGAGTGCCAGCTCGATCTACCTCACCCTCACCTACGCGATCCTCGTCCTTGCGGCCTTCGTGGCGATGGTCCCATTCCTCTACGTCGTCTCTACCTCGCTCAAAGACACCATTGCCCTCTTCTCTTACCCGCCGGAATGGATTCCTCGCGACCCGACATTGATGAACTACCGCGACTTAATCCGCGACAATCCATTTTTGCGCTGGACACTGAATTCGCTCATTGTCGCGTCGTCAGTGACGGTGATCAAAGTCGTGATCGACTCGATGGCCGGCTATGCCTTCGCGAAGATGAGCTTTCCTGGCAAGAATCTGCTCTTTCTGCTGGTGCTGATGACGCTGATGGTGCCTTTTGCCGGGACGCTGCTCCCGCTCTTTATTATCGTCCGGGACTTGCACCTGACGAACAGCTATCTCGGACTCATCCTGCCACCGCTGGCCAGTCCGATCGGGATCTTCATGATGCGGCAGTTTATCGAGACGCTCCCGGCCGATCTGGAAAATGCCGCCCGGCTCGATGGATGCTCGGAGTTCCAGATCTACCGCCGCGTGATCTTGCCACTGATCCGCCCGGCGCTGGTCGTGCTGGGCGTCTTCACGTTCATGAATCAATGGACGAGTTATCTCTGGCCGCTCGTCATCGGCACAAAGACGGAGATGTTCACGCTGACCGTTGGCGTGCAAAGTCTGCGCTCGCTCTTTACGGTCAATTGGGGCATCCTCTCGGCGGGCGCGGTGCTCTCGATGTTACCGCTCGTGCTGGTCTTCCTATTCTTGCAGCGCTATTTCATCGCCGGCTCGATTGCCGGCGCGCTGAAGGAGTAGCGGGGCCGGATATGGAGTGCTGAGTGCTGAGTGCTGATCGCTGAGGGCTTTGGTTGTGGCACGGGTCGAATTCATCGAGGTCAGCAAACGCTACGGCGATGCCAGCGCGGTCCGCAACGCGAATCTGACGGTCGAGGATGGGGAATTCTTGGTCTTACTGGGGCCATCAGGCTGTGGGAAGAGCACGCTGCTGAAGATGGTGGCCGGCCTGGAGGATGTCACAGAAGGCGAGATCTATATTGATGGCCGTTTGGTGAACTACGTGCGACCCGCCGATCGTAACGTGGCCATGGTCTTTCAGAACTATGCGCTGTACCCGCATATGAGCGTGTTTGACAACATCGCCTTTCCCCTCAAAATGGCAGGTGTGCCGAAGGAGCAGACACGCGAGCGGGTTCGCGCGGTGGCCCGCGTTCTTGGTTTGGAAGCGTTGCTGGACCGCCGTCCGGAGGCGCTCTCCGGCGGGCAACGGCAGCGCGTGGCGCTGGGCCGGGCGATCGTCCGCGAGCCGGCCGTCTTCCTGATGGATGAGCCCCTTTCCAATCTCGACGCCCAACTCCGCGTCCAGACGCGGGAGGAGCTGCTGCGGCTGCACGCCCGCCTGCAAACGACCACCATCTATGTTACGCACGACCAGATCGAAGCGATGACGATGGGCCAGCGGATCGTGGTTATGCGGTCGGGCATCATTCAGCAGGTCGGCAAACCCCAGGAGGTCTACGACACGCCGGTCAATACCTTCGTGGCCGCGTTCCTGGGCAGCCCGCGCATCAACCTGCTTCGCGGACGGGTCCAGACTGAGGATGGCACGCTCGCCTTTATCAACACCGATGTGCACATTCCCTTGCCGCCGCGCCTGGCTGCCCAAGCCCGCTCCGCACGGGACAGCGAGTTCGCGCTCGGCGTGCGCCCGGAGGATATCGCCGTCCGGCTGGGCCACGTTGAGCCAGCGGCGGGCGTGGCGCTGCTGCCAGCGGTGGTAGCGTTCGTCGAGCCAGTTGGCTCTGATCTCTATGTGAACGCGATGACTGGCAGCACAAGCTGGATGGCCAGGGCAGAGGCGCGATTACCGGTGGAGCGGGGCCAGCGCGTGACCCTGGTGGTCAATCTGGCGCACGCACACCTCTTCGGACCGGACGGGCGAAACCTGGCGGTGGGTGGATGAATGGGGGGAAACCTTGGGGCGCGATTTACCGGCGCCCGGCATTGTGGGGCGAGGCCTGTGCCAGCCCGCAGGATGCCGCAGAGACGGAGTTCGGCGCATGACCGCGACGACAGAGCGCGAGGCACGGATTCTTCAGGCAGTAGATGCCCTGCGCGGCCAGTTGCTGAGCCTGACCCAGGCGCTCATCGCCTGCCGGACGGATAGCCAGAGCGCTGACAACCCGGAGTTCCCCAGCGAGGCGCGTCGCTGCCACGACATCATCGCGGAGCAGCTTGCGGCATGCGGGATGAGCGTCGAGCGGTGGGAAGAGCCGCCCCACTACCCGGTCACCGTAGGCCGGCTGCCGGGCGACGGCACCGGGCCGTCTCTGGCCATCAATGGCCACATTGATGTCGTGCCGGTTGGGGATGCGATGGCCTGGCACCACGCGCCGTGGGCGGGTGAGATCGCCGGCGGCAAGATGTCGGGCCGGGGCGCGGCAGACATGAAAGCCGGTGTGGCGGCAGGGATCATCGCGGTGCGGGCACTGCGCGAGGCTGGCCTGACGCTCGGCGGCGATCTCTGGTTGCACGTCGTGTCCGATGAAGAAGTCGTTGGCCAGAGTACCCGGCGGCTCGTCGCCCGTCTCCCGAAGCCGGGAGCGGTGATCGTTGCCGAGCCAACGGATTTGAAGATCATGCCGGTCGAGGGCGGCCTTGTGCATGTCCGCATTGAGGTTGAGGGACGGGAGAGTCACGCCGGGAACCGCTACATGAGCGTTCACGCGGGTGGACGCGGCGCTGAGGCGGGGATCAACGCGATCGAGAAAGCGCTCAAGATCGTGGAAGCTCTGCAGGAATTGGAGCGGCAGTGGGGTAACCTCCGGCATCACCCGCTCTTGCCGGCTGGTTTCAACACCATCATGCCCGGCATGATCGTTGGTGGACCCGGCGGTGGCCACGATGGACAGTTGAACCTCATCTCCAATCCCGGCACATGCCCCAATTACTGCTCTGTCGAGTACAACATTTGGTTCCTGCCGGGGGAAACCTTCGAGCAGATCCAGAGCGAAATCGAAGCGTACGTGGCCGATATCTGCCGGACCGATCCGTGGCTGCGCGAGCACCCGCCCCGGTTCACTTGGAAGTTGCGGAACATCTTCTTCCCGGCCGCGGAAACGCCGCCGGATCATCCCTTTGTGCGGCGGTTAGCATCGTCGCTGGAGCAGCTCGGCCGATCACCGGTCATCGAGGGATTCACGGCGGCATCGGAATTAGCCTGGTATGCCGAGCAGGGAGTTCCGGGCACGATTTTTGGTCCAGGGCGAATCGCCCAGGCGCACAGTCCGGATGAATATGTTGAAATCGAGCAGGTCGTTGTAGCCTGCCAGGCGATGGCGCTAGCTGCCGCCGCCTGGTGCGGGCCGGCGACAGGATAGGGCTGGCGGAGTGGCCTGCTATCAGCGGTCAGCCATCAGCCTTCGGGGGCAGGGGCTGCGCGTGACCATTGGTGGCAAAAAGATCAGCGGTCAGCCATCAGCCTTCGGGGGCAGGGGCTGCGCACGTCGCTGACCCAGGTTTCAGATGATTGCCAGCAGATTGCTGACGGCTGACTGCCGAGCAAAGGAGGACGACGCTGAAAATCGTTGACATACGCGCCACCACCGTGACCGTTCCCCTCGAAGCGCCGCTGCGCCACAGTAACGGCGCGCATTGGGGACGGTTTGTCCGCACGATCGTCGAAGTCGAGACCGACGAAGGCTATGTCGGCCTGGGTGAGATGGGTGGCGGTGGAGAGAGTGCGGAAGCCGCCTTTCGTGGCCTGCGATCCTATCTGATCGGGCATAACCCCTTCGAACTTGAGGCGGTACGCTTCAAGATCTGCAATCCGACTGCTAGCCTGTATAACAACCGCACGCAGATTCACGCCGCCATCGAGTTTGCCTGCCTGGACGTGATCGGGCAAAAGCTGGGTGTCCCCGTTTGCGATCTCCTCGGTGGCCGGCTGCGCGATGCTGTGCCCTTCGCGAGTTACCTGTTCTTCCGCTATCCCGATCCTGAGACCGGTGTCGGGGAGGTGCGGACCATCGAGCAGTTGGTGCGGCACACGGCGGAGCTCAAAGCGAAGCATGGATTCACAACGCACAAGCTCAAGGGGGGCGTGTTCCCACCTGCCTATGAGCTGGAGTGCTACCGGGCTTTGGCCGAGGCATTTCCTGACGATCGCCTGCGCTACGACCCGAACGCGGTGCTGAGCGTTGAGGAGAGCATCTGGTTCGGCCAGGCGATCCGTGGGTTGCGGAACGACTATCTGGAAGATCCAACCTGGGGATTGAATGGCATGCGCCGCGTGCGCGGCATGATCGATGTGCCCTTGGCCACGAATACCGTCGTGGTGAACTTTGAGCAGCTCGCGGCGAACGTGCTCGACCTCGCCGTGGATGTCATCTTGCTGGATACCACGTTTTGGGGAGGGATCCGGCCGTGCATCAAGGCGGCTGGAGTGTGCGAGACCTTCCAGCTCGGTATTGCAGTGCACTCGTCGGGAGAATTGGGCATTCAACTGGCGACGATGCTGCATCTTGGTGCCGTGTTGCCGAATCTGACCTTTGCCGCGGACGCGCACTATCACCACCTTCGGGATGACATCATCGAGGGAGGGCCATTGCCCTATGAGGGCGGTCGCATCCGCGTCCCCACCGAGCCCGGGCTCGGCGTGCGGCTTGACCGTGAGAAGCTGCGCCAGTATGCCGAACTGTATCGCGAGCTTGGCGGGTATCCCTACGACCGCGATCCCGGTCGGCCGGAGTGGTTTGCCCTGGTACCGAACGAGCGCTGGGCCGATCCGAATAGTAGCTTGGCGCCATCGCTGCGGTAGGATGGACAGCGATGAGCCGCCTGCAGACGACACTGTGAGAAGATCGGGAGAAAGGAGGAGGGCGTGGAACCGATACTGCCATTGAGCCGTGCTCGCGTGTTTTTTGATGCCACCCTCGGGCCAATTCGCCTGAAACATCCTGAGGGCGTCGCGGTCGCCAGCGACGGGGCAGTCTGGTGCAGCGGCGACGGGGGCGAGATCTACCGGATCGCGCCGGACGGATCGAGCATCGAGATCGTGGCCAATACGGGTGGCTTCACCCTCGGCATGGCCTTCGACCGTCAGGGACTGCTGTACGTTTGCGATCTCGGCCACAAGGCAGTATTTCGTCTCGACCCGGCAACAAAGCAGTTGGAGCAATGGGCGACCGGCGGCGAGGGCGGGCAGATGAAGATTCCGAACTACCCTGTGGTCGATCCGGTCCGCAATTGCCTCTACGTTTCCGATAGCCATGCCTTCGGCACTCCAGGACCCGGCATCTGGCGGTTCGACCTGGCGACCGGGCAAGGCGGGTTATGGTACACGGGCACATTGAACTTCGGCAATGGCATGGCGCTGTCGCTCGACCGCAACACCCTGTATGTTGTAGAGACATTTGCCCGGCGTGTCTCCCGCATCTCGATTCAGGCGAATGGCAGCCCGGGGCAGGCCGAGGTCTTTGTCGAAGGGATCGAGCGCCTGCCGGATGGCCTGGCCTTTGACGTTGATGGCAATCTGTACATCAGTTGCTATGAGCCGTCGCGCATCTTCCGCGCTAGCCCGGATGGCAACCTCGCGCTGTTCATTGATGATCCCGAGGCGCACACGATGTGCCACCCGACGAATATCGCCTTCCGGGGAACGGAACTGTTCACCGCCAATCTGGGCCGCTGG
>JBHOQQ010000109.1:0-7505 GCA_042408955.1 Thermomicrobiales bacterium
GGGGTCAGGAGTCGGGGGTCAGGGGGCGGTTTTTAGGGGTTAGGGGTTGGGGGTTGGGGGTTAGGGGCTGGGGGCTAGGGAAGCTTCGAGCTACGAGCTTCAAGCTTCGAATTGTCAGGTGTCAGCTGTCAGGTATCAGCCGATGGCCAATAGCCGGTAGCCCAGACAGAGCCACGAACCCTCCGACTCCCGACCCCTGACTCCTGACCCCTCCCCAGCCCCTAACTCCTAGCCCCTAGCCCCTCGACTGACCTCTCCCCAGTCCCCAGCGGCTACCGGCTTTGTTGCGAGTCGAGCTCCGAAGAGCCTCCCAGCGCAGAAGCGCTTTGCACTGCGACTCGAAGCTTGAAGCGCACTGCTCCAAGCCAACGACATGATCGGGAGGTTATTCGGTGACGACGAAGCAGTCTCCTCCTTCAAGAGAGGGATCAGGAGTCAGGAGTCTGGGGCCGGCGAGCGATCGGCCGCGCGTGATCGCGTTGAGGCCGTCGTTTCCACCGTTCCTCCCCGTGATGCCAGAGCGTGGACCGGTACCGGATGATATCGACCGGGCGCTTACTGCCGCGGCCTACGCGGCAAAACAGGGAGATCTTGCCAGCCAAAACGCGCTCTATAGCGCCCTTGAGCCAAGGGTTCACCGGGTTGTCCGGCACTGTGCGGCATATGTTCAATGCCGGCGGGACGGCGTCGTGGAGCCCGACGATATCGCCCAAGAGGCTTTTCTCGTCTATCTCACGGTGCTCGGCCGCTGGCCAGCACGGGGATCGTTTGTCGCCTATTTCCTCGCCGCTTTCCCGCATGATCTCCGTCATGCCGCACGCAAGCTCATCGGGACCACGCGCGCCGGGCAGCTCTCGCTCGATGCCGCAGCAAGCGCGGTGGGAACCCCGTTGCTGGATGATGGCACGGTTGCGGCCGCGGAGGCGGCCATGCTGCTTGAACACCTGGCTAATCGCCTTGGTGAACCCTTTGGCACCGTGTTGCTGCGTCGCGTGCGCGATGGTGCGTCCATGGCCGTTATCGCGCGCGAGCTTGGCATGAGCCGGCGTAGTCTCCAGCGGCATTGGTCGGCGCTGCTGGGCGATCTGCGGCGGCTGCTTCTCAGCCGATAGCCGGTAGCCGATCGCCGGGCGGGCACAGGTCCCGCCCGGAAGGGGTCAGGAGTCGGGGGTCGGGAGTCAGGTGAGGGGCTGAGGGTGAGGGGCTCGGGTTTGGAGGTCGGAAGCCAGTGTGCTATTGGCTACCGGCTATCGGCTATCGGCTGATGCATGACTGACGGCTGATGGCTCCCCGTCCCCCAACTCCTGACTCCTGACCCCTCCCCGTGCGGCAAGGTCACGGTGAACGTGCTTCCCTTGCCGAGCTCGCTGCTGACGGTGATCTCCCCGTCATGCGCACGGGCAATCGCTTGAGCGATCGCCAAGCCGAGACCAGTGCCGCCCGTCGCGCGGTCGCGTGCTCTATCTGCCCTGTAAAAGCGCTCGAAGATGTGCGGCAGGTGCTCGGGCGCGATGCCTTCCCCCGTATCGGTTACCGCCATCCTGGCCATTGAGCCGGTGGCCTCGGCGCTGATCCGGATCTCCCCACCTGCCGGTGTGTGGCGGATCGCGTTGTCAAGCAAGATCAAGAGGAGTTGCGTCAGCCGGTCGCGATCCCCGAGGACGATGATCGGCTGGCTGGCCGAGACGGAAATCTGGTGACCGTTGGCCAGGGAGGTGGCAGTGCGCACAGCATCTTGGACAATGAAATCCAAGCGCACCGGCTGGCGGCGCGTGGCGTCATTGGGCAGCGCTTCCGTCCGCGCGAGGGTCAAGAGGTCCTCAATGAGGCGGCTCATGCGCGCGCTCTCGCGTTGCAGATCGCCCAACGCGTCAGCGAAATCTGGTCCGGCTTCTCCGGTTGCAGCCGCCTGGCGCGCCAAGACATCGAGATTACCGCGAATCGCTGTCAAAGGCGTGCGTAGCTCGTGCGATGCATCGGCGATGAAGCGCCGCTGCGCCGAGAATGCTTCCTCCAGCCGGTCCAGCATCCGGTTGAACGTTGCGGCAAGCCGCGCTAGCTCGTCTCCACTATCTGGCACATCGAGCCGGGTCGCGAGGGAGCGCCCGGTGCTTGCATCCCGGGCAATGGCGTCTGCCGTCGCGGTCACGCGATCGACTGGCCGCAGCGATCTCCCCGCGAGGAGCCATCCGCCGATAGCCGCGAAGACGATGCCCGCCACACCGGCTCCGAGCAGGAGGCGCTGCAAAAGATCAACGGTTCGCTCGAGGGGGGCAAGTGACTCACCGACGATGATTGACCCAATCACCAGGTGATCGCTCTCGGTGATCATCGGGATCGATACGGTGCGGACGGTGGTGCCATTGATGCGCGCTGTCGAAAAAACCGGCCGTATCCGTGGGGTATTCGGAGAGGGCGATGGCAGTTGCTGGCCATCCGGCATCCCGGTTGTCACCTTGAGGTTGCCCGAGGCATCGAAGATCTGCACGACTTGCCCTGGGGAAGCAAGGGGATCTAGGCGCGGAAAGTACCCAAAAAACTCGCCCTGCTCGTACCCAGGGCGCACGCGGATCTCCCGCAGGATGTTGTTCCCCGTGGTCATCAGGCGCTGATCGACATCCGCACGCAGGTTGCGCTCGACGAGCGATGAAAGCGCGAAGCCGACGCTGGCCAGAATGCACATCAGTAAGAAGGCGTACCAGGCGGTGAGGCGGAACCGAATGGAGCGGTAGAACGGGCGCCGGAAGACATCCATCATGTGGGAGCTCCTTCCCGGCCTCACGTCTGCATCCGCAGCACGTACCCCACACCCCGGACCGTTTGGATGATGCGGGGTTCCCCGCCCGCTTCCAACTCACGGCGGAGATTACCGATGAAGACCTCCAGGACGTTCGAGTCTCCATAGTAATCCGCGCCCCAGACGCGATCCATGATCTGGTTTCGTGTCAGAACCTGGTTCGGGTGGCGGAGGAAAAGTGCGAGCAGGTCAAACTCGCGCGTAGTGAGCTGCAACGGGCGGGTGCCGCGTTGGGCGGTGCGCGCAGCAAGATCCAACGTCACGTCTTCAAAGTGCAGCGTTTGGGATGCCGCCTGCGCGGCGGTGTAGTGCGCCCGGCGGAGCAGCGCGCGGACACGAGCTAGCAGCTCATCAAAGGCGAACGGCTTGACTAAGTAGTCGTCCGCTCCGGCCTCGAGCCCGGTCACGCGGTCGGCCACGGCGTCTCGCGCGGTCAGCATTAAGATGGGAACGGGTGGCCGGCCCTCAGCCTGCTCCGCGGCGCGGACGCGGCGTGTGATCTCGATGCCATCTACGCCGGGAAGCATGATGTCAAGGACAACCAAGTCTGGTGGCGCATCACGCAGCGCTGCTAGGGCACTGCGGCCATCGCTGGCCACGTCGACCGTGAAGCCCTCGAACAGCAACCCACGGCGGACAAAGCCAGCGATACCTGGCTCATCTTCGACGACGAGAATGCGCGGTTTCGTCGCAACCTGACTCATACCCAAGAGCTTTCAGCCTTCAGGGGTCAGCTATCAGCCAATAGCCAGTAGCCGGTAGCCGATAGAGCGCGATGCATTGCGCCCCTACAGATCCTGACGTCTCGGGAGACCGCCGGTGCCTCCCCTACTGACCAGGGAAGGGCGCGATGAATCGCGCCCCTACAATGCCTGACGGCTGATCGCGCACCACTCGTAGCTCGAAGCTCGTAGCCGCCCCCGACCCCTGACCCCTGACCCCTGACTCCTGACCCCTCCCTATCCCCCAACCCCTAACCCCTAACAACCGACCCCTGACTCCTGACTCCTAACCCCCCTCCCTAGCCTCCATGGTACCGCAGACATGACACGTGCTGGAGCCTGCGGCGGGCATCACCACAGGCTCCAGGGAGAGAGGGGGAGGAGGCAACACGGGGTGAATGGCTGCGCTCACCCCGTGCCGTATCAGGAGACGTCGGCCGGGCGCTCGCCGAGTGTGACACTCACGGTGAATTCTCTCCCGTTGCGGAAGACTCCCAGCGTGACCGTGTCTCCTGGTTTGTGGTCAAAAATCAGCAAGTTCAAGAAAGGATTGCGCTCATCAATCCGAGTGCCGTCTACTGAGGTGATCACGTCGCCAGCTTGCAACCCCGCGTTGTCGGCGGGCGTGCCTGGCTCAACCTGGGTGATCGCGTGGCCACCTTCGATCGGTTGCCCAACAATCCCGAGATAGGGCCGGATCACCTTGCCGTTCTGCAGAATCTGGTCAACGATCTCCTTGACCGCGTTGATCTCGATGGCGAAACCAATGCCCGTGTCTTCGCTGCCCCCAAGGGACGTCCTCACGGCTTTGGCCACGTTCATGCCGATGACCTCACCGTTCATGTTCAACAGCGGGCCACCCGAGTTCCCTTCATAGATCGGCGCGCTGTGCTGAATCAGGTTGGGAAGCCGGTAGTACCCGGTGTCCAGCGCTCGATGCACCGCACCAACCGTCCCATCACTGACGGTGTTGATGAACTCACCGTACGGGCTGCCGATGGCAATCACGTGATCTCCAGGGCGCACCGTGCTGGAATCGCCCAGCGTGACGACGCCCGGCACCGTTTCCCCATTCCTGAGTTCGATCTGGAGCACCGCGACATCTTGGAAGGGGTCCTGACCGATCAGTTTGGCGCCGACGGTCGTGCCGTCCGCGTACTCGACCTCGAACGCTGTGCCGCCCTCTACAACATGGCTGTTGGTGACAACGTGCCCTTGCTCGTCGATGATATAGCCGGAGCCTTTCCCGTACGGAATGGGTGCGCCACTCTCGGGCTCGCCCGTGAACGGGTTGCGGGGCGGCTGGAGGTTCGTGATCGTTACGACGGCTGGATTGACGCGCTCGGCGACATCGGCCACCGTGCTGTCCTGGGTGCTCGTGGTCGCCGCGGGCGTCGCTGTCGCGCTGAGCTTCGCTGTTGCAAAGGTGATCGGCCAATTGAGCGCGACGATACCGCCGAGTACCACCGCCACGACAAGCAGAACCTTGAGCGTGTCCCGCAGGCGACGCTGGCGAGGCATTGGCTCGTGGGAAGTCTCCATGGACCTGACTGCTCCTTTCGTCCAGTGCTCACCGCGCTGGCGCCGTGCGTTGTCACGGCGGGCTGGATAGGAGAAGACCATCCAGCGCGGCAAGCGAGCATGCAACCTGATTGTAGTATTGGACGAAGGAGTGAAACGCCGCTGAACTCAAGCTGAAGAATTGCTGAACGCCTGCGGAGGTCGCCTGTGCTGCCTATCTCCCGAGCGCGGCACGGACAAGCTCCGGCACGTGGGAAGGACGCTCGGCGACGGTGACCCCGGCGGCCGTCAACGCGGCGATCTTCTCCGCGGCCGTGCCCGTGCCGCCCGAGATGATCGCTCCGGCATGGCCCATCCGCTTGCCCGGCGGGGCTGTCCGCCCAGCAATGAAGCCGATGACCGGCTTGGTGACCTGCTCACGGATGAACGCTGCCGCGTCTTCTTCATCCGTTCCACCGATCTCGCCAATGAGGACAATCGCCTCAGTCTGTGGATCGTCCTGGAAGAGCCGGAGAACTTCCACGAATGACGTGCCAATGATGGGATCGCCACCAATGCCGACGGCGGTTGACTGGCCGAGCCCGGCGCGGCTGAGTGCATCGACGACTTCGTAGGTCAACGTGCCGGAGCGAGAGACGATGCCGACCGGGCCGGGAGTGTGGATGTATCCTGGCATGATGCCGACTTTGGCTTCACCGGGGGTAATGACGCCTGGGCAGTTTGGCCCGATCAGCCGGGCGCCTTTGGCTTTGACATAGGCATAGACCGGCACCATGTCGAGAATCGGAATGCCCTCGGTAATGCAGACGACGAGCGGGATCCCGGCATCAACCGCCTCGTAGATTGCATCGGGGGCGAACCGGGCCGGAACATAGAGGATCGAGGCATTCGCGTTCGTTTCAGCCACGGCCTCTGCCACCGTATTGAAGACGGGCACGCCCGCAACGGTCTTTCCCCTTGCGCCTGGGGTCACGCCACCCACAACCTTGGTACCGTATTCCACCATTTGCGCGGTGTGAAACGATCCTTCGCGGCCCGTAATGCCTTGCACGAGCAAACGGGTCTGTGCACCGACGAGAATGCTCAACGCAGGCTCCTCCGTCCGTCTATGATGCGCGAGCCGCGGCGACAACGGCTTTCGCGGCTTCATCCATCGTATCCACAGCGTGCAGGCCCGCCTCCGCGAGCAGTCGCCGCCCCTCTTCGGCGTTCGTCCCAGCCAGGCGGACGACGATCGGCACGGAGACGTTCACCTTCTGCAGCGCCTCGCGGATCCCGGTGGCAACCACATCGCCACGGGTGATGCCCCCGAAGATGTTGATCAGAATCGCACGGACGTTCGGGTCGGCCGTCACGAGCTGAAATGCTTTGGCGACTTGCTCAGCGCTGGCTCCACCCCCCACGTCAAGGAAGTTGGCTGGCTCCCCTCCATGGAGCTTGACCGCGTCCATGGTCGCCATTGCCAATCCCGCGCCATTGACAATGCAGCCAATGGTGCCGGAAAGCTTGACGAAAGAAATGCCAGCGCGCCTTGCCTCCAGCTCGGTGGAATCTTCTTCGTCCGGATCACGCAGCTCCTCGATCGCTGGATGCCGGAAGAGCGCGTTGTCGTCGAAGCTCATCTTGGCATCGAGCGCAAGCCACGCTCCTTCTTGTGTCAAGACGAGCGGGTTGATTTCTGCGAGCGTCGCGTCTTCGTTCACGTAGGCGTCGAAAAGGTGTTGGGCGATTGCAGCGAACCCCGGAATCTTGTCTGGCGCGATGCCCAGGCGAAAGCCAAGCTCCCGGGCCTGATACGCGTGGAGACCGAGGTACGGATCGGCTAGCACACGCACGATCTTCTCAGGCCGCTCCCGCGCCACCTCCTCGATATCCACGCCGCCTTCGGCACTTGCCATCACCGCGATGCGGCGCCGCGGGCGATCCAAGATCACGCCCAGGTAAAACTCCTGCGCGATGGCGACCCCCGGTACGACGAGCACCTTTCGCACGCGGTGTCCGCGGATGTCCATCCCGAGGATCTGCTCCGCTAGCGCGCGGGCTTGAGCCGGATTTTGCGCCAGCTTGATGCCTCCTGCTTTGCCCCGGCCGCCCGTGTGAACTTGCGCCTTGATGGCCACGAGACCGCCGAGCCTGGCGGCAATCGCCTCAACCTCCTCCGGCGTTGTCGCAACTTCACCCTGGTTCACTGGAATGCCGTGCTGGCTGAGGAGCATCGCGGCTTGGTATTCATGGACATTCATTGACCGATCGTACCCCTCCCCGAACGTGAGTTCTGAGCTGCGAACTTCGAGTTACGAGCTTCGAGCTACGACCTATCAGCCCGCAAGCTCCGAGCACGAAGCTCTTCGCTCGTGAGCCGCACGGCATCCTAGCACAGACAGGAGAGGGAGTCAGGATGGGGGCTGGGGGTTGGGGGTTGGGGGCTGGGAGCTCGAACCTTCCCTAGCCCCCACCCCCCCCGC
>JBHOQQ010000113.1:0-21058 GCA_042408955.1 Thermomicrobiales bacterium
ACAGCGAGGGGAACGCGGTCGCGATCACCCAATCGCTGGGCGACGGCTTTGGCTCGGGTGTCATGGCAGGCGATACGGGCATCGTGGTGAACGATTTTGCCTACTGGTTTGATCTCGACCCGCGCAGTCCAAATGTGATCGGACCGGGCAAGAAAGCCGAGATGTGCCTGGCTCCGGCGCTGGTGCTGCGCGACGGCAAGCCCTTTCTGGCGATTGGCACGCCCGGCTCATTCGGCATTATGGAAACGACCCCGCAGATGATCGTCAACGTCCTTGACTTCGGGTACAGCATCCAGGCAGCGATCGAGGCACCCCGCTTCCGCACCTATGAAGGCACCACCATCGAGGTCGAGGCGCGGATTCCGAAAGCAGTGCGCGATGAGCTGATCGCCAAGGGGCACACCATCCGCCTCATTGACGATTGGTCCTACCTTGTCGGTGGCGGCCAGGGCATCATGATTGATCCTGAGAGCGGGACACTCCTTGGGGGCGCCGACCCACGCCGGGACGGCTACGCGCTCGGCTGGTAGGAGCGTGGCGCTCGCCCCGGCGCGTGACCGCCAGGTTGTGTGGCAGCGTCGCCATGGGTCGATGCCCTAGCCACGCAACTGAACGTCGAGCCGGACGCGGAAGGCAGGGTCCTTTCGGCTCTCGAGAACGAAGATATCCCCAGCGTCCGCGGGCACATCGAAGATGACCGCGGACGCGGTTGGGTCCGAGGTTGGGAAAAAGAAGCTCCAGGTCCCGCCAGCGATGATCGATGCCATCAGAGCCGGCTCGAAGACTCGTCCCTGGGTATCCACCAGGATCAAGTCACCAAATGGGAACGTACGGCGGTCCCGGGCGTTGTTGGTAATCAGCAGGTTGACCTGGACGTAGACCCCTTTCGCGGTCGCGCTCTGGTTGAAGCCGCTCACCATTGCCGTCTTGACGACCGAGGTCACCATCACGGTCCAATCATCAGCGAACGGAAGCGGCGTGTTCATGGCCGCGGGCGGGACGGGCGTTGGCGTTGGTGTCGGTGTCGCCGTGGCGGCCGGCGTGCAGATGACGGCTGGTGGCGTCTGCGCGACCTGGGTGCGAAGCCGCTCCAATTCCATGAGCTCAGCCGCGCGCGTCGCCGTCGCCCTGGCTCCGCCAGCATCCGATTGGGCCAGTGCCCCGGGCCCTGAGCCGCCAGCACTAGCCCGGCCCAGGACAAACCCCGCCACGATTGCCAGGAAGACCAACCAGAGCGAGGTCATCGTGGTCTGGCTCAAGCGCGTTCGCATCATCCGATCTCCTGATACGGGCGGCGTGCCCACCGCATGGCCATGCTCCCGTACCGCAGCGCGGAGAGATCCCTCGCTTCGCTCGGGATGACCCTGTCATTGTCACTGTCTGCGACGCGCGCACCCTACCGTCATTCCGAGCGCAGTGAGGAATCTCATGCGTTGCCGCCCACGTCGCCCGGTGGAGGTACGCCGTTCGGGCGGCCGTCATTCCGAGCGTAGTGAGGAATCTCATGTACTCCCGGTCAGACCGTCATCCTGAGGCGCATCCTCTGTCATCTCCTGAGCGGGAGCGCGTTCGCGTCGCGTCGCCGCACCATCATCTTGCCGCGTCTCGCTCACCCCCGGTTGGGGAAATTCCCCTACCCGCGCGCCGGAAAACCGCTCAGTACACCGCGCCGGACCGGCCAGTAGAGTGGAGACCGGGACTTCCGTGCGTGGGGAACAGCTGTGGAGTGCGCACGCTCCAGGCGGAATGATGGCCCCTTGCTGAACACAGGTCATGAGAGGTGGTTCTATGAGCGCGCCACATCGCCCAGTCTTCCCCCATCTCTCGCAGGCGCCGGCCCCGCCGCCAGCACCACCCCTGCGTATCGCACCCCTCCCAGGCAAGCGGAGCGATGAGCCGGTCGCGCCACCGGAGGAGTGGAGCGCGGATAGCCCTGATGGCGTGGTGCAGACCCGGTCGCTCCTGAACGTGGCGAGAGGTGTTGATACCCATGTCCAACAAGGAGCGTTCAACCGGCTGCGGCCGATTCCGACCGGCTTTGACGCCCTTGACCAGTGGATCGGTAACGGGCTTAGACAGGGCGAGCTCCTGCTGCTCGGCGGTGCGCAGGGTGTCGGGAAAACGACGCTGTGCCTACAAATCGCGCGCAATATCGCTGCCGCTGGCGAAGCCAACGTCCTCTACGCCTGCTACGAGCACCCAGAGGAATATGTGCTCAACCGGCTCTTGGTGCAGGAAACGATTGATCCGGCCTCCCCGGGGATGGTTCAGGGCCTCAACCTCGATGAGCTGCAAGAGCTGATCGTCCGGGAGCGCGAGCGCAAGCCAGATGCTGGCCTCTACGACATTCTCCGCACGCACCCGGCAGGGGCGCGGGCGATGGCCGCGCTCGACCGGTATGCCGGCCGCTTCCACCTTGTTGCCGACGCCGCGCGGAAGAACAGCATCGAGGCGCTGCACGCCCTCGTCCAGGAGCTCCGGGCGCGCGACGGCCAGCCGCTCGTCCTGTTTGTGGATTACCTGCAAAAGGTCGAGCCGCGCCACCGCGACCTCGAGGAAGAGGCCGAGCGGGTGACGGAGGTCGTGCAGGGACTCAAGCAGCTGGCGCTGCACAGCAACGTCGCCGTGGTGGCGATCGTCGCCGCTGAGAAAGAGGGCCTGAAAGCGCCGCGCCTGCGGTTTACCCACCTGCGCGGCTCCTCTGCCCTCATGTACGAGGCGGACATCGCCATCATCATGAACGATAAGTGGAAGATCATTGACCGCGACCACATCGTCTTCAACCCCCACAAGGCGCAGCAATACCGCGACTGGGTGATCTGCACGATCGAGAAGAACCGGAGCGGCAAGAACCTGGTCGAGATCGAGTTCATGAAGCGGTTCGAGTACTGCTGTTTCAACCCGCGTGGCGGCAAAGTCGCCGAGCGCCTCTACGACGAGCGCATCCGCGGTGAAGGCTCCTGACCACAGAGCCGCGAGGGATAGGTAGGGGTGACTCCTCAACTGCCAACGACGCGGTGTCCGCCGGATAAAAGCCGAATGCTGATGAAGAGCGGCGCGCTCGTCAGTCCATGCTTGGGGGCACATCATGATCAGAATCAGGACCCTCCGCTGGCATCGTCTTGGGGACCTCGGGCTGGCGTCACTCTGGGCGATGTTTGCCGCGGTGCGCTTCAGCGACGGCCTCGGCCAGGCGTGGCACGGCCATCTCCTTGAAGCCGCTTACCACCTGCTGGTCGCTGGCATCCTGAGTCTCGAAGCGTTGCTCTTTGCCGTACGCGGACCGGCGCGAGCGCGCCAGCACAGGCTGATTCCCCAGGTCGTCGCATTCTTCGCGGTGATCTCCGTATTGCCGTTATCCGCTTTGCCACTGACGTGGACGCCCGGGTGGCTGCTCGCAGCGACGACCCTTGGCCTGATGGCGATCTATCTCTTCACTGTCTGGGCGCTGATGTCGCTGCGCACCAGCTTCAGCATCACGCCGGAGGCACGGAAGTTCGTCCGGAATGGACCATATGCCCTCGTGCGGCATCCCCTCTATGCAGCGTACATGCCGATGCTCATCTTTGTTGGTCTTCCTCGCCTCAGCGTTGAGGCTGCGGTGCTGGTGATGGCTGGCATCGCCGCGCTCATCGTCCGGGCACATTATGAAGAGGCCATCTTGCGTGCTGTCTTCCCTGACTACGCCGCGTATGCCGCGGTCACGCCGCGCTTCGTGCCGCGCCTGACGGCTCTCGCTCGCAGGCGCAGGCAACAGCATGCTGGGCAGATTGATCCAGATGTGGCCCCCGCGACTGATCCGGTCCCTGGGCATATCTAGGGAGAATCCCCTAGAGAAACCCCGGAAAAGTTCTCACGACTGGGAGATTTGGCCTCGCTACAGTGAGTGTCAGACAGGACGAAGTCGCACCGTCAGCCGGCCGGCCGCGAGGGACGCGCGGCGGCAATACGAGGCCGTCGCGTCCTTGAGCCAATGAGGTGGGGTCCGTGAGCAGCGTGGTGATCGTTGATGATCATCCTGGGTTCCGCGAGCGGCTAGCAACCTTCATTCGCGAGCAATATGGTTGCCTCGTCGCTGGCGCCGCCGGTGACACCGCTACCGGGTTGCGCCTCGTCCGCGCTCTCCGCCCCGATCTGGTGCTGATTGACATCGGCCTGCCGGATGAAAACGGCCTGCGCCTCGCCCAGCGCCTCGCGGAGATCAGCATTGGCATGCGGGTGGTGCTGATGGGTGAAAACGAGGCCACGGAGTACGCGGAAGCGGCAGAGAAGGTCGGCGCCATCGCCTATATCGCTAAGACCGAGCTGAGCCGGGATTTGCCGCGTCTGCTCCGCAAGGACGATGGCCACCATCTGCCGAACCACCCAGCCCCGGCCGCGCCAGCGGAGGGGCTGATGAAGGCCGTCAGCCTTCCCAATTCGAGCCAGACCGAGATGGCGATCTGGCAGCCTCGCTATGCCGGATGGGAAGCGGCGCTGGCAACGCTTGCCCTCCTAAGCGGCATCATGCTGAACCTGCCTGCGATTGCGCTGTGCGGCGCGATCGGCTTCACCTTCCTTTCCTACCGGCAGTGGACGCTTCCCCGCCTGCATTGCGGCCACGCGGGTGAGCGCGTTCTGCACCGGGCGCCGCGCGCCCGTCGAGCTTGATTGTTCGGCCGCGCACGTGGGACGGCGGGGAAACCCGCGAGGAGAAGGAGCACCAAGATGGAGTGGTTCGTTGATTTCCTCAAGTGGTTCGCCCGGGACGAAGAGGGGCAGGACCTGGTTGAGTACGCGATGCTCGTTGCGCTCGTCGCTATTGTCTGCGTCGTAGGAGTAACGGCCTTCGGGACTGAGGTCAATGCCTTCTTTGACAATATCGCCAACCTGATTCCGCTCCCCTAGAGCGAGCACTCTCCGTACGTCCGGGACGGCCCAACAGCGGCGCGTCCCGGACCGCTACGAGACACGGACCGGTCTTCCGAGGCGTGAAGAGACAAAGCCGAATGAGCGCAAATGGACTGCGAAAAGCAGCACGCGAGCGTCGAACCGACGCTACCCGAGGGCAGGCCCTCGTCGAGATGGCGATTGTGTTCATGATCATGATGACCCTCATTGTCGCCTCGATCGACTTCGGCGTGTATTTGTATCGCTACGTGCAGGCTGCAAATTGTGTGCGGGAGGCGGCCCGGCGTGCGGTGGTTCGCGCGAATAATGCGGCCAATCCTCCGTACTGTGTCGATGCGGGCCTCCAACCTACCCTTAGTCCTGCCAATTACAACGCGCTCAACGCAGGGGCAGAGGTCACCGCCTCGATCAACGTCCCTCACGACTGGCTCGCGCTGGACACCTTCATTCCCGGCCTTGGTTCGACTATCCCGATTCGGGCACAAACGACGATGCGCATGGAAGGTCAGGTGGTGGGAGGATGAACCACCAGCGACTACGCCTGCTGTGGCCCTTGGCGAAAACGTGCGGGGATTATGCCAGGCCGGGGAGTGGTGTGATGCGCCCCGGCCAGGTCATCGTGCTATTTGCGTTGGTCGTGACCGTGATGATGATGCTCGCCGCGCTCGTCACCGATGCTGGGCAGATCTGGCTCAATCGCCGCTATCTCCAAAATGCAGCTGATGCGGCCGCGCTCGCCGGAGCCCAGCAGTTGCCGGACGACACGGCTGCTGCCCGTGCGACCGCCTGCGACTATGCAGCGACGAAGAACGCTGTACCGAATATGGCGATCAACTGCAATGGGGACGACATTCAAATCTTTGGAGCAAACGACAAGATCAAGGTCACTACCCACAAGACGATCGTGCCCATGATTGGCGGGATGTTCGGCTGGCCGAGTATTGACATCGCCGCTGATGCGACTGCGCGCGTTGGGAGTCTCTACCAGGCGTGCCCGTTCCCCATCTTCCAGACTCCAGAAATGCTGCCGGGTCAGCCGGGCGAGATTGGTTTTTATCAACTCACTGCTCTGCACTTGGCTGGAGCCGACAACCAGAGTGGCAATTTCCTCACGGTTGACGTGGGCAGCGGCGCTAACGCGGTCTTCGACGCCATCGTCAACAATACCTGCGGCAATCCGATCGGACCAACCGCTTCAACGGAACCTGGGGGCAAAATTGGTAAAGTTGTGGATGGTCTTCAGTGGCGCGTTGCGTGCGCGACAGGTGGACCAAAGCCCAAGGGCACGCCTCCGTGCCCACCTGGCCCCTCTGCTTGCCCATCCGCAAGCATCACATCGGATATGCTCGATGCGAGTGGCAACCTAAAGCCATCAATCAACCGAGACAATTGCACGCGCCTGGTGATCCTTCCAATCTTCCCAGGACCATTTAGCAGCTACAACGGCAAAACGACGGTCACAATTCTCGGCTTCGCTGTCTACTACATCGGTGGCGTTTGCCCACCGTCGGGAAATGCTTCAACGTGTCCCAATACCCCTGTTGGTGCACTCAAGAAAGGAGATGCCTGGGGCTACTACGTCCGGATGGAAGCCACGGGCAGCACGCTCACGCCCTATGACGGATTTGGAACAAAGGTCGTGACTCTGATTGACTGAAAAACTTTGCGCATTTGCTTCCTTAATTCCCCGGCGTGGTGGCACGAACGAAAGGATGGCGGCGGTGAAAAGTGGACGGAGCAGACTCACCCTCGTGCTGGCGCTGATGCTGGCGACCGCGTCGGCGCTAGCGGCGTTCGCCTATCTCAACGCCCGCCAGCAGTCGGACGCGGCAGCCCCGCCGGTCGCGCCGACCGTCGTTCCGCGCGTGGCCGTGCTCGTCGCCACTCAGAACATCCCGGTCAATACTCTGGTCACCCGCGACATGTTCGAGGTCCGCGAGGTGCCAGCCGATCAGAAGCTGAGCCACGCGCTCTCCTCGCCAGAGGATGTGATCGGGAAGGTGACCACCGCGGCGATCGTCACCGGCGAGCAGATCGTCGAAAGCCGCGTCTCCAGCCAGCCGCCGCAGCCGGAAACCTTCGCGATCAATGTCCCGGTCGGCAAGCGGGCCATCGCCGTCCAGTACGACGAGGTCATCGGCTCCGGCGCCCTTATCCAGCCAGGCGACCGGGTGGACGTGATCGGGTTCTTCAAGGTCGAGCTCCAGGCGCCGAAACAGGAGAAGGGCACAGATACGAAAACGCAAACGCCCGCGTTCACGGTCAGCGCCGGGCCGGCCAAGCTCCTCGCGCAGCCGGATAAGGACGCCAGGGTGGTGACTGAGCTCGAGCAAGGCACGGAGCTGACGATTCTGGGCGCCCAGGGGCGGTACTTCCGCGTGCAAACAGCGGACGGCGAGACCGGCTGGCTCGACGCCGAGGTCATCGCGGTCAATCCGGAGGCCCAAGGCTCGGGCGTACCCGGCACGTTCGAGAAGATCGCGGAGTCGAAGGTCGCCCTCTACGTCGTCCAGAACGTTGAGGTGCTCGCGGTGGCGCAGGCGCTTTCGCCGGAGGATCCTGGCATCGAGCAGCGCGATAGCGGCCGCACCCAGGCGCCAAGCAACCCTGCTGGCGATCCCGCGTCAACTGCCACCGCGGCCGAGCAGCAGAGCAAGCCGGTAGCCCGGCCTCAGGCAAAGAGCGCGACCCTGGCGGTGACGCCGGAGGAAGCGCAGCGGCTCCTCCTCGCGCTCCAAACAGCGGACGGAATCCGCCTGGCGCTGCGCGCTCCTGGCGATACGACGATCGCTTCACTCGCACCGGCCGAGGTCGGCCCGCTGCCGATTGGCGACGCCTTGAGCGGGATTCGGTTTGCGCAATTCCCGAGCGAGCTGGTCATTACCGACGTCGAGTTCTCGCAGCGCGTCGTCAACGCGGGCCAGATGATCGAGTTCAAGGCCACCGTCAAGAATGTCTCGAACCGCACGATCGTCAGCAGCAAGGCCGCGCCGCCGGAGTTCACCTACACCGAAGGAACGGCCTACGACACCCTCGGCTTCTTCCCGGAAACCGGCACCTATCGCATCGGGCTCAACGTCAGCGGGGCGTTCCCAACCCAGTTCCCCTACCGCTGGAGCCTCGGGCGCGATCTCAAACCCGGCGAGTCAATTACGGTCGCCGGCTCGGTGCAACTGACGAACCCCACCCCGGCTACGCGGTACTGGCTTGGTGTCATCCTCGAACCGGACATGGTCACCCAGGACGGCGTGGGCGTGGCGGACGTGACGGTCCTGGTTCCGAATGCCGCCACGGTCGAGCAGGCGCAGGCCCAACTGCGGTCTGATCCGAGCCCGGACGCGGCACTGATCGAGACGCTGCCACAAGGCCAGGAGCTGGTCGTGAAAGAGGTTCGCGACGGATGGTTCCGGGTCCAGGCCGGGCAAAAGGAAGGGTGGATTGACATCGGCGCGGTGCGCGTTGCGCCGCCACAGGCAACGGAGCAGAGCAGCGCGACGCAATCCGCTTCGGACGGGAATGGGTTCGACTGGAGCTGGCTAACCGGTGGCAGCGCAAGGAGACAAACCAATGAACCGGCAGGTGACAAAGGTTCTCGTCGTTGATGACAACGAGCGGGTCCGCGACGAGCTGATTGAGCAACTCCGCTATGACGATGTGCAGGTCGTTGGGGAGAGCACGTTCGGCGCTGCTGCCTATACCTGGGCGCAGCAGCTTGATGTTGATGTGGTCATCGTCTCCATCGAGGAGCCGGTCGCGCGCTCCCTGCGCACGATCGAATCGCTCACCGTCGGCGCTCGCACCTGGCCGGTGATCGGGATCTCGTCCCAAGGCGACCGCGAGACGATGCGCAAGGCGATGCTCGCCGGGGCACGCGACTTCCTCGTCCGGCCGGTTTCCTCGGACGATCTGCACTCAACAGTGGTGACCATTCACCGGGTGGAGCAGAATCGCCGCGTGGCAACGGAGCAGGGGGAAACGAGCCGGCGGCTCGGCACGATCATCACCGTCGCCGGGTTCAAAGGCGGCATCGGCAAGTCCACCATGGCGACGAACATCGCCGTCTCGCTCGCGCAGCAGACGCAGCAGCATGTCGCGCTGATGGATCTCGATCTGCAATTCGGCGACGCCGCGGTGATGCTCGACATCGTCCCCGCGCACACCATCGAGCACGCCGCCAAGGAGCTCGACCGGCTCGACCCGCAACTTATCCAGGGCTACGTCGCCAATCACGCCTCGCGCTTGAAGTTGCTCGCCGCGCCGTCGACGCCGGAAGCCTCGGACGACATCACGACGGAACACGTGGGACGCATCCTGGAAATGCTGGCGGCTACGAATGATTTCGTGGTCGTGGATACGCCGCCACACCTGGATGAGATCTCGGCTGTCGCCATGGATCTTTCAACGCTGGTGCTGGTGGTCGTGGCGCCAGAGGTGCCGTGCATCCGGCGGACGAAGGCGGCACTGGCGCTGATGCAGAGCTGGGGATATTCGCGGGATAAAGTGAAGCTGATCGTCAACCGGTCGCACAAGAAGGCGGAGGTGACGATCCCCGAGATCGAGGAAGTACTCCAATATCCGGTCTACGCGCAGATTCCGGACGACCGGGCCGCGATCAAGGCGATCTCGCTCGGCACACCGGTCGCGATGTCTGCTCCGAAGAGCAAATCTGGGCGGGCAATTAACGAGCTCGGCCGCGAGATCGCCGGTATCTCGCGCTCGCCGAGTGGGTTCTGGCTGTTCGGGAAACGGGGAGGAGCCAAGATCTCACCGACCGACCGACTCCTGCCACCACCGCCGCCATCGGTGCCTCAGCCACCAGCGCCTCACCTGGCGCATGCCATGGCGATGAGCGCTCACCCCGCGGCTCCCGCTGGCGGCAATGGCACCAATGGCTACGCGCCACACCCGAACCTGATGGAGCCGGATTGGGAGGGGATCTGGCAGCCGCGCGGCACCGATCCGTCGCGCCTGTACACGCATTCGGCGTATGGGCAAGAGTTCGTGCCACCCATCCCCAATCCATACCAGCAGCATCCGTGGGCACGTCCGGACCAGGCGAAGCCGGGCGACTGATGGCAGGGATCCCCTGAGGCGAGGAGCATCTCCCTATGGCTCTCCGAGATCGCACGATCTACACCCGCCGGCTGAATGGAACGGCGTCCGGCAACGGCTCCACATCGGGCACATCAGGGAGCGCAGCGGCGACACCTGCCTCGCGCCTGCCTGGCCCGCTTGGGATCACCTCGGGCTCCGCGGGCTGGAATCCGCCGGAACCCGTCACGGTCATTGATCGTCCAAAGGCGATCCTGAGCCGGGAGGCCGTGGAGCTGAAGTGGAAGATCCACGACCGCATGGTGCGGGAGATAGATCCCACCCGGCTGACCGCCGATTTGACACCCGAGGCGGCCCGCCGCGCGGTCGAGGATGCGGTCCAGGAGCTGATCCGGCAGGAAGGTGTGGGCCTGTCGCGCACCGACGAGCTCGTCATCATGCGCGACATCGCTGATGACATCGTCGGGTACGGACCAATCCAGGCGCTGCTCGATGACGACTCTGTGACCGAGGTGATGATCAACCAGCCGGACCGCGTCTACTACGAGCGCGACGGCGTGCTGCATCTCTCCGACCGGACCTTCCGCGACGATGATCACATCATGCGGCTAATCGACAAGATTGTCTCACCGCTTGGCCGGCGGATCGATGAGTCGTCACCGATGGTTGACGCCCGGCTGCCGGATGGCTCGCGCGTCAACGCGATCATCCCGCCGCTCTCGGTGCATGGACCATCGGTCACCATCCGCAAATTCTCGCGCAATCCGTACACCGATCACGATCTGATCCGCTTCGGCACGATGACGCCCGCCATTGCCGAGCTGCTGCGCGCCTGTGTCTGGTGCCGCCTGAATATCATCGTCTCTGGCGGCACCGGCTCCGGTAAAACGACCTTCCTCAACGTCCTCTCGTCCTACATCAGCAATCGCGAGCGCATCGTCACGATCGAGGACCCAGCAGAGCTTCAGTTGAAGCAAGAGAACTGGGTCAGTCTGGAGACACGGCCACCCAACATCGAAGGGCGTGGCCAGGTGGTGCAGCGCGATCTCGTGCGCAACTCCCTGCGCATGCGGCCCGACCGGATCATCGTCGGCGAGTGCCGCGCCGGTGAGGCGTTCGACATGCTTCAGGCGATGAACACCGGCCACGATGGCTCGCTGACCACGGTTCATGCCAACTCACCACGGGATGCGCTGGCCCGCATCGAGAATATGGTGTTGATGGCGAACCTGGAGCTACCGGTCCGGGCGATTCGCGATCAGATCGCCTCGGCCGTCAATCTCGTCATTCAGCTTGCCCGTCTCAGCGACGGCACGCGCAAGATCACGCACATCGCCGAGATCGTCGGGATGGAGCAGGACGTTATCACGATGCACGACATCTTCACCTTCGTCCAGCGCGGCATCGACGAATCCGGGCGCATCATCGGGGAGATTCAACCGACCGGCATCCGCCCGCTCTTTGCGGACCGGCTCGAGCGCAATGGCTTCACCCTGCCGGCGGAGATGTTCCAGCCGGGCCGGGCCATGATGTAGGGCAGGAATGAGCATGGATCCGCAGATCGCCGTGCCGGCACTCGTCTTTATCGCCGTGCTGGGAGCAACGCTCGGGCTAACGAGGCTCCGGCGAGGCCGCCACGCCGCGCTGCAACGCCGGCTCGACATTCACGCCATGCAGGTGAATGTCGAGGAGTCGCGGCGCCTGGAGCACGTCCAAGTCCTGAAGCAGCGCGTCTATAGCTCCATTCCTCTGGTGCAGGCGCTGCTCAAGCGGTTCGGGCCGGCGCGCACGGCGGCTGAGGAGCTAACGCGGGCCAACGTCAAGCTCACGGTCAGCCAGTATTTGCTGCTACGGCTCCTGACCGGAGCGATGACGGCTATCCTCCTAGTCACACTCACGTCCTCCCTGCTCCCCGCTCCCATTGGCGCCATTGCTGGCCTCATGCTCCCGCGGATCTATCTTGTCGTGCGCGCTCACCGCCGGAAGAAAGCGTTTGAGGCGCAGCTTGCGGAAGCGATCGATCTCCTGGTCGGCGCGCTCCGGGCTGGCTACGGATTTCTCCAGGCAGTCGAGGCAGTGACGCGAGATATTGACGATCCGATGCGCGAGGAGCTCCAACGCGCTGTGGAAGAGATAGCCCTTGGAATTAGCCCTGCCGACGCTCTCGCCGCGATCAACGACCGCATTGACAGTTACGACTTCGGTCTGCTTGCTACGGCCATCTCGGTCCAGCGCTCGGTTGGTGGCAACCTGGCGGAGGTGCTGGAGAACATCGCCAATACCGTCCGGGAGCGGCGCCGCATCCGGGCGGAGGTTCGCGCGATTACGACCGGCCCACGGGTATCCAGCTACGTGCTCGGCCTCATTCCCCTGGCGCTGCTCACCTTCTTCAGCTCAACGAATCAGAACTACCGGGACGTGATGTTTCATTCGCCGATCGGCAAGACCATGCTGATCTTCGCGACGGTCTGGTCGCTGCTCGGGCTAATCCTGTCCCGGAAGGTGGCCCAAGTCGAATACTGACAGGGAGGCGACTCGTGGAACTCCTGGTGCCCGCGCTCATCTTCACCATGGTGTTGCTGGCTGGTGTGATCCTGGCCCGCCGGGCCGATCGCACGCTGGAGCACCTGGCGCGGCATGAAATCGCTGCCGGGCCAGGCGGCGCCACCGTCGCGGCCCCTCAGCCCCGGACCGCGATCCTGAGCGGCATGCCCCACCCTGGGGCGGTTGGCAAGGTGGCGGCGCTGGCCGCCCGCCGCGAGGTCAAGACCAAGGCCGCGAAGCTGCTGCTTGAGGCTGGCAACCCGATGCCCTTGGGCACGTTTCTCCTGCTGCGCATGGTCATGCTCCTCGGTGTGACCCCGCTCTTTCTCCTCATCATCCTCCGGGGTCAGGGCATCACGCTGCGGGGCATCGTGATGGCGGCAGTGGGGCTCCTCGTTCTTCCCAACGTGCCGATGGTGATGGTCAAGCGCAAAGCGCGCAAGCGGGCGCATGCGATTGAGCTGGCGATGCCGGATGCGCTCGACCTACTTGTGGTGTGCGTGGAAGGCGGTCTCAGCTTGGATGGCGGCCTCCAGCAGGTTTCTCAGAGGACTGAAGGCATCCTCGCGAGTGAGCTACGGCGGCTCTTGGGCGAGATCTCAACCGGCGTGTCCCGGCGCGATGCCTTCCAGGCACTAGCCGCGCGGTCGCAATCGCAGAGCCTATCTATCTTCGCCACTGCGATCATTCAGGCGGACAAGATGGGGACTAGTATCGCCAGCACATTGCGCACCCTGGCGGAAACGATGCGAACCCGGCGGCGGCAGGCGGCCGAGACCCAGGCGAGAAAAGCACCGATCAAGATGCTACCGTTTCTCGTGTTCTTCATGATCCCGTCGCTCTTTATCGTCATCCTGGGACCGACGGTTCTGGCCATCATCGACTTCTTCGCCTCGTTCAATCAACGATGAGGCACTTTGGCAGGCGCCGTATCATGAGGTGCGATGAGGGGATCAGCGAGGAATCAGGACGCCCAGGTTCCGCCATTGGAGCGAACCGGCGGATTGGTGCGGCGGATGTACTCGCCAGCTTGCAAGGCGGTGAGAGCCACGCCAGTCAGGAGTTGATCGCTAATGCTCACCGCGGGAAAGCCTTCAGCAAAACAGGAGGCGATAAGCATCCCAAGGGCTTGGGCGAGACCGAAGAGACCCATGGCAAGGAGGAGAATGCGAAAGAAGGTCAGGGTGTTCCGCGGCAAGCGGATGACCTCCATTTGCATTTGCTCAACAACGCCGCCGCGCGACGGCGAAAGCCCGGTCAGGCCAAAAAGCGCCAGGGCAATAAACCACGTGGCATAAGGATCCTGCAAGAACAGGAGGCGCTGGAGGCTCGCCCACGCGGAAAGGAGGAACAGGCCCTGGGTAAGGACGGCTCGACTGATCCCGGTTCGAGCAAACCAGAAGCGGCCGATCCGGTCACCGAGATCGGTCAAGTACCGGTCCAATGCCTGGAGGCGGCCGTCGTCGCGGTAATACCGGTCATGAAGGCTCATCGTCGCACCCGCCACCCATGTGCCTGAGACCGCACACAACGAGTAGAGCCTGCCAGCCTACTGATGCAGATCAAGCCCGGCTGGCAAGCGTCACGCGGACGAGGTTGAATGGCTCGCGCTCAGGGAGCGCGGCACGCCACCACTATACGTGATTGCGACGTGTTGGCAAGGATGCGCGCGGCGCTGGTTGTGATGCTACATGATACCAAGGAGGGCGAGAATAAGAGCGATCAGGGCGATGAACGCGAGGATGATCGCCCCTATGCGTACGGTTCCTATCTGAAGCAGGCTCAATGCATCGCGTTTTCCACCAAGTTCGAGCCGGTATTCGAACCGCGCGCGCTCCTGCGCAAGCCAGCGAGGATCGGCCGCGTGCCAATCCGGGCCACCGATAGCCGCCCACTCCGCGTCGAGAAGCCCAAGCGCAATCTCATCCTTCCGCGTCCGGCCGGAGCGTGACGCCAGGGCCACGTATTGCCGCTGCGCCGCCCTGGCTTCCTCCACGAAATCATTGACCACTTGCAGATAGCGCCTGCCTCGGTAGAGCGGGTGCCGCTTGAAGACCACGTCTCCCGCCGGTGCTGGCGGCGATGGCACAGTCGCCGGCATGGCGACGCTCGGGCCTGCCGGAGCATCCCGGAGCGCGCTGCTCGCTGGAGCCGTGGGTTGGGAACTGGCCGGCGCGGTCGTGGCACTGGCCGGAGCGGCGGCGCGCGCCGCGCCCATCAACGCGACAAGGCGTTCCTCTGCCTGGCGGGCACGAAGCTGCCAGGCGGTCACCGCCTCCAAAAGCTGGTCGGACCGGGTGCGCTCCTCGGCCAAGAGTTGCCGGAGCACGTTGATACCATCCGCCTCGGCCGGCGGTGCCGCGTGGGGCTGGCGCTCTCCTGGCTCGTCGTGACGCTGCGGCGCGCGTGCGCTGGTATCCATAGCGGTAGCATGACAGCAGCGGCGACGCGATGCAAGATGGGCGGATACGTTCGGATGGCGCCCAATTGGGGTTGGAACACTTCAGCAAACGCCGGCGGCCGGCGCGCGATTGCAGCCTGCTCTTGCCTCGCCCTTCTTTTGCTGACAATTGATGCGCGCGCGCGGAGCAGAGCGTTGCCGTTCCATCGTCTCGCACGCTATTGCAGCCACCTCCTATCCCTGGCGACCCACTGCGGTACATTTCCGCTGTCGGCTTCGTCGCCGGCGCTGAGCGCGTTGGCACTCGGCCTGTTGCTCCCGAGGAGAGCCACGGTGAACACGCAGGTTTCGTCGCATTCGGTCCGGGTTAACGGCGCCGACCTCGCCTACGCAACGCAGGGGCGTGGGACCGCCGTCGTTTTCGTCCATGGCAGCCTGAGTGATTACCGCTCCTGGCACGCTCAAATGGCGCCGTTCGCCGAGCGATATCGGCTCGTGGTCTATAGCCGCCGGTACCACTGGCCCAATGCGCAACCGAGTGCGGCGGATATCTACGCTGTCGCACAGCATGCCTCCGACCTCGGCGCGCTGATCGAGATGCTCAGTCAGGGTCCAGCACACATCATCGGCTCCTCGTACGGCGCGATGACGGCCCTGACTCTGGCGGTTGCTCGACCTGAACTCGTTCGGTCCCTGGTCTTGGGCGAGCCGCCCCTCATGCCTTGGTTGACGCGGTTACCAGGCGGAACAACGATGCTCGATGCGTTTCTGGCAACCGCCTTCTGGCCTGCGGGACAGGCGTTCGCGCGGGGTGACGCGGAGACCGGCGTACGAACGTTCATCAACGGCGTGGTCGGCCCCGGCGCATTCGACCGTTTACCGCCTCAGGTACAAGGGATGATGCTGGACAATGCGCCAGAAATGCGAATCGAGACAGCTACGCCGCCAGAGCAGTACTTCCCGGCACTCTCCACCGCCGATATCGAGCGTCTCAACATGCCGGTGCTTCTTGTCCAAGGTGAGGCGAGCCCGCCGATATTCGGGCCGATCACCGAGGAGTTGGCATGCCTGCTCCCAGAGAAGGAGCGCGTGACGATCGCGGCTGCCTCACATGGTATGCATGCTCAGAATCCGGCTGCCTATAACGAGGCAGTCCTCGCTTTTCTGGCCAAGCACTGAGCGGCGGTAATGCCCCGGTTGGTGATATGTCGTAGTGCTCCCTTGCGATCGCGATGCAAGGAATAGGCAGTAGGTTCCCGAGTATGGTGCCGAGGAAAACGGGTGAACGTGCAGGCGAATGTTTTCCTCGCGAAAACAGGATAGGCAAGGAGTAAGGATGCCGTAGATGAAGGAAGCACTCACGCCTTTCCGGCGCAATGCCAGCGGTGCGGCATGGGAGATCGTCCGACCTCGGCCAGAGGAGATGAGACCAAGCGCGGCACCAATGCCGGAGCCTATGCCACGAGGTGAGCCTACGCCGGACCACGGGACACCCAGATGCACATCACCTCGCCATCAGACGGTTCAAGCGGCGGCTCAGGATAGACATCGAGAGGAAACTGCTGTGTCGTTGCCTTCCCCGCCTGTCGCCGTTGAGCGTTACGCTTCCCCGTTGCTTCCAGACGATGTCGTTCGGCACTTTCCACGGCAGAGTTTCGATGTCGTGGTCGTGGGCGCTGGCATCGCCGGGCTCACCTTCCTCTTGCACCTGCCGCCAGAATGGCGCGTGGCGCTCTTGACCAAGGGGGCACTGGGCGAAAGCAACACGCGCTATGCCCAAGGTGGTCTCTCTGCCGCCATCGGCCCGGACGATTCGCCGGAGTTGCACGCGGCCGATACGCTCGCTGCTGGCGCGGGACTCTGCGATGCGGACGCCGTGCAGCGCCTGGTGGAATGCTCAGCCTCGGCCGTTGCCTGGCTGATCGGGCTCGGCACGCATTTCGATCGAGACCCACGGACCGGCGAGGTCTTGCTCGGCCGGGAAGCCGCGCATTCGCGCCGCCGCGTTCTTCACGCTGGTGGAGATGCAACGGGCGCCGAGATCGAGCGCGCTTTGGTCGCCGCAACTCGTGCGCGCCCCAATGTGACAGTCTTTGAGCACGCGTTCGCGGTCGATCTGCACGTAGAGAACGGCCGGTGCCGCGGCCTGATTGCCGAGATTCCCGCGGAAGCGGCGAGGCAGGTGATCCTGCTCACCGCGAACACGGTGGTGATCGCGGCTGGCGGCGTTGGGCAGCTCTGGGCCGTCACGTCCAATCCAGCGGGCGCGACGGCGGACGGGCTGGCGATGGCTCTGCGGGCCGGCGTTGCCGTCGCGGACCTCGAATTCGTCCAATTTCACCCCACCGTCCTAGCCCTGCCGAACGCCAAACCCTTCCTGATTACCGAGGCGGTACGAGGTGAGGGTGCTTACCTGCGCGGCAAGGATGGGACGCGGTTCATGCTCGACGTGCATCCGCTGGCCGAGCTGGCGCCGCGCGATGTCGTTGCGCGCGGGATCCACCAGCAGATGATGCGGGATGGGACGGATCACGTCTTCCTCGATCTGCGGCATTTGGACCCACAGGCGATCCGCGCCCGCTTCCCCACCATCGCGCGGGAACTGGCGGCGCGCGGGCTTGACTTGGCCACAGACCTCATCCCCGTGGCACCCGCCGCGCACTACTTCATGGGCGGCATCGTGGCCGGCACGAATGGGGTAACGAGCCTGCCAGGATTGCTCGCCATTGGCGAGGCATCCTGCACCGGCGTGCACGGCGCCAACCGGCTGGCCAGCAATTCACTCCTGGAGGGATTGGTATTCGGCATCGAGGCGGCGCTGCATCTCGCCGCGCACGGCCTTCCTGCGCCTGCTCAGCAACCCGCGGCGTCGTTGGGCGCTTCTCTACCGCCTCGCGAGTCAGCAACAGAGCCGGTGCTGCCGCTTGCCGAGTGGCGCGCGACGATGCAACGGGCGATGAGTCAGCACGTTGGCGTGGTGCGAGACGAAGCGGGGTTGCGCTCTGCGGCCAGCGCCGTCGAGGCGATCTTGCGCAAGCTTGCAGACGGCAGTCTTGGGAACCGGGATGCCTGGGAATTGCGGAACATGGCTCTCGCGGCCAGCGCCATCGTCACCGCGGCCACATTGCGGAAGGAAAGCCGCGGAGCCCATTACCGCAGCGATTTCCCGGAGCCGAACCCCGCGCTCGCGGGCCGGCATCTCGCTTTTGGCGGCCCACCTGGTCCAGTCTGGCGGTACACGACGCTGCCGACCGCTCGCGGAGCGTCACCCTCTGCCCAGCCTGAGCGCGAGGTTGCGGGTGCACCGGCCCATCAAACGGGGCAATAATCCGCGGCTCCTTCACGGGTGCCGATTAAACACTTGCTTCGGCGGGGCGAACGCCGCGCGGATCCCCTCGTCGGACAGGGGAGCGTCGCCGGCCATGATCCGCGCGCGGCGGGCGCCGGCTCGCTTCGGCATCGCTTCGATGGCCTCACGCGTTGCTGCACTCAGGTCTCCCTCGTCCGCTGTGATCACCTGAACGATCATGTCGTAGCCAAAGAGCCGCCGCAATGGACCCGGCCAATGCCGCCGGCCGATCTTCGCCAAAAAAGTCTCACGCACGTGCGTTCCGAGCTCGATGTCCGTGCTGCCCGCTGCCAAACCGGCGAAGGGATTCCGCAGCGCGATACCGCCCGCCCCCGGTCGGGTCGCTTCAGTGACATCTGGTCCGAAACCGACCCCCTGCCCTGCGCATCGACAGCCACCACCGGGGCGCCCTCATACTGCCGTCTCCTCCCGGTGCCCCGTATGGCGCGTTCAGGTGTGGTGTTTGTCCGAGTGTGGCGAAGACGGCCAAGTTCGCCGCTGCTCTCCCGCTCGCTGCCGCACGTGGCCAAGGGCGGGTAGCCACGCACGTCGCACTGAGGATCCGCCCGCTGCTCCCGACCACCGTGCACCGGGAGGCACGCTCCGCCAGTTTCACAGATAACTGCGTTATCCATCGGTCCACAGCACGCCTCCTTTACGGCACTGAGGACGCCCATTCCATGCCGAACCGCGACACGGAGCATGGCAGACGGCTTGCCGCTCGTTGCGCATCCGGCGTTCGGAACCACGCGTCGAGCGATGCGAGGTCGCGGGCATTGAGGTCAAGCGGCTGCGAGCGCGGAGGGCGACGCGTGCCGGTTCCAGAGCCCGTGGAGGACGAGCGCTCCCACGATCCCGACCGCGACCGCGGCCAGGGCGAGCGCTCCTTCCGTCGCATCGATGATGTCGGAGACGCAGGTTGCCGCGCCGCTCGGCTGACCGGCCGACCAGCGCGCCCCGTCCGCGCCTGTCAGCCAGCAGGCGGGGGTCTCCCGCCACCAGAGGAGCCGCAGCGCGCCGCCGAGTGCGAGCACGATCCAGAGGGTGGCGACGAGTGAGATGCGATCCCGGATCACTCCAGCAGGGCTCCGGCCAGACCACCACGCCCAGCCCAGCGCGCCGGCGACGATCAGGAACAGCACGCCAACGCTGAAGATCGAGAGACCAGCGACCACCAGCGCGAGCGCCGCGCCGGCAAGCCAGACGGACCGTCGCTGCTCGGTATCCTGCAGGAAGGAGGCAAGCAAGACCAGGACGAACGGCGCGGCAAGCACGACCACGAAGCCAATGGCCCCGAGGGTGGTCGCCCCGCTCGCCTCCTCATCAAGCAGGAGCGTGCGATTGAGGAACGCCGTCAGCAGTGCGCTGGCCAGTCCGCCAACCGCCGCCCACCGAGCCAGTCGCGTCGATGCAATCTCATCACCCGGCCGCGCGTTCATCAGTGCGTGCACCGGTCTCGGCACGACGGCGCGCCGAGGCCCGATCCTGAGCAGGTGCCTACTCGTGAACCACGTTCATGCTGCCCAGTGTCGGCTCGAGCACGAAAACTTGGCGCCCGGCACAAATGACCCCCAGTGGCTGCAGTACACGCCGTACCGATTTCCTGGCCAGCTGTACACCTCGACAAGGAGGGTGTCAGTGTACGTTCCGCCGATCCAGGAGAAGTTGCACATCTTCCAGATCCAAACTGAACTTGGACCATTTGGCCCCCAGTTCCATGCACTCCAGTTGCCATACCATCCATCGAGCGCGTTCCAGCAAAACGTTAATGGGTTATGACCACCGTAAACGCTGCTACCATTGTCATAGTAGGACATGTCGGCGTACGACTCGGTGAGCACGATGCCGAGGACATCTTTGTGGTCGTGCCACCCACCGCTGCGATACCGGATCACGGCAGCCCTCAGAAGTGCCCGTTTCATACCGCTAACCTGAGAGGTCTCAGCTGTGGTCTCACCCCAGCGCCCGCCGGGCTGCCCTTCTCCATTCGCCTCAAATGGGCCGCCAAAATAGCCGATCGCCGTGACCACCTCCCGACAATCCTGTGTGAGCTCGGTCTCGACAACCGCGTTAGGCGTACTGCCGTCGTCGCCGCTGGCGCTGATGGTCACTTCCGGAATGATGCACGTCTTCGTGTCACCGTCGACGACAAGCGTACCCTGGACAATGGTGTCCCCAGGAGCCACGGCGAATTCCGCGTCGTCGACCTGTGCCACAACCGCATCGTCCTGCGCTCTCGTTCTTGTGGGCTGGTTGAAGAGTATTGACGCCGAGACCAGGACAGAGACCGTGAGCAGGACGAACAACCGTGTCCCTCGGGAACCGGCGACGTGATGCGAGGTGTTGCGAATCGTTGCAGTCCTCCCTTGCTGGGCGGTCCAGCACTGCTCTATCACGCAAGACGGCGATCAACCGCCGCAGCCTCCTGGATCGGTCTCTCGTGCGCCCCCGTGCGACCAGGCAAGGATTCGAACTGGAGTGCCGCCACCAGCGTCCCATCCCGACGCCACAGGCGGAAGCCCCAGGCCCCGGCCGCGAGAGCCTCCCCGTCGGGCGCCCATCCAAGATTGAGCCATTTGCCTCCGCCCTGGTCCGTGCGCAGCATCTCCACCAGTGTTCCAACCGGGCGAATCAGCCGCACGACGCCGGACAGCCGGTCGAACTTGGGCTCCCAGGGTGCGATCGAGCCGACGGCAAGCAACGCTCCATCGGGTGACCACGCGAGGCTCACGACCTGTCCAAAGTCTGCGCCGAGCGTGGTGAGCACGTCACCCTGCGCGCTCCAGAGCCGCACGGTATGGTCGCGCGAGCCCGTCGCCAGG
>JBHOQQ010000114.1:0-23636 GCA_042408955.1 Thermomicrobiales bacterium
TTTGTTACCGAGGCGAGCGCGAAGAGCGTGTGCTCATCGACCGGTATGCCCGGTTGCGCTTCACCGGCATAGTGCTCGGCAACCAGGTGGCCGCGATGCCAGATTGCCGCTCCCGCCCCGCGCACACCCTGCGGACCGATCCACTCATCAATCTGCTGTAGCGCGGCAGACAAGCGCCGCTCCACCTCACGCACACCACCCTCCTCTCCGCGGAATGATGCCACGGGAAGCGGCGCTCCAGGGTATGATCGCGGCGAGATGCTCGAGGGAAGGATGTAATGACAATGACGGGAGATCGGGGAAATCCACGCCTTGTGCGCGTCCCAAACGCGGCAGCGATGGCCACCGCCGCGGCCGACATGCTCGCGCGGACGCTTCAGGAGCGGCCAGATGCGGCGATCGCCGTGCCGACCGGACACACGCCGCTGCCGCTCTTCGACGAGGTTATTGCTCGCGTCGAGCGCGGGGCACTCGATCTGTCACGGGCGCATTGGTTCTGCCTTGATGAGTACGTGAACGTCTCGCCGGCCGATCCGGTCAGTCTCACTGGCTGGCTGCAGCGCCACTTCTTTGAGCCGGCGCGGATTCCCACCGCACGAATTCACCCACTTCCGGCTATTGCCGCGGATCACAAGGCAGCCTGTGCCGCCTTCGAGGCAGCGCTCTCGGAGCGCGGTGGGATGGATCTGGCTATCGTTGGCCTGGGTGGCAACGGCCATGTTGCCTACAACGAGCCGGGAGCAACGGCTGATTCGCGAACGCGAGTGGTGACGCTGACGAACGAGTCCGTCATGGGAGCCGCGGCCTATTTTGCTGGTCAGTGCGTGCCGACGCGGGCAGTGACGATCGGCATGGCGACGCTGCTTGAGGCCCGGCGGATCGTGCTGATTGTGACCGGGAGGGCGAAGGCGGAGGTGCTGCGGCGGGCGCTCTGCGAGCCACCGAGCGCCTCGGTTCCCGCCTCGTGGCTCCGGCTGGCCGGTGACCGCCTGACGGTGATCGCCGACGATCTTGCCGTGTCAGCCTGCGAAGCCCTGCCGTGGTGCGACGCGCGAAGCGGTGAGGACTTATGATTCGGGCGGGGTCGGTGGCAGCTCAGGCGCCAGTGCTTCCAAGAGGCGCTGGTGCGTTATCGGATCGACGCTGAGCAAAATGCCCCCGATGTTTCGTGGGTGCGGCTTGTTGTACCGGTGGGGACGGCCCCAGAGATCGGTGGCAACGCCCCCGGCCTCGGCGATCACGAGCTCGGGCGCGGCAAAGTCCCACTCCCACGCAATTGCGATCTGCTCTCGTTGGTTGATCCCGACGAGCACGTCTGCCTCTCGGACCGGGGGAAGAAAGCGCCGAACAGTGACTCCGAGGGGGGACACCGTGACGGCAGCGCCGCCAAGGCGGCCGGCAACGCGCTCAAGCAGCGGCAGGTTTTCGGGCGCGCCCATCCAGACGGATGTCATGATCCTCGGTGGCAGGTCGCGCGGCGCTGGATCAAGCCAGAGGCGCTCGCGCTGCTCACCACGCTCGATCCAGGCGCCACAACCACGAGCCGCGGTGATGAGCAGACCGGTTGGCGGATGACAGATTGCCGCGACCACCGGCTGTCCGTCTTCAACCAACGCGATGAGAATCTCAAACTCTCCGGTGCGATTGACGAATTGGTTCGTGCCATCGATCGGATCGACGGTCCAGCAGCGGCGCTTGGCGAGACGAGCGGTGTCGTCAATCCCCTCTTCGGTCAGGATGGCATCATCGGGGAAGGCCGTGCCCAGAATTTCCCGAATGATGCGGTCGGCAGCGAGATCGGCATCAGTCACGGCGGAGCCATCAGCTTTCGTGTACGTTGCGGCAGCGGCGCGCTCATAGAGATCGCGCACGGCCGCCGCAGCCTCAAGCGCTGCTCGCGCCGCGACTGCTCGCTCCTGGCCATAATCCTCGTGTGGCATCCTGCGCTGCTCCCCCTGCCTGCCGAACCGCCGTGTCGCTCCTCATCTCACGTTCCCGACTATAGCGCAAATGGCAGCCGGCCCCGGAGGCGGTGTCGGACAGACGCCGCTTGCCGTTAGGGGCAGGATGCGTGGCTCGGGCCGAGGCGCTGGTCGGTGCTGGCGTTCTGCGTACCAATGTCGCGATATGTACATCGTTTGCCGGACGACGCGCTCACGGGCATCGTCTAAGCTGGATTCAACCGGCAGAGAGATTCGGGAGGAGATATGGCGAATACGCCATGATCCATCGTATCGTCGCGCCACTGCATTGCGTCATACAGGGAGCGCAAGTTCCCTTTAAAAGACGAGGAGCACACCATGTACAGCCCGGTGATGGCAGAACTTGCGATTAAGGTACACCACGATCGCCTGAAAAAGGCGGAAAGCAATGCGGCACTCTCTGAGGCAATGCGCGCTCCCTCTGCCGAACCGCCTCCGGCATCGCGCACCTTTGCGGTGCGAGATTTCATCGGCGCGCTCGTCATTGGCTTTGGGTTGTGGATACAGGGATCACGTCCTAGGAGCAGACCAACGATCGGCTGACGAGACCAGCGTGTTGAGCTGTCTGGGGATGTGCGATAGCGAAAACAAGCACGAAGATGATGCGCAACGCTGGAGTGATGTGATCTGCTCAGGAGTTCCTTGACTTGACTCCAAAGAATAAGGGGCGTAGTGTGGGCCCCGCGAGGCATCTCTGGTGGTAACCGAATCGTGGCGTCGTAGCAGTCCAGGAGGAACGGACATGGACCACGTCTGCAACGTGCTGCCCATCTTGCCAGGAAAATCGAACGATGCCCGTGCCTTTCTCCGGGAGCTGGAGACAACGAGAAAGGCCGACTATGACCGCTCGGAGCGCCGGCTCGGCATTAGCAAAGAGGTGTGGTATCTCGCCTCGTCGCCCACGGGAGACCAACTCGTCGTGTACATCGAAGGCGCCAATTTCAATAACGCGATGCAACAGTTCGTGGCGTCGAAGAATGACTTCGACCTGTGGTTCAAGCGGCGGCTGCTTGAGGTGACTGGATTGGACCTCAACAATCCGCCGCCGGACATGACGTGGCCGGAGATGCTCTCACGCTTCGAAGCCTAACCTTCCGCAGCCGCCGGAGGAGTCTCGCATTGACTACTCAGTCCGGCTCGCGAGAAAGGAGACGACCGCATGGCTCTCAAGGAGCGGACGTCGTATGGGAGTGCTGCTCCTCCCGATGAGGAGCTCGTCAGCGCGCTTGCGGCACGCATGAGGGGCAGGCTGGTACTCCCGAGCGACGATACCTATGACACGGCTCGCCAGGTCTGGAACGGCATGATCGACCGCAGGCCGGCGATCATCGCGCAATGTGCCGGTGTCGCCGACGTGATGGCGTCGGTGCATTTCGCCACGGAGCATGACCTGCCGATCGCGGTGCGTGGTGGTGGCCACAATGTTGCCGGGACTGCCGTCGCCGATGGCGCATTTCAGATCAATCTCTTGGCGATGAAGGGGATTCGGATTGATCCTCAGGCGCGGAAGGCATGGGTCGAACCGGGCGTGACGTGGGCTGAGCTTGATCTGGAGACCCAGGCGTTTGGTCTCGCCACCACTGGCGGGACAGTGTCAGGAACAGGTATTGCTGGCTACACCCTTGGCGGAGGTTTCGGCTGGCTTATGCGCCGGTTCGGCTTTGCCTGCGACAACCTTACTGGCGCTGATGTGGTGACAGCAGATGGCCAGTTTGTTCGCGCAAATGCCGCGGAACATGCAGACCTTTTCTGGGCGCTGCGCGGGGGCGGTGGGAATTTCGGTGTGGTCACCAGCTTCGAGTTTCGCCTGCACGAGGTTGGCCCAGCGCTGATTGCCGGTCCGGTCTTTCACCCGTTGGCGGCAGCATGCGATGTCCTGCGCTTTTACCGGGAGATCGCGCCGCGCATGCCCGATGAGCTGACCTGCCACGCGGCTCTGCTGACCTCTCCCGAGGGCGCGCAACTGGCTGCGCTGATTCCGGCATATGTCGGGTCGCTCAGCGAGGGAGAAGCCGCCGTGCAGCAGGTGCGAGCCTACGGATCGCCGGTGGCAGACCTCGTGGGCCCGGTCCCCTACCGCGCGCTTCAATCGATGTTCGATGATGCGTTTCCGCCCGGTCGCCGCAACTACTGGAAGTCCGGGTTCTTGCGCGGACTCGATGATGGAGCGATCGAGCTGATGGTTGATCGCTTTGCGCAAGCGCCTTCTCCCCATGCGATGGTGTTCATCGAGCAGTGTGGTGGAGCGGCAAGCCGTGTCTCTCCAGGTGAGACCGCTTACCCGCACCGGACCGCCCCGTACAATCTGATCATTCTTGCGGCATGGAGCGATCCTGCGCAGGATGACGTGCACATGCGCTGGGCGCGGGAGCTGTGGACGGCGCTCCAGCCGTTCGTGGCCGGCGGCGTCTATGTGAATTACTTGAGTGACCAGTTCCTTGAGGGCGAAGATCGCGTGCGCTCGGCGTATGGCCCGCATTACGACAAGCTCGTCGCCCTGAAACGCACGTACGATCCATCGAACGTCTTCCGATACAATCAAAACATCCGATCCGCGTAACCAGCGTCTTAACGGCATGCGGCGGGTCAGCACTGCGTCTCACCCGCCGCTCGAATTCGTTTGGATCACCTGCGAGACGCGCTCATGACAAGCGCCACCGCCACATTCGTCGATCCCTCGACGCACTTCCCTTAGCTGGTTTTCCGTGCCAAATCATCGTTAGAATAGCGCCGCGATTGGCAATGGCGCCGCTCGCCAGACGGGAGAGCGACGAGGCGGGGAGCTGGAGACACGGCGAGAGCGGAGCCCGCTCCGAGTTGCGCGGTGCTGCGTGGCGCTGACGATGGGCGCACTTTCCGCTAGTATGTACGTGCCTCCGCTGGCGCGGACGGCTGGCGTCCGCTTCAGTGGCGACGTGCTGCCATGCCAGCGCGGTGCAGGGTGGGGTTGAAGACAACGGAGGGAATCGGTGTCGAACCCAGAGACGGACTACGGGATTCGGCGGTGGGGACGACGGGGACTGACGGCATTCGCGGCGCTGGCGCTGAGCGCCACGCTCCTCGCGGCGTGCGGGCAGAATGAGAAGGAGGAGCCAACGCCAACGCCAACAACCGCGGCCACGGCGACAGCCGCACCCGGCGGAGCGGCAACCCCCGCGGCATCGCCCGCGGCCTCACCAGTCGCATCACCGGTGGCCTCACCGGTGGCGTCGCCGGCCGCGTCGCCAGTGGCATCTCCGGCTTCCTAATGTCACAAGTGTAATCTGCCGGTCTGGCCCTTCCATCCTCGAAGGGCCAGACAGTCGCACCTCGGCTCGACGGCGCGCGAATCGGCGTCGCCACGCCAAAGAAGGCGCTCACGTGCTTCCCGCGGAGCGTTCACGGTGCCTTACCGCGTCGGCCGGAAGACCGGCGAGGAACCGAGAAGGCGCGCGTGGACGTCCGAGGGCGTGGGCCGACCAAGTGATCACTACCTGGCGCTTGGCTCGCGTGATGCCGACGTAGAAGCATCGCTTTGCCTCTTCGAGCGCGTCCTCGCTGGCGGCCGAAAACGGAAGCACACCCTCCTCAAGGCCAATCAGGAACACGAGCGGCCATTCACGGCCCTTGGCGGCATGCAACGACATCATGGTCACGCGCCCATCGCTCTCGACTCCCAAATCCATGCTCGTGGCGAGCCGCGCGTAGGTGAGCAGGCTGGCCAAGGATCCATCGCTAGCACTGGCGCGACACTGATCGAGCGCCTCCTGCCAGCCGGCTCGCAAGCGCTGCCAGCGCTCTTCATCGCCGTTCGATGTTCGAGGGCGGCTTCGAAGCCACGCGCGGGCTTGCTCGGCGTGCGTTGGGCCAGCGATCGCTTCGAGCGTTGCAAATGCCTGGTGCGCCGCTCGGGATCCGTCCGCGCGAGCGGCCGCATCGAACACGAGCGCGAATTCATCCCGGTCAGGAGCACCCTGATCGTGGCTGGCAAGAGCCACGAGCGGAAGGAGCTCGGACAGAACATCCACAACGCGATCGTTCCTCAGCTCTTCGAGGAGGCGCAGAAACAGGTGGGCCGTCGCGGTGGCGTCAACACGTGCCCGGTGCTTTGGCTGGCAGGGTAGGGAAAACCTCTTGGCGAGACTGGCCAGATCATAGGTGGCATCTGGCAGGAGGCGCATGGCGAGCTTTCGTGTGTCGAGCACCGGACTGTCTAAGGAGGCGCCGAACCGCCGTGCATAGCGAGCCAGGATCGGCAGGTCGAATTCGAGCAGATTGTGCCCGACAATCGTGTCATCTCCAATGAAGGCAAGCAGGGCTGGCACAAACTGCTCTGGCTCAGGCGCATCACGCACGTCGTTCCACGTGATGCCGGTCACCTGGCTGGCTTCATACGTTAGCGCGTCGCGGTGGGTTGGCCGGACGAGAGATGTCAGTATGGTATCGCTGACCCGCCCATGGTCCACGCGGAGAGCAGCGACTTCGACGATTTCGGTGCGGTTGACATCAAGGCTGCCGGTCTCCACGTCGAGCACGACGAACCGGCCCTGATCGAGCGTCTCTTTGCCCATAAGCAGCATTTGTGCTAAGCGCCATGCTTGCAGCGCGAGTCCGTACTCCATCCCGCCGGATTTCCGGACCGATAGGCAGACGCCGCGTCCTTTTGCTGGCGCCGGAACTCCAAGGTGGATGGGCATGGCTGGTGCAGCGTGGTGGTCGCATCCAATCTGCACTGGATGACCAAAGTATTCGCCGAGGGTGTACGCCAGAATCGCGGCTGCGGCCAGAGCATCCAAGGTTGGCGCGGGAACGAGCGCGACGGGACAGCCCTGCTCGATCGCGTCCTGAAGCTGCTGTGCATGCTCGCACAAAGGCCCGCCAAGGGATGTGAGGAAACCCGAGAAGGTTTGCCGGTCAGCCTGGAGCACCGGCGAGCGCCGCCGTTCCAGGATCGTGAGCAATTCCATCACGAGACGATCGGCCGGTCCAGACGCTATGGGCTGGAGAGAGGCCACAACATCGGCAACAAAGCGCCGGATGGTCGTGCGTGTGAGCGGGGAGATGAGACCGGAGTCAAGGAGCGGGGAATGGGCGAAGTCCGCTAATTTCATGCCTGCGGACTTGGCCTGGCGACGCAGGTGAATCATCGTCACCTCATCAACGACAACATGCGGCCAGTTCAACGCAGGCTCAAATGCTGGCTCAGCGAGTGTCGCGATGAGGTCGAGATGGCGTAACACGTCCTGAACGTCCGGATCGTCGAAGAAGCGGCCGGGCAGGGTGCGGCGGACGGGAATGCCATGGCGGAGCAGGGCAAGCTCGGCATCGTCGGCTCGCTTGTGGAGCGGGTACAGCACGGCGATATCGTCGTAATTGTGGAAGTTGCCTTGGCTGAGCGCGCGTTGGATCAGCCGGGCCAGGTCCTCAGCCTCTGACTGCGTGTCTGGATACTTCAGGCAGAAAATGGGAGGACCATCATCGGCCAGCGCACTCGTGAGTGGTTTGGTGCGGCTCTGGCTCCGGATATGGTTGGCGACCCGCACGATGGTGCGCGTCGATCGAAAGTTATCGGTCAATGAGAAGCTGAGTGGCCGATAGTCGCTCTCGAAGCGGGGCAGGATCATTCCTGGATCAGCGCCTCGCCAACTGAAGATCGCTTGGTCAGGATCAGCAACCACCATAACCCTGGCGCTCGGGAGATCAACGCTCTCCATGTCGTGCCTACCGGGAGCACCGCGGCCGGGCGGTGCAAGCTCGCGGATGAGCGCGTACTGGTCAGCCGATACATCGTGAAATTCATCAACGCAAAGGAAGCGGAGAACGCGGCGAATCGTCGTCGCCGTCTCGGGCGCTTCCCGGAGCAGCGTGATTGACCGGCCAATGAGATCATCGAAGTCGAGGAGACCCTCCTCATGGAGGAGGCGACAATACGATTCATCGAGCGCCGAGAGGATGTCGCTGATCCACGGCGCATCGACAGTGCTGAGGGTGGCGCCTGGCTCGAATCCAAGCCGCTTGCGCCGGCTAATATGATCGCGGACCGTGCGTGGCGAAAGAAACTGGCCCGGTTCAAGGCGGTAGCCGGCCTTCCTGGCGGCTCGCTCCAACACCGCCATCTGAGCCGGCTCATCGGCGATTCTGACCGGTGGGCGCAACCCGATCGCGGTGCCATGCTCGTTCAGGAGACGGGCGCAGTAATGGTGGAAGGTCGTTGCGTTGATGCCGGCCTGACACTGCTCACCAAGGCGGCCGCGAAGCTCTTCCGCCGCTTTGACCGTAAAGGTGAGTGCCAGCACCTGCTCGGGTGAGCATGCGCCCATGCGGAGCAGGTATTCAATGCGGTGAACGATGAGCCGGGTCTTGCCACTGCCTGGACCCGCGATGACGAGGAGATGGCGAAGTGGGGCAGTTACGACCGTACGCTGCGCCGACGATAACCCGTCTAGCTCACGAGTCATCACCGCTCCTCCACGACCGGTTCACGCGCCGGCACCAACCGTTTGCCCACAAATGCACGCCAATCTCTTCCCGTGTCACAATTGACGCGTTCCTATTTTCTCATGGGTATCCATGGGGTGAATCGTGATGATATCGTACGGAAGTACCGCTTCATGCCGGATCGAAGCTGAGCATCATGCGTGGCCGTGCGGAGAGTGAGAGCCAGTGCCTGGCCTAACTCAGACGATGGCAAACGCCCGGACCGGGATCGCTGAGCCGCCGCGAAACGGGAGTGGCGGCGCGAAGAACCGGAACCCGTGCGCAGGAAGCGCGGCGAGGTTGCACAGGTTCTCAACGATCGGGATGCCAGCACCCAGCAGGATCGTATGGGCAGGACGCGCGCGATCCGCGACGTCGTCGATATTCCAGGTGTCGATGCCAGCAAGCGCCGCGCCGTGGTCGCGCAGCGCCGTGGCGCACGCTGCCGTGATGTAGGGTTTTGCTCCGAGGTACTCCGGGGTTCGCCAGAAGCGATCCCATCCGGTGAGCATCAGAACCGCGTGGCCCGCGACGTCGAGACCGGCCAGGGCATCCGAGCTGATGCCGAGTTGCCCGGCTGCGACAGCCGCGCGGGCATCAACGACAACGCCAGGAAGATCGATCGTGCGCGGCAAGGGCAGGGTCGCTAAATCGGCGCCGTCCGGAAAGCGATGGAAGGGCGCATCGAGGTACGTTCCAGTGTTGCCCAGAAAGGTGTAGCGGTGAATCACGAAGCTCGTGCCGGGCGCGTACTGTGCCGCCGCGCGGGAGCGGCTGAGGTACTCTTCGAGCACCGGCGCTGGATGGCCGGGGAACATGGGGACCCGCTCGTCGATCGGATGGGATAGATCCACGACCGTTGTCATCCGCTGGTCTCTCCTTTGGGTCGCTGAAATGGCGCAGGGCTATGAGGCAGCGCTTGCCACTGCCGTTGCTCGTGGCCATACACGAGATACGCTCCGGTTTCCTCAGCGAGGCGCAACAGGCGCTCCAACGAAGCCAGGGCCGCATGGACATCAGAGGACCACTCCGGCACCCGCCTGAGCAACGCTTCGCGGCGCCGGCCGATCGCATCGATCGCGAGGATGACCGGCCCATCCGGCGTCTCGACGTACACGGACTGGTGCCCAATCGCATGACCCGATGTTTCCAGCAGTCGCAAGCCGGGCTCAAGCTCGGTGTCACCGTCCAGTGGGATATACCGCAAGCCGGGCAGGTCCCAGAGCGCCGGATCGAACCGATCGGGCTCGGCCCGTGCTGCATCGAGATGGCGGCGCTGCACGACCGACTCGGTGCCAACCAAGGCGAACACATCGTGCCGGCCGCAGTGGTCGAAGTCGAAATGCGAGGAGACGAGGAGGTCGATATCTTGGGGCTGTAAACCCAACTCCGCTAGGCGGGGGATGATATCGTCCTCAGGTTGGGTCTCGATAATGACGTCGTTGCCGCGTTGCTGCCAGGTGGCGCCACCCGGAATGAGCGGATTCCCCGTGTCAACGAGGATATTCCGGCCGCTCGCCGTGCGGATGAGGTAGCCTGGCACCTGACCCCACGCGTTATCCGCGTTAGCAGGGTCAAAATAGACCCTCCCCAAATGGAGGAGGTACAGCTCGTGGACCGCCATCTGCGTCTTCTCTCGATCGTGCGACCGGGCGTCAGCGAGAAATCGTGCGCTCAACGTCCCCGGCGTACGCGAACTCATCGATCCATGGCGCTCCTTCCGCGAAGCGGCTGGCCCGGAACGGGGTAAGATCGACAAGCCGCGGGGCACCGGTCGTAATCCACTCCGCGAGGCAGATGCCAATTGCCGGGGCCGTCTTGAACGACGTGCCACTGTCGCCGGTCATCACGTACAGCCCCTCCACCTGCCGGAGATGGTCGATGATCGGGTGGTCATCTGGACTTTGCATAAAGACGCCCGACCACCCGCCGCGCATCGTCGCGTGCGCGAAGACCGGGAAGCGCGCAGCCAGCGCCCGCCGGGCCTGCTCCACGTACTCCTGCTCGATGACGTCGGGGCAGCGGTCGGGATCGGGCGATTCCCTGGCGCCGGATTCGGCGCCGATGAGGGTGGAAGCGTTCCCTTCTGGCCGGAACCACGAGTGTTGGGTCGAATCAATCACCACGCGGTGGCGGCGGCGGTGATCGACCTCGATCGGCCAGCGGAAGACAACCACGCGCGCCCGGCGTGGGGCCAGCCCGAGGTCGATTCCAAGTGGCCTGAGGAGCCGGTCGGCGTAGGCGCCAGCGGCCAGGACCACCGTCCGGGTGGTAATGGTGCCCTGCGCAGTTGCGACCCCGGCAACCCGGTCCCCTTCGGTGATGATGGCAGTTGCCTCGGTGTGCGTGAAGAAATGGGCTCCAGCGGCCGCCGCGGCCCCGGCGAAGCCGTACAGCGTGGCATTCGGATCGGCAAAGCCCGTTGTTGGTTCAAAGGCGGCAAACGTCAGGTCGTCGGTGCGCATCAATGGCTCAATCTCGCGAAGCTCATCGGCAGAGACAACCCACGTCTCGCCGCCGAGCGACCGCTGGACTTCCACATTCGCGCGAAGCTTCGCCTCATCTTCCGGGCGCACAACGCGCACGAAGCCGACTGGCTCGAAGCAAGGATCGCCATAACCGACAAGGTCTTCCCAATGGCGAAAAATCGTCAAACTCGCCAGGGTCAAGTGCGTTTCTGGAGCGTTGGTGTAGTGCGCGCGAACCAGAGCGCCCGATTTGCCGGTCGCTCCCGCACCAAGATGTCTCCGCTCAAGCACGACGACGTTGCGCACGCCGTGCTTCGTCAGTTGAAATGCGGTGGATGCGCCAATAATGCCGCCGCCGATCACAACCACGTCCGCGGTCCGCGGCAGACTTGCTCCATTCGACACATGCGATGCCACATCCGGCATGGTTCCCTCCCTGAATCACGCCTGTCCAAGCTGGCATCGTATCATGGAAGCAGGGAATGCCGCGCTGAAATGGTGCAGTTGACCATTGTGGCGGGCAAGCGCCGAAGAGGCAGGGCAGGCAGCGATGACCGAGGCTGACCGTGTCGATGAGTTGATCCTATTCCTCACGCCGCCGGTGATTGATGTGCTGGAGCGGGTTGATGCGGAGGAGTTCACCACGCCCCAGTTCATCGAGGTGATGCTCTCGGATCCCGATGCCCGCGCCGCGTACGAAGAGGCGCTTCGCCGCTGGGGAGAGGACGAGACCTACGCCAAGATGGTCATTCACGGACAGGTCATTCCCGCGATACTCCGTCGCTCCGGGGTCGTGGAGTGGGCGGGATACGCCTATGGCGAGGAGGATCCGTACGCTGTCCCAGCCTGGTGGCGCATGAGAAGCGCAGGTCAGTGATTGTTCCCATCCAGCACCGTGTCGCCGCGTTCTTTGGTATAGTTGAGCGTGGCGCGCAACCACGGCGCCGGTTTCCCGGTCGACACCCCGCGTTCCTGAAGGAGCATGCACGTGTCGCGCCACGGCGCTCGACGGAACGTGCCTGGCCAAGACCATGGGAATGAGCTGACGCTGAGCACGCAGGAGTCATCGCCAGCGCGCTCGCGACGCCCCCGATTGCAGCCAGCGGGCCATCGGCAGCTCCAGTTCATGCCGTACCGGATCTTCAATATCCGGCCGGCGCTGGATGATTTGCCGGAGGAGCACCCGGTCACGATCGAGGTGAATGCGCGGCCTGCCGCGACCTTGCTCTGCACGCCAGTAGGCACCGCTGAGCTGGCGGTCGGCTGGGCATTCGGTCGCGGGCTGTTCAACACGGTGGAAGAGCTGCATCGCGTGACCGCGTTCGAAGACCGCGTCTCGCTGATGCTTGAGCGTCCAGCATCAGCAGGTGGAGCCTGGGAGGAGCTGCTGGCGGCCAGGCTCAATCCCAGCCGCGTTGCTGGCATGGTGCCGTTGGGACCACATCCTGATGCTCCTGACGAGCAGGGCTCGACCGCGGCCGCGTTTCGCTTACCGCGCGACCAGTTTCTCGCCGCGCTCGACCGTGTTTGCGAGCGCTTCGCGAGTGATGGCGAAACCGAACTGCGGCGGGCGGTGCTGACCGATGGCGCGCAGGTGTGTGTGCTGGCCAGGGATATTAGCCGGCAGCATGCCGTCGACAAGGTAATCGGTTGGGCGCTCCGGCAACGCATCGACCGTGGTCGCGCGATCCTCTGCGTCGATAGCCGGGTGGATGCGCAGATCGCGTTCAAGGCCTGGCGAGCGGGCATCCCCGTCGTGGCAACCACGGCGGCGCCGACAGTGGAGGCCGTCGAGCTTGCGCACTTCGCTGGAATTGCGCTTGCCGGGCGCATCTTGCGGGACGATCGCGCGATCTACTGCCACGCGTGGCGGCTGCCCAGCGACACCAAGAATGTCTAGCCGCGCCATCGCGATGGCCACGCGTCAAGAATTGCGTCGTGGATCATGCCTATTGAGACGTAGACATAAGCCGTGGAACGCCCTACGATTCACTCAACGGCGTGGAATGCGCGCTCGCTCGGTCGCTCGTTCGCGCATTGCACCGCGCACACCCGTTCCGGGCATGCCTTTGGCACTGTCGGCATCGCGGTCAGCGCCGCGTTATTTCAAGGATGGGATTGCATCGATGACTGATCAACAGAATGGAAACCGGCCACCTCGAAGCCCATTGACCGGCCCACCGGGCGGGGAGCGGCCCCGGCGCCAGCCCGGCCCCGGCGGCCCCGTGCCCCCAACGCGCCGGCCGCGAGTCCCGAGCTGGATCGTAATTGTCCTGCTCGTCACCATCGTCGGCTGGTATGCCTACCAATATTTCTCGCCAAGTAACGAGGGGCCACGGACAAGCGTTCCCTATTCCACCGTGCTACAGCAAGTGCGAACTGGGAATGTGAAGACTGCGACCATCGGCAGCTCGAAGATCGATGTCGAGCTCAAGCAGCCGATCCGGTGGGATACGCAACACGATGTCGTGGTGCCACCGTCCTCGCCAAACGCCGCGCAATTCCCGCTCGCTAGCCGGCTGAGCGCCACGATACCGCCGATCGTGCGTGACAACAACCAGGAATTGCTCGATTTGCTTGAGCAAAACAACGTCACCATCATTGGCAAGAGCGATGGCGGCTCCGTCTGGACAGGGCTGCTCTTTAGTGTCCTACCGTTTTTGCTCTTCCTGGGCTTGATTGTCTTCATGGGACGGCAGATGACCCGAGGACAGCAGAATGTCTTTGGGTTTGGCCGCTCCCGCGCCCGGCAGCATGATCCCGAGCGCCCGCAAGTGACGTTCGCCGACGTCGCCGGGGAGGACGAGGCGAAGCAGGAGCTGACCGAGGTGGTCGATTTCCTGCGTAATCCGGCGAAGTATCACCAGCTTGGTGCCCGGCTACCGCGAGGTGTGCTCCTGGTCGGGCCGCCGGGTACCGGCAAGACGCTGATGGCCAGGGCCGTGGCAGGAGAGGCTGGCGTGCCATTCTTCAGCGTCTCCGCCTCGGAATTCGTCGAGATGTTTGTCGGTGTCGGTGCGAGCCGGGTCCGCGATCTGTTCGAGAAGGCCAAGGCAGCCGCTCCCTCGATCATCTTCGTCGATGAGCTTGACGCCGTTGGCCGCCAGCGCTTCGCTGGATTGGGCGGTTCCAATGACGAGCGCGAACAAACGCTGAACCAGTTGCTCGTCGAGATGGATGGCTTCGAGACGAATCAAGAAGTCATCGTCATGGCTGCAACCAATCGGCCAGACGTGCTCGATCCGGCGTTGCTGCGGCCCGGACGCTTCGACCGCCAGGTAACGGTGGGCTTGCCGGACCGGCAGGGACGCGAGGCGATTCTCAAGATCCACACCCGCGGGATTCCGCTGGCCAAGGAAGTTGATCTCTCCGGTTTGGCGCGAGCAACAACTGGGTTTTCTGGCGCAGATCTTGCCAATCTCGTCAACGAGGCGGCATTGACTGCGGCGCGGCGCAATCGCAAGGAAATCACGAATGCCGACTTCGATGAAGCGCTGGACAAGGTACTCCTCGGCACGGTGCGGAACGGAATCATGTCGAAGAAGGAGCGCGAGGTAGTGGCCTACCACGAGGCGGGCCACGCGCTGGTGGCGCACTTCTCGCCCGGTGCTGATCCCCTGCGGAAGGTGAGCATCGTCCCACGCGGCCGCGCGCTCGGCGTTGCCGTGCAGACGCCCGAGGAGGATCGGTACAACGTTTCGCGAACCTATCTCCAGGGCCGGTTGGCGATCGCGCTCGGTGGCCGGGCTGCCGAGATGCTCGTCTTCAACGAAGTGACAACCGGCGCGGAGAACGATCTTAAGCAGGCGACGTCCCTAGCCCGAAAGATGGTCGGACTATGGGGCATGAGCGACGAGGTGGGTCCGGTCTATCTCGGGACTGGAGAGGAGCATGTGTTCCTCGGGCGGGAGATCGTCCAGGAGAAGGCGTTCTCCGATGCGACCGCGCAACGGCTCGACCAGGCCGTGCGCGACATCGTTGAGGAGGCGCTGCAGCGAGCGCTGGAACTGATTTCCCTTCATCGCTCCAAGCTCGATGCGCTTGTGGCTCGCTTGCTCGAAAAAGAGACCCTCGATGCAGCCGAGGTCATCGAGATTCTCGGTCCCCGCCCGGTCGAGCCGGACACCATGGCCGGTGCGCGCGAGCCGGAGGAAGCGGCCGTCGTATCCTGAGGGGATTCCCTCGCGATGAGGCATCGCGTGGGGTCCCTGAGGCGCTCGCCACCATGCTCAGCCTTGCCGGCGACCCCCGTTTCGACTGGTCCCTCGCGGGGGTTTGCCGTTTCTTACTCGCCAGGTACCTGCCAGGGCGCAGGCCTTGATGGACGCTGATGACCGACACGTCTGAGTCACGGCCCGTTCCAGAATCACCTCGCCTTCCAGCTGAGCAAGGTCCTGGTGGGCCTCACGTGCCTGTTGCCACGGGAGACGGCGCGCTGGCAACAGTGCACCCTGGGCCGATCAGTGCAGCGCCGGTGATGCCAGGCAAGCCGGGACTAGCAAGGCGCGGGCTGCGGGGCATCGTGGCGCTCGCGGGCTGGGCCGCGCTGCGGCTGCTTACGCTCGACCATCCCTTGCTCCGCGAGGATGCGTTCCGCGCGTTCTGGTTGTCGCGGCTGTGCGGGCAAGCCGCACAGGGGGCGGTGCTTTATGCCCTGCTGGTGGTGATTGTTGATCGCACGGACGACCCGTTCTATGGATCGCTCTTTGTGGCGTGCTCAATTGTGCCATCGCTGCTGCTTGGGTTGCCGGGAGGCTTGCTCGTTGATGCGTTGCCGCGCCGGGTGTTGATGATTGGGCTCAACGTGCTTCGCGCGATGGTGGTACTGACGCTCATTGCACCTGAGCCGCCACTCTGGCTAATCTTCGCGGTTACCCTGGCCATCTGGGTTGTTCACCAGGCCTACAATCCCGCCGAAGGCACAACGCCTGCTATCCTCGTGCCGGAGCGTGCGTATGCTGACGCTCAGGCCCTAGCCAATTTGGCACTTACCTATGCCCAGTTGCTCGGCATGGTCATTGCTGGCCCCGTTTTGCTCAGGTTCGGTGGCCCCTCGGCGTTGTTCGCCTTTTGTGGTGCGCTCTTTCTCGGCGTTGCTGGGCTTGTCGCGACCTTACCCCGCCGGGCGGACGAGGTTTCCGTCGTGTCACCAGCAATGGTCGCGCTCCGGCATGGTGGTGGCTGGCGAGGCACCCTCCTCGCGGGGTGGCGCCTGATCCGCGCCGATCACGCAGCGTTCCGTGCGATGACCGACGACGTGCTGGTCGGGGTCGGATTGAGTGCTTTAGTGGTTATCGCGCCGTTCTACCTCGTGCGTGTGCTGGGCACGGCGGCGGAAAACACGGTCTTCGTTTTCGCGCCTGCGGCGCTCGGGTTGGTGCTTGGCCTGCGGCTGGCTCCTGGCATCGGACGGCTCATCGGCCTCCAGCGGGCGGTCTCGATTGCTCTCGTGCTCTTCGCCGCCAGCATCGGCAGCTTGGGATTTGTCGAACAATTGCGGGACGTCGCCATCTCGTTTGGCGTGCCGCTCCCGGCCGCGTCGCGCGTGCTCGGTATTCCGTCGCTGATCCTCGTGGCCATGCTGATCTCGGTCCCCGCTGGATTCGCCTCGGCGGTGATGGGTGTTTCGGCACGGGCTGTGTTGCTGGGCCGCACACCGGCGGAGGCACGTGGACAGGTCATCGCAACGCAGAATGTCTTGGGCAACCTCGGAGCCCTGATTCCCACGCTCTTGGCAGGGGCAACTGCTGACTGGCTCGGCGTTGAGACGATCGCCGTGCTGATCGCCGTCGTCATTCTGTGTGGTGCATTTGCCGCGTCCGTCATAAGCCGCCGGATTCTGCCCGCGCCACTTGCCGTGTCATCCAGCGACTTAAGTGCGCGATAGGTGCTGGCGTAGCCGCAACAGCGGCGAACAATCCTTTCATCCAGATCCACACGCGCTACCATGCCGGTAGAATGCCGCCAGCGTCGCGTGTGACCACTCCGCCGGTGTCGTCGTGATGTGATGCGACGGCCGTACGGTGCGAGCCGCTTCGACTGCGACAGAGAGCTGGGTGGCCAAAGCCTGCGATCGATCGATGGCTGGACAGGAGAGAACGACGATGGAGGTTGGCGTGCCAGGAAAACCAACGCCGCATGATCGGTTTGTCGAGGGGGCCCTGGCCGCGGCGGCCAATCCTTCGCCCGTCATTGAAGTGGGTATTCCCATGCGGGACGGCGTCGAGCTTGCCGCCGATGTCTACCTCCCGCTGGAGGCAGAACGGCCCGCGCCAGCGATTGTCACCATCACCCCCTACGACAAGGCGAGTCCCCTACTCATCACGAACGAAGCGCGCTTCTACCAGCAGCATGGCTATGCCTTTGTCGCCGTGGATTGCCGGGGCCGTGGGAAGTCAGAAGGGGAGTGGCGAGCGTTCGTCCACGACGCCGCGGATGGTCACGACGTGATCGAGTGGGTCGCGGCACAGCCGTGGTGCACAGGCAAGGTTGGGACGACGGGACTGAGTTACATGGGGTGGACGCAGTGGGCAGCGGCTTCGCAGTGCCCGCCACACCTGACGTGCATGGTATCGACGTCGGCGGCAGGGCGCTGGCAGCGGGAGATTCCCTACACCGACGGTTGCTTCCAGCTCTATTTTGGCTGGTGGGTGTTCATGGTCCGGCGCCGGATCACGGAGTTCTATGGCCTGACCACGCGCGATTGGGACGAGATTTTGCGCACCTTACCTCTAGAAGCGATCGGAGAGATCATCAATCCGGCCGGACAAACCTGGCGAGATCTCATGGATCATGATACCTACGATGATTTCTGGAAGTCACTTCGCGTAGATGACGCCTATGCGCGCATCGATGTTCCCTGTCTTCATGTGACGGGCTGGTTCGATCTTGAGGATTTGCTGGGAGCGTTTCACCATTATGAGCAGATGATCGCGAAATCGCCGGCCCGCGATCAACAGTACCTCATTGTTGGACCATGGAGTCATGTCAACTCACGCGTGCCGCACCATAGCTACGCGGGAATCTTCTTCGGGCCAGAGGCGGCACTGGAAATGGATGAGGTGCACCTGCGCTGGTTTGATTACTGGCTGAAGGGTCTCGACAATGGCGTCACCTCCGGCCCGCGCGTGCGCCTGTTTGAGCCTGGCACCAATGCTTGGCGAGCGGCCGATCGCTGGCCGCTGGCATCGCGTCAGGAGACGCTCTTTCTCTCGTTCGATGGCCGCGATGGGCGTCTCGTGGGACGAAAGCCAGGGGAGGCTGAGCCGGCGCGCTCGTACCGCTATGATCCGAACGATCCGGCGCCAACCCAGTTAGATGTGCGCCGCTACCCGATTGAGGACGTTCCGCTGGATCAAACAGCCGTTGAGGCTCGTCCGGATGTGATTACGTACACTAGTGCTCCACTTCAGAATGACCTGGTGATCTCGGGCTGGGCACGTCTTGAGCTGTTCGCCGCGAGCGATTGCGATGATACCGAATGGCATGTCAAAGTGACCGATGTCTGGCCTGACGGGAGATCGCTCAAAGTATGTCAAGGGTGCTTGCGGGCATCGTACCGGGATTCGCTGGAGCATCCATCACCGCTCGTGCCAGGTCAGATCACGCGATTCTCCGTCGAACTCTGGCCGGTGCACTACGCATTCTTACCTGGACATCGCGTACGTGTCTCGATTACCAGCAGCGACTTCCCCTGGTTCGCGCGCAGCCTCAATCGCTTTGGCCCGCTGAAGGACCAGGCTGAGCCGCGGATCGCGACGAACACGGTGCACCACGGGGGCGCACATGCCTCCCGGCTGGTGTTGCCTGTCGAGCGCGGGAACCTGCCTGAGTGACTCGGATCACTGACAGAACACGGCACCTACCGGCTCCGATCTTGCGATCGCGCGGGCGGAAAGACGCGCTCCTTCGCCTTGCTGCGGACGAGGCTCAGGCAGTTACGCTACCGAAAAGGGGATGGAAATAGCGCGACCGATGCAGCGTAGGCGGCTTCAGCCGGGTTCGTGGTGACAACAATGAGGGTCTTGTGGCCCCACGATCGTTCCGTGCGGGAAGCGGCGACGCGCCACACCAGGCATCATGCGATCTGAATCCCTACGACCGTCGAGGCTGAACTGACTCACCCGCGCTCAGCAGCAGCAGCGAAGTGGCTTGGTCAGCGGTGAGCGGGCCCGCAAAGAGGAATCCCTGCCCATAGGCGCAGCCAAGGTCGGTCGCTAGCCGCTGCTGCTCGACGGTCTCGATACCCTCGGCCGTCACGCACATGCCGAGCTCACGAGCGAGTGCGGCCACTGCTCGCACGATCGCTGTCGCATGAGGGTCTTGGCCGAGTCCAGCAATGAAGGTGCGGTCAATTTTGAGCGTTTGCAGCGGCAGGCGGTGAATCCGGCTCAAGGACGAATAGCCGGTGCCAAAATCATCCAGCGCAAGGCGAATGCCGAGCTCCCTGACCGTTTGGAGGAACGTTGCTGACACATCTTGGTCGCCGGCAAGCGCTTCTTCTACTACTTCCAGCTCGAGGCGATGCGGGGGAAGCCGTGTTTCACCGAGCACTCGCCATAAGCTGTGCGGAAAGTGGGGGTACCGTAGTTGGCGCGGTGAGACGTTGACCGCGACCAGCGGGGGATCGGCGGGGCATATCTCAGCCCAGGTGGCGGCTTGGCGGCATGCCTCTCCCAGTACCCACTCGCCAAGTGAGTTGACAAGTCCGGTTTCTTCGGCAATAGCCATAAACGAGGCAGGGGACAGCAGTCCTCGTGTCGGATGGCGCCAGCGCGCCAGTGCCTCGAATCCATGGATCCGGCCGGTCGCCAGTTCGATAACCGGCTGATAGTGCACCTCAATGTGCCGCTGCTCGATGGCGTGGCGAAGCTCGGACTCCAAGGCGAGCCGCTGCGCGGCGCGTTCCCCTATGCGCTCGTCGTAGAGAGCCCACCGGCCACGTCCCGCGCTTTTGGCTTCATACATAGCCACATCGGCCGCTCGTAAGAGCTGTGTGGCGTCCTGGGCGTTGCTGCTCGCGACCACGACACCGATGCTCGCGTCAACCACGACGTCATGGCCATCTAGGACGAAGGGCGCCTGAAGCGCAGCGAGGAACCGCTCGGCGATTGATCCGACCGCATCAGCGGAGACGTCCTCAACGAGGATGGCGAATTCGTCTCCGCCAAACCGGGCCAGCACGTCCCCAGGTCTCAGATGCGTGGCTAGCCGGCTCGCTGCCAGTGTCAGCAGCTTGTCACCTCCCTCATGCCCCAGGCTATCGTTGATGACCTTGAACCGGTCGAGATCGATGAAGAAGACGGCGAGGCCGGAGTGTCCGCCGTTGTTGCGCCTGAGCCCTTGTTGGAGCCGGTTGGTGAACAGCGCGCGATTTGGCAAGCCCATCAGCGCGTCATGGAACGCCTGATGAGTCAAGGTCTCAGCATAGCGCTTGTGGGCAGTGATATTGCGGGCATTGGCGACGATGCCTGCGATCGACGGATCGTGCAACAAATTCGTGCCAATCGCCTCCAGCCACCGCCACGCGCCGTCGGCATGCCGGGCGCGGAATTCGATGGTCACCCGCTTCTCAGGGGCTCGCAGAAGCTGGACAAAGGCATGGCGCACGCGCCGGATGTCCTCTGGATGCACGAGACAGAGCGCGCTTCGTCCTTGCCACTCCTCCGGATGCTGACCAAGAATCGTGGCCATCGATGGGCTGGCATACAGCAAAATGCCCTTGGCATCGTAAATCGTGATCAGATCAGAAGAGTTCTGCACCAAGGCGCGGAACCGGCGCTCGCTTGCCTTGAGCGCGGCTTCGGCCTCTTTGCGAGCGGTGATATCCATCTCCACGCCGCGCATCCGCACGACTTCACCACCCTCATCGCGCTCGATGCGACCGAGCGAGTGCACCCAAATCACACTTCCATCCGCAAGGATCAGCCGAAACTCTGATGAGAAGCTGTCTCCATGGATGAGAGCCTGCTGAAGCTCGGCGTCAATGCGCTCTCGATCATCGGGATGGACATTCGCCAAAAAGTCAGCGTACCTGTGGGTGGAGATGGATGCCGTGCCTCCATCTGTCGCTGGTGGAAGCCAGTGGATCGTACCGGCGCGCACATCCCAATCCCAGGTTCCCATTCGCACCGCAGCTAGGGCTAGCCGGAGATGGGTTTCGCTGGCGCGCAAGGCATCCTCTGCGACCTTCCTCTCAGTAACGTCATGAGTATTGATGACGATGGCGCGCACGGCCGGGTCATCCAGGAAGTTGGTTGCGGTAACTTCGAGGGTTCTGCACGAGCCATCCGCGCGATATGCGCGCCATTCCGCGGTATGCGCGCGACCTGGCTCGCCCAAGGTGCGCTCAAGCAACTCCTTGGCGTCATTGAGGTCGTCAGGATGGATGAACGCGAATCCGCTCTGCCCGATGCGCTGAGCCGGATCCCGGCCAAAAATACGCGCTCCTGCGGGACTCTGATACAGGATCCACCCATCTGGGCTGACGAGGGTAATGACATCTGCTGAATGTTGCACCAACGCCCGAAACTGGCGCTCGCTGGCAACCAGCGCATCCTGCGCCTGCTTGAGCTCGGTGATATCGCGGGTGACGCCGGCTAGGCCGATGATGGCGCCATCAGGGCCACGAACGGGTACCTTGGTCGTCAATGCCCAACGCCCAGTTTCCCCGTCTAGTGATTGACATTCCAGGTGATTGATCAGCGCTTGCCCCGTCGCTAGGAGGCGCCGCTCCTCGCTGGCGAAGCGCTCGGCCAACTCTGCCGGGTAGAAGTCGAAGTCCGTTTTCCCAATCAGATCTTGTGGGTCGGCACAGCCGAGATAAAGAGCCTGGGCACGATTGACGATGACGAACCGGCCTTCCGTATCCTTGAAGTAAACGGATTCGGGAAGATGCTCCAGGAGGGTGTCAAGGAGTTCCCGCTCGCGCTGGCGCGGCGCGGCTGCTGCCTGCCGTGATCCCTTGTGAACGTGCCGTTGGGCAGAATGACAGCGTTCTGCGAGGGAGCGAAGCCGGTTCAAGATGGTCTGTCCTGCGTGGAGGTTGACGAATCGCTTCCGCCAGGCCTTCCCCTGACGCGTATGCATCGGCCCGTCATGTAGGAAATTTCCATACCATGTAATTTGTTTACCGCCTTAACGCTATGTGTCCGTTGAGAGTATGTGTGATCAGATACAAAAGTGGCGTAGCCTAAAAGTCGTCATTTGCCGCATGCCAGCTTTCCTTATGGCCGCTGCTCGAGCGGGCCAGCGCTGCAGAGCCGGGCCGGCCAGCGCCGATTACTGGCTGGTTTGTGCCACCACGGACAGTGTTAGGAGCACGAGGCGCTCGGAGCCGACCGCGCGGATGCTGACCGTGCAGCCGTCCTGGAGCAACACGGCATCCCGGCGTGCCACGGCGACGTCGGTGCCAGGGCCCGCCGGTTTGGCTGCCCCCGACAACGCTCCAGATGGCTGGGAGATGAAGGCTTGTCCTTGGCGGATGGTGATCCTCGCCTTCCCAGTCTCGACATACCACGACTCGGTACCAGCGCATGGCACGTTCTGGACGCTGCTGCCGGCGTTGAGCATCACCCGATCGAGCCGGAGTTGAACGGCGCCTTCAGGCAGCCGCGCGGCTATGCCATAGCCTGCGCCGAGTGGCTCGATGGCAATGCCAGCCGGCGGCGAGAGTGGCTCGACTCCTGCTGGCGGCCAGATGGGTCCGCCGGTGCTGGGCGGCTGCGGAGTGATCGCAGCGGCCAGATAGACAGCGGGCCTGGATCCTGGATTGTCGATGGTGTGAGGGGTGTCTTCGGGGACCAGCAAGCGGTCGCCAGGCAGCATGGTGAAGCGGATTTGGCCAGGGGCCGCGATCTGTACCGGCTGTCGCCCTGCCTCTGCGGGCACGAAGAGCTCGGCCATCTCGTGGACTTCGCTGGCATCGTCGGTTTCGCCGCGCATGTCTACGGTGAGGATGCCTTGCTCGACGACGATCACCTCGGGTCCCGGCACCTCCAGATGAGGGAAGGCCGCGCCAGGCTGATAGGTGAACCTGGCAAAGGCTAGGATCGCGGGCGCGGGTGGAAGACTCGCCAAATCGACGCGTGCCAGCGGCTGCCCGAGAAGACCAGGCACCGAAGGGAGCCTCCCTTGGCTGGCGGCTGGCGCCTGGTGCGCGGTCGCAAACGAGGCCGCAACAACAACGATCAGCCCGGCGCGGGGCGCAACGACGCGGATGCGCCGTGAAATCGCCGGGCAGTGCTTCCGTCCTGCCCGCATGATCCTCACCAGCGTGAGCCACGGGTAGGCATGGCCGCTCACATCCCGCCAGCGGCGCTGTGCGTCACGGATCTCCTTCCCGTATCGAACGGCGAGCAGCAGACAGACGGCGAAGAAGACCAGCAGACCGAGCCGCTGTGCGCCGCCAGGAAGTGAAAACTGAAACTGGTCGCTGCCGTGAGCATCTGGAATCGCTGGGCCGGGCCCTGCCTGTGACTGGTTCGGCATGGTGGCCGAGTCTCCTGTCGTCGCTGACGGTGCTCCAGCGGCCGTCACGCCGAGAAAGGCGCTCGTGATGGATGCGCTGGAGGGTGCGCCATGACACGTACCGCTCCCGCTATCGTTGTAGGTGTAGCCAGAGATTGGCACGAACTGCCAGTCATAGCCGGTTGCGCGCAGCGTGAGCTTGAGCACGCCAGGAACCGTGCCTTTGGCAACGGGTTGATCCATCGTGCCGAAGCTCTGGTTG
>JBHOQQ010000121.1:0-6874 GCA_042408955.1 Thermomicrobiales bacterium
ACCGCTCTCCCTTTATGGTTGCGTGTGGCTGCCTGGTATCGCCATGCGAATCGACTTGGCGATCTCTCCGCCGCTGCCATCTGTCTGCTACCGGCGCTGCTGGTGTTGGGAATCTTTAGCGCCTATCCCATTGTGTATTCCGGCTATTTGAGCCTGGTGAAATGGGATGGGCTGGCAAAAGATCGCCCCTTCGTGGGGCTTGCCAACTATCGCCGGCTGTGGGAGGCAGGCGACCTGCGCAACTCGATCGAAGCCACCGTGATCTACGCGGCTGGCGTGACTGCGGGTGGGCTCATCCTGAGCCTGGTGATCGCCGTGCTGCTCGAATCGCTCACTCGCGGTCGGACAGTTTACCGCACGCTGTATTTTCTGCCGGTGATCACCGCGACGGTCGCGGTCGCGGTCGTCTGGAAGCTCTTGCTGGATCCTGGCTCCGGTTACGTGAATGTGCTGCTCCGCGACGTGGGGATCACCGCACCTTCCTGGTTGCGGGATCCAACGTGGGCGATGCCGGCGGTCGTGATCGCCGGTGTCTGGAAGCGCTTGGGTTTCAACATCGTCGTCTATCTCGCGGGCCTGCAGAGCATTCCGCGCGAGGTGCAGGAGGCGGCAGCGATTGATGGGGCTGATGGCTTTGCCACCCTTCGGGATGTGACACTGCCGTTACTTGCCCCGACAACGCTGCTCCTGGCGATTATGAGCGTGATCGACGCCTTCCTGGTGTTCGATCAGATTTACATCATGACCGGAGGCGGACCGATTGGAAGGACAGAGGTGCTGGGTCTCCTGCTCTACCGCCAGGCATTTCGCTACTTCGATGTCGGTGGGGCGGCCGCGATTGGCTGGGTGATGTTCGCGATGATCGCTGGAATTAGTCTTATCCAGTGGCGGCTCTACGGCGCAGGTACTCGCGAGGTCGGAGCGTGAGCGGCTCGCGGTCTGGTCGCATGGGGACGTGGCGCCGGCAGTTGCCCATTCATGCCATCTTGCTGGCCGGAGCGGTGATCGTCGTCGTGCCATTCCTGTGGATGATCACCACCTCGCTCAAGTCACCCAGCCAGGTCCATCGCCCGCCGTATCTGATCCCGATCCACTTTGCGTGGCGCAACTATCGCATGGCCTGGGAAGCAGATGACTTTGGCCGGTTCTATCTCAATTCCGGGATCATGGCAGTTGCGATCACCACAGGCCAGCTCTTGCTGTCGTCGCTTGCCGGCTATGCGTTTGCCCGGCTGCGCTTTCCCGGCCGAAACGTCCTGTTTTGGGCCGTGCTCTTCACGATGATGGTGCCGGTATATGTCACGCTCATCCCGTCGTATCTGCTGATCAAGGAATTCGGCTGGCTCGATTCCTACGAGGGACTGATCGTCCCACGCCTAGTCAGCGCCTTCGGCATCTTTCTGCTCAGGCAGCATTACCTCACCATTCCGCGCGATCTGGAAGAAGCCGCGTTGCTCGATGGCGCATCGCGCCTTCGGATTTGGGCTGGCGTCTTTGTTCCCCTCTCCGGTCCCGCGCTCGCCACCCTCGGTATTTTCGCGTTCTTGTTCGCCTGGAATGATTTTCTTTGGCCGCTGATTGTCACCACGCGCCCCGAGATGCGGACCGTGCAGCTCGGACTGGCGATGTTTTCCGGAAAGTACGGAACACACTGGACGCTGCTGATGGCCGGCGCTGTCACCGCGACGATCCCCGCGCTGATCGCCTTCGTGATCGGGCAGCGGTGGCTCGTGCGTGGCATGACCATGACTGGAATCAAGGGATAGCAATGGATCACCCTCCTACTCGCCCTGCCTGGGTTCAGGATGCGGTCTTTTACCAGATCTTTCCAGATCGCTTCGCCAACGGCGACCCTTCGAACGATCCTCCCGGTGTGGAACCATGGGGCGCTCCTCCAACCGCGCACAACTTCTTTGGCGGCGATCTGGCCGGTATCCAGCAACGCCTCGCCTATCTGGCGGAACTCGGCGTCACCGCACTCTACCTGACGCCAATCTTCGCGGCTGGAACCAACCATCGCTACGACACTCACGACTACCTCACTATCGATCCAGCGCTGGGGGATACCGATCTTCTGCGGGAACTCGTCGCGCAGGCCCACGATCTCGGGATGCGCGTCGTGCTGGATGGGGTGTTCAACCATTGCGGCGATGGGTTTTGGGCTTTCCAAGATGTCATGCGGCACGGCTCCAATTCCCTGTACCGAGACTGGTTCTTCGTCCGGAAGTTTCCGATCCGCCAAAACCCGCCGTCGTACCAGACGTGCGGCGGTGCTCCCTACCTGCCCAAGCTAAACGTCGCCCATCCGCAGGTGCGGCGGTACCTGCTTCACGTCGTGCGATACTGGATTGAGACTGCGGATATTGATGGCTGGCGTTTGGATGTGCCCTGGAAAGTGGCGCCAGACTTCTGGCAGGAGGTTCGCGAGACGGTCAAGGCGGCGAAGCCAGATGCCTATCTCGTCGGTGAGTGCTGGCGCGATGCCCGGCCCTGGCTTGCACTCTTCGACGGGGTCATGAATTATCGCTTGCGCGACATCCTGCTCGATTTCTGCGTTCGCGATCATCTGGACGCGGAAGATGCCGCCTATGAGACACAGCGCTTGCTGGCAGATTCTGGGCCGTCCGTGCCGTACCTGCTCAATCTGCTTGGCAGTCACGACACGCCACGGCTGCTCAGTCTCTGCCAGGGCGATCGGCGCCGTGCGATTGTAGCGCTTACCGCATTGTTTACGTATCCTGGAGCGCCGATGCTGTACTATGGCGATGAAATCGGCATGGAGGGAGCCAATGATCCAGATTGCCGGCGTTGCATGCGCTGGGATCCAACCGGATGGTGCGTAGATATCTTCCAGGCATGCCAAACCCTCATCGCACTGCGGCGCACCCTTCCAGCGTTGCGGCATGGGACGTGGGAGCCACTGGTGATCTTCAATGGCTTCCTCGCGTATCGCCGCCAATGCCCCGGCGATGATGTGATCGTGATCCTCAATCCACGCGATGCCCAACCCGATATGGTCATCGATCTGCCCAGCGGCGAGGATCGCCAATGGAGGAACCGGCTCACCGGCGACGTCTATCACGCCACTCGCGGCCGCCTCTGCCTCGGGCACATTCCGGCTTCCGCCGCCATGATCCTCACGCCAGACGAGAACATCTATGCCCACCATCAGTGATATTGCCCGCAAGGCGGGAGTTTCCAAAGCAGCGGTCTCCTATGCACTCAACGATCCCTCGCGCCTGTCAGCGGAGACGGTAGCCCGGATTCGCGCCATTGCCGAAGAATTGGGATACATGCCGAATCCGGTCGCGCGCAGCATGAGCCTGGGGCGAACGAGCACGATCGGAGTGCTTGTGCCGCAGCCGCTACCGGAGATGCTCCGGAATCCGTTTTTCTCGCAGTTCCTTGAAGGGGTTGCAATAGCGGCTGCCAGGGCCGAGCTTCCGATCCTGCTCGTGCCGCCAGTGCGGGGCAGCGTTGAACGCGCGGTCAGCGCCGCTGCTGTTGATGGCTTTCTCACGCTCGGCTTGGAAACCTTCCGCCCAACGATGCATGTCCTCGAACGGCGGCGGCTGCCGTACGTGATGGTTGATAGCGATCCGGTAGAGGGCGTCGCTTGCGTCAACGTGGATGATGAGGGTGGCGCTTACCAGGCGATGCGGCACGTCCTGGACCATGGGCACCGGCGGATCGCGATCTTGGGCATTCGCTCTCCGCAGCGCGGACGCTGGGAGCGCTATGTTGGGACACTGAAACGGCGCATGACCGGCTACAGTCGAGCGCTGGCCGAGGCGGGGCTGCGACTCGGAGAAACTGTGCGGCTCATCGAGTGTGATGTGTCAGAGGAAGGCGGCCGCTCCGGGTTCCGTCGTGTTTGGACGCGGGGACCACGTCCGACCGCCTTGGTGGCGATGAGCGATGCGATTGCGCTCGGTGCCCTGTCCGCCGCGCTCCAATGCGGCCTACGCGTACCGGACGATCTCTCACTCGTGGGGTTTGACGATATCCCGGAAGCGGCCTGGGTCCGGCCGGCGCTGACAACGGTGAGCCAACCGACCCGAGAGAAGGGAACGACGGCGGCCGAGCTCCTGATCGCGCTCGTCAACCGCACCGGCGAGCCGCGCCATATCCAGCTGGCAACCCGGCTCGTCGAGCGATCCAGTGTTGCCGCACCCCCCGCCCACATGCCAGTCGGGCCGGTCAATCCGCGCGCGAGCGCTCCAGGTGATACGGGACACTCGTCACGACAGTCCCCGGTCTGAAGAGCAATGCCGCTTTGATCCGCAGCGCCGTCTGGTTGTGCAGCAGGTGCTCCCACCAGTGCCGCGCGATGAATTCCGGTAACACGACGGTAATGGTATCTCCTGGGCGCTGCTTATCGATCTCGTCGATGTACCGCAAGAGTGGCCCCACGACCGCCCGGTAGGGCGATTCGATGATGACCAGCGGCACATCGGTCCCCAGCTCGTTCCACGCTTTTCGAATCCGCTCGATCTCTTGCTCGTCATCGGTCACGTGCACGGCGGTGACATTGTCCGAAATCGAGCGGGCATAGGCCAGCGTCTGCCGCGCCACGCGGTTTACATCGGCGATCGGCACGATCACCGTGTGCTCGATCTCGTTCGGGTCGAGTGGAGTCTGGGCGGCGAGCTCCCTCGCCGCTCGCTCGTAGTGGGAGTGCACGCCGCGCATGCCCAGAATGAGGAGCGGGATCACGATCATGACGATCCAGGCCCCGTGCGGTGCCTTGGTCACCATCACGACGATCGCGACAATCGCGGTGGAAACCGCCCCCACCAGGTTGATGATCCGCCCGGAGCGCCAGCCCGGCTCCTTCCGCCGCTGCCACCGGACGAACATCCCGAATTGGGATAGCGTGAACGAGGTGAAGACGCCGAGTGCGTACAGCGGAATGAGGTGCGCAACGTCTCCTCCCGCGTAGGAGAGCACTGCTCCGGCGAGGATGCCAAGCGTCACGATGCCGGTACTGAAGGCGAGGCGGTCTCCCCGGTACATGAATTGACGAGGCATGTAGCGGTCACGTGCCAGGAAATAGGAGAGACGCGGGAAGTCCGAGTAGGCCGTGTTGGCGGCGAGCACGAGGATCGCCATCGTGGCGAACTGGATGTAGTAGTAGGCCAAATTTCGCCCATCAAAAACGGCTCGCGCGATTTGAGAGACGATGGTCTCGTACCCAGGCTCGTCCGCGGCCATCGGATAGGCCCCGTATTGATGGGCCAGGACGGTGATCCCGGCGAATGTCGTCGCGAGGATCGCGATCATGATCGTGAGTGTCGTCCGGGCGTTCTTCCACTCGGGCGGCTTGAAGGCAGGGACACCGTCGGAGATCGCCTCCACGCCGGTGAGGGCCGCGCAGCCGGAGCTAAATGCGCGCAAGATCACAAAAAACGTTAGCGCCCCCGCTCCAGCCAAATGGGCAGCTTCCGCTGGGGGTGGCTGAGCCTCGAAGCCACTGAGCGCGTTGCGCACGAACCCTAGGCCGAGCAGGGCGAAGACGCCGATCAGGAAAAGATAGGTGGGGATCGCAAAGATTGTTCCCGACTCGCGAATGCCACGCAAATTCAGCAGCGTCACCAGGAAAATAAACCCGAGCCCCAGCGCCACGCGGTGCGTGTGCAACTCGGGTACGGCTGAGACAATCGCGGCAACCGCGGCAGCGATGCTGACCGCGACGGTCAGCACATAATCGGTCAGCAACGCAGCGCCCGCGGTCAGCGCCGGTAGCTCGCCCAGGTTGTCCTTTGCCACGATATAACTGCCGCCACCCTGTGGATACGCCTTGATGGTTTGCCGGTACGAGAACCCGACGATAAGCAAGAGCGCAACAATGGCCGCGCCAATCGGCAAGCTGACATCCAGATAGGCCAGCCCGGCAGAGACGAGGAGAACCCGGAGAATCTCCTCGGTGGCATAGGCGACGGACGACAACGCGTCCGATGAGAGCACCGCGAGCGCCTTGACCTTCGTTAGCCGCTCATGGATGGCTGCTTCTGTCGCCAGCGGAGGGCCGATCAGCGCACGCTTGAGCTTGCCCCAGGCCCGGCCAACGCGCCCCCGCGCCTCGATGGCTTCTTGCTTCGCCACCAAAATGCCCGGGCCAGCCCGCTCAAAACCTTCCCGCTGCTGGCGAACGACGCGCACGTAGCGATCACCCAGGTGGCGCCCTTGCACCTCTTGCTTACCCACCAGTTCCGGTTGGATGCGAGGACCCGGCTTTCGGGGCGGTCGAACTAGACGAGGCGGGCGCTCCGGCGCCATCGAGTCCTTCGCGCCGGATGCCGCCTCAGCATCCGGAGTCAGCCAGTCCAGCCCGAGCGTTGAGTCGATCTGAGGTGTCGTGTCCGCCTCCGGCATTCTGGCTTGTTCGTCCTTCGGCATGAATGCTGAGGGTTGCGCCCCATTGACCGTTGGCGTGCGCTTGGGCTTAAAGGTGGGCGGGGCCATTGGTGGCTTAATGCGAGCCCGAGCCGCTGCCTGTGGCGCCAGCGGCTGCTTGTCTGCTGAGCGTGTGTCGCTTGTGTCTGCTTGCCCTTCCGGGGCGGGCTGGGAAACTGGCTCCGAGCCGCTCCCATCATCAGGACGAGGCATTCCCCTTGCTCCTTTGCGCACCCACAAGCGCCGCCAGAATCTCATCCAGGCGCAGCCAGGCGCTCGGGCGCGCAACTCATCAATAATACGCCGCCTGTCAAGATGGCACGCACCTCTGGACCTCCCCGAAAGGGACCACCTGGTGGCTCACACCGCCCACGCCCCGTGGTACGCTATCGCTATCCCCGCTCGAACGCCCCGAAGGTGGTAACGGCTCCAGGTAGCGATCGTTCACGGTACCGTGCTCACCGGGAGAAACCGTGGG
>JBHOQQ010000123.1:0-26233 GCA_042408955.1 Thermomicrobiales bacterium
ACTGGGTATCATGCACCAAAGGGGCCAGGAGTCGGAGGTCAGGGGTCAGATGGGAGCTAGGGGATAGGGGCTGGGGGCTGGGGGTTGGGGAAGGTTCGAGCTACGAGCTACGAGCTTTGAGTTTTGGGCTACGAGCGATCAGCCGGCAGAGATCAGCCGGCAGGTGTCGTAGGAGCGCGATGCATCGCGCCCGGTCAGAAAGCGTTGGAGTGCGATCCAGCGCGCCCCTACCGGCTATCGGCTGTCGGCTCCCGGCTCCCGGCTCGCTCCTGACACCTGAGGGCTGACGGCTGATAGCTGACAGCTATCGGCTCGCGATGAACGGCATTTCGGAATGGGAGAGAAACGCATGACGGAGAATGGCAAGCTTCTGGCAGGGAAAACCGCCGTGGTGATGGGCGTCTTGAACCGGTGGAGCATCGGCTGGGCGATCGGTGAGGCGCTGGCTGCGCAAGGGGCCAAGCTCGCCGTCAGCTACCTGGACGAGCGTTCGAAAAAAGAGATCGATGCGCTGGTCGCAGCAGCACCCGACGGCAGTGGTGCCTACCAGTGCGATGTGGAGTCGGATGAGCAGCTCGATGCGTTCGGCGAGGCGCTGCGCAGGGATTTTGGCAACGTCGATTGCCTGGTGCACAGCATCGGCTTCGCACCTCCGGGCGAGCTGAAGGGCCGCTTCCTAGAGACAACGCGCGAAGGCTTCAAGATCGCGCACAGCATCAGCGTCTACTCCCTGATCGCGGCTGCGCAACGCATCGTCCCGTTGATGCCTCCCGGCGGCAGCATCATGACGCTGACGTACTTGGGTTCGGAGCGCGCCTTCCCCCGGTACAACGTGATGGGCGTGGCGAAAGCTGCCCTGGAAGCGACTGTCCGCTATCTTGCGATGGACCTTGGGGAGCAAGGCATCCGGGTGAACGCTATCTCTGCCGGGCCCGTCAAGACGGCAGCCGCCAGGGGTATCCCCGGGTTTATGGACATGTACAACGTGTTGAAGGAGCGCGCGCCGCTCAAGACCGACTTCGACGCGACGAGCGTCGCTAAGGTCGCCGTCTTTCTCGCCAGCGATCTGTCCTCCTCGGTGACCGGCGAGACGATCTTCGTCGACAACGGTTATCACGCCATGGGGATGTAGCGAGCTCGGAAGGCCGGGGGCAGGGTTCAGGCTCACGCCCTGAGAGACTCCGGCCTGCCCTGCAGCAGGTCCATGGCCATGCCAGCGCTCGCCGACCTGGCCGATGTGCGAGATGCTGCTCCGCCTGCCATGCCCCTCGGGTTCGCTCGATCAGTCGTGTGCTTGTAGACTGTCTGGGATAGCAGCGATCTCTCATGGCGGAGCCTTGCGCTCTTCGGCGTGGCCGCAGGTACCAGGACACCTCGCCACTCTCTTCGGCTTCCGAGAGCGTGGACAGGAGAACAAGATGACTTCGGGCGAGTCGCCAGCGCTCCAGGATTGTTCAGCGCTGGTCCGCGAGACTCAGGACATTTGGAATGCAAAGGCCGCGTTCTGGGATGCGCGAATGGGAGACGGCAACGCCTTCCAGCGCATCCTGCTCGGGCCGACCTGCGAGCGCTTGCTGGCAATTCAACCGGACGAGCTGGTCCTTGATCTTGCCTGCGGCAATGGCGTCTTCGCACGGCGCCTGGCCGAGATCGGCGCACGAGTGATGGCCGTCGATTTCAGCAAACGCTTTCTAGAGCTTGCGCGGGCACGGTCCGCATCGTTTAGCGACCGGATCGAGTACCGGCTCGTTGATGCGACCAACGAAGCACAGCTCCGAGCGCTTGGGGAGCGCCGTTTCGATGCCGTGGTCTGCAACATGGCCTTGATGGATATGCCGGTCATTGACCCTTTGCTCCGGGCGGTGTCCCGGCTGCTTGTGCCAGGCGGGCGCTTCGTCTTCTCGGTTCAGCACCCGGCGTTCAACAGCAACGCGGTCCGTCTCTGTCTTGAGGAGGATGGCCAGGATGGGACGCTGGTGTACTCCATCAAGGTCACGCACTATCTGCGCGTACCACCCGGCAAAGGGTTGGCATACCTGGTGAGCCGGTGGCGCATTGGTATTTCCACCGGCCGCTGTCCGCGCTGCTAGGCGCGTGTTTTGCTGCGGGGTTCGTGCTCGACGGCCTGGAAGAACCAGCGTTCCGGCCAGAGGATGGCACGCCTGGTACCCTCTCCTGGCTGAATTTCACAGAGATTCCACCCGTGCTGGTCGCTCGGCTCCGGCCCGCCGGCTAGGCCACGCGCCGTTCTCGTCGGGGATCCGTCAGGTCGCGTAGTCCATCGCCCACGAGGTTGAGCGCAAGGACAAACAAGAAAATCGCCAAACCGGGGAAGATCGCCAACCACGGGGCATCAAACAGATAGCGCCGCCCAGCCGCCAGATCGGCGCCCCAGGAGGGCGTCGGGGGCTGGGCGCCCAGCCCCAGGAAGCTCAACGCCGTCTCATTGAGAATCGCGAAGGCGAAACCGAGCGAGACCAAGACCAGGATCGGCCCGAGGGTGTTCGGGAGGATGGTGCGCACGATGATGCGCGGCACCGAGCAGCCAATGGCCCGCGCCGCCAGCACGTACTCGTTCTCCTTCTCCGCGATCATCGCCGCACGCGAAACCCGCGCAAATTCGGGGATCGCAATCAGGCCGATGGCGATCATGACGCTCTCCTCACCAGAGCCGCGAATCGCCAGGATCGCAATCGCCATCAAAATCGGCGGGAAGGCGAACATGGCCTCAACGAGCCGGCTCAGCACAGCGTCGATCCAACCACCGAAGAATCCGGCGAGTATTCCGAGGGGCAAGCCAACCAGCGAGGCCAAGGCCACGGACAGCGCCGCGATCTTGAACGAGACGCGTGTGCCGTAGATGACCCGGCTGAAGATGTCCCGTCCTTGGTCGTCGGTGCCGAATGGATGGGACCAGCGAGGGCTAAGCTGGAGGTTGGCATAATCGGTCTTCGTTGGATCATCGGGCGCGATCAGCGGAGCAAAGAGCGCAAAAAAGGCAAAGAGCGCCAACAGGATGAGCCCAAGCGAGAAGGTCTTCCAGCGCGTCGCTTCGATCAGCACGCGTCTGGCTGAAAACCCATGCCGGCTGTTGCGCTGGCCCGCACCCAAGCGGTCTATCCGGGTAGCCTGAACAGCGTCCATCGCCTCACACCGCACCGCGGCCGACGCGAATCCGTGGATCGAGCACGGAGTAGAGCACGTCAACCACGATGTTGATGGCGACGAAGCCGAGCGCCACGACCAAGACGATCCCCTGAATGAGCGGGTAGTCGCGATTCCCGATCGCCTGAACCGCCAGCCGCCCGATCCCGGGAATGACGAAAATCTGCTCAATGATGACGGCGCCGCCAAGGAGATAGCCGAGTTGCACGCCGAGCACGGTGACGAAGGGAATGAACGAGTTGCGGAGAATATGCCCAGCAATGACGCGGCGCTCTGCAAGGCCCTTCGCCCGCGCGACCAGGACGTATTCCTGGCTCATGACTTGGAGAATGCTGGACCGCAAGTAGCGCATCAATGGTCCAGACAAGAAGATCCCGAGCGTGCAAGCTGGAAGAACGATGGCGCGCAGGCTCGCGCTGGGATCGTCGAAGGGGCTGATGTAGCCCTGAACCGGCAGCCATCGCAAACGCACCGAAAAGAGGTAGATCAGCATGATGCCAAGCCAGAAGCTTGGGACCGAGATTCCAAAGAGCGCCCACGTCGTGCACAGCAGATCGAGCCAGGAATTGCGGCGCAGCGCGGCAATCGTGCCCGCGGGCACCGCGATGAGCACGGCAACGAGCAACGCACAGACGCTCAGATAGGCAGTGACCGGGAACGCATTGGCGATCATCTCGCCCACGGGCTTCCGGCTGATGATCGAGCGTCCCAGGTCGCCCGTGACAACGTTTCCCAGCCAGAGCAGGTAGCGGATGTGGACCGGCCGGTCAAGCCCCAGTTTCTTGCGAATGGCAATCACGTTTTCCTCGGAGGCGTTCTGGCCAAGGATAACGGTCGCCGCATCACCTGGAATGAGGTAGACGACAAGAAAGACGATCCCCGTGATGAGGAGCACAACGGGGACCGCCTGGAGCAAGCGCCGGATGACGAACGCGCCCATCGTTCAACCGTGGACTTCAGCCATCAGCCACCAGCCATTAGCGTGCCAGCGGCCAGCCGGCGATTGCCGGTTCCTGGCGCTGCGATCGTCGCAATGCCCGACCACCTGCTGATCACCGAGCGCTACTTGTCGAGCCACACTCGCCGCATATCCTGCCAGAACTGCGGGTGGGTGACGAAACCTCTGACGTACGCCTGCGTCAGGTGCGTCTGGACGCGCTCCCCGACGATGATGCCGGGCATGATCTCGTTCCAGCGCTCCTGATACCGATAATAGATCGGCTTCCGCTCCTCCTGGTCGAGGGTTGTCGCGCCTCGCTGAGTCAGGTCGGCAAGCTCCTGATCTTGATAGCGGCAGATATTTTGCGGTCCTTGCTTGTAGAAATACGCGAAATTCGTCGTTGTGGTTGGGTCCAGCGCGCGATTGGGGATGAAATCCCACGAGAGATCAAAGTCACCGGTCTTGAGGAGGCGATCCGCCCAAGTTGCGAGTTCGAGCTTCTCGACCTTCGCCTCTACGCCAAGCTCCTTCAGCGCCGACTGGAGCATCACCGAGCCCTGCTCCCACTCGGGGTAACCGTTCGGGAAGATGATATTGATCGTCAGTTGCTTACCGCTGGCGTCCTTGCCACCGGGATAGCCCGCGGCCTCCAGATGCTGGCGGGCCTGCTCCAAGTCGTATGGGAAGGCAGTGTCATTGATTGGGTTGTACGCCCAATGCTGCGCCGACCAGGGACTCGTGTTCTTGCTGCCGTGACCACCGAGGAACGCCTTGAAGAACGTCGCCCGGTCGAGCGCATAGGAGACCATCAGGCGAAGCTCCTGGTTGTTGAGCGGTGCCCGGCTGTTGTTGATGTAGAGGATGTCGCCGACATCGTGGATCACGTCAGGCTGGACGGTGAGATTCGGGTTACTCTCAACGCGCGAAATGTCCTTCAGCGGTAGATTGAACATGACATCGGCTTCACCGGTCTCCATCAAGGCAATGCGCGTGTCGGTCTCGGCAACAGGCTTATAGTCAATCGTGTCGAGATAGGGCAGGCCCTCTTGCCAATAGCTTGGATTTTTCTCGATGCGCAAGTAATCGTCCGGCTTCCACTCGACGAATCGGAACGGGCCGGTGCCGTTTGGCTTCTCCCGAATCGAGTCGAAGGTCGCCGTGCGGGCATAGATGTAGATGACCGCCAGACCTTCCAGCAGCGCTGGCCAGGGATATTTGAGCTTGAAGGTCAGGTGCGTGTCATCAACGATCTCGATGCTCTCGACCGGTTCGAGCACCGTCGCGTTCAGCGAGGCGGTGGCGGGATCTTTGACGCGATCGAGCGAGAATTTGACATCCTCAGCGGTGAAGGGCTGGCCATCATGAAACGTCACGCCGCTCTCCAGCGTCAATTGCAGCGTCGTTGGATCGGCCCAAGCCCATTCCTTCGCGAGCCGCGGTTTGACGACCATGTCGCTGGCGTCGATATAAGTCAGCGAATCGTAGATATTCTCGGCCATCACGCGGAGCTGGGCGAGCTGATCAACATGGATGTCAAGCGTCTTGGGATCGTCCGGCGTCAGACAGACCGCCTTGCCACCAGGCTTGGGAGTCTGTGCCTGGGGCGCCGCCTGCACGCGCGGCGTCCAGATCCAGGAGGCCAGCACGGGCGCCGAGAGCCCAAGGGCCGCCGCTCTCGCCATGAATGCACGACGGTCGATCCGGCCAGAAAGCGCTTGCTCCAGCAGTTGCATCGCGTTCAATGCATCAGCCATCGGTGACCTCCTTGCGGGCGTGGCCATCGGCCATGGGTGCCCGCTTCATGTCTCCGTCCGAGCCGTTGGGACTCTATCGTGTCCCCGTTTCGCGCGCGGTCCGCGCGAGCAGATCCGGTGCTATCCAACCTTCTTCGCCGATTCCTCGCATTATAGAAACGCAGGGTAGAGCAGTCAACAGGTCAGACCGGTGGTACGGCTCGCACTCAGGTTGCCTCAACGTCGCTCGCAAAGGATCGTCGGCGCCTTGGCGAAACGGTGTGACCGCGGACTCTCGTGGGCCGGCCGACCAGGAGCCTGGCCAGCCAGTGCTACCATTCGCACCACTTCACTGGCGAGGCGGTCCGGCTTGCGCAGCATACGTATCGCTGCTATCGTCAGAAAAACTTCAAATCGTTGATGAGGAACCTCAGAACCATCCGGCCTTGAACTGAGCGACAGCAACCGGTAATCGGAAGGAGATGAGCGATGACCCGTTTGACTGAAGCGAGAATTAGCCGGCGCACAGTTCTTGCGGCCGCTACTGGCGGACTGCTGGGGACGCCACTCCTACGGATCGGAACAGCACACGCACGAGCGCAACAGGGCGAGAGCGGCCCGATCCGCTGGTCGCTGACCGGGATAAGCGACCTCACGTCACTCGACCCGGCCAAGGCGACGGACTTGCAGGGTTTCACCGTGATCGGCGTGCTCTATGCCGGCCTGGTGCGGCTCAACGAGGAGCTGCAGGTCGCGCCAAGCTTGGCCGAATCGTGGAGCGTTTCCGAGGACGCGCTGACGTACACCTTTACCCTGCGTGACGGGATCACCTTTTCGGACGGGACGCCGATCACGGCCGACGATGTCGTCTGGACGTTCACCCACGCCCTCGATCCAGCGACGGGCGGCTGGACCGGCCCTTACTATTTCTCCCTGATCGACGGTGCCGATGAGATGGCCGCTGGCAAGGCGACCGAGCTGCGTGGCATCAAGAAAATCGATGACAAGACGGTCGCCATCACGATCAAGCAGCCCGCGGCATATTTCCTGAGCTCACTCGTGGCCGGTCCCTCGAAGATCCTTTCCCGAGCCGCATCAGCAGACCCTGCCAATGAGGGGAAGGTGACAAGTGGCCCCTTTGTGCTTCAGACCTGGAGCCACGGGCAAGGCCTCGATTTGGTTCCGAACGCAAGATTCTTCGAGCCCGTGACCGGTGTCACGACCCTTCGATTCGTGTTCAACCAGGACAGCGAGACAGGCTACCAGCTCTATCGAACTGGTCAGGTCGACATTCTCGGCAGCTCGCAGACACCAATTCCCGCGGCGCGGGTGCCCGAGGTGCAAAACAGCCCGGACTTCAAATCGGTACCCGCGTTCAACACCCGGTACGTGGGGTTCAACAACGTGCTCAAGCCGTTCGACGACGTCCGGGTGCGGCAAGCGCTGGCGCACGCGATCGACCGCGACACGCTAGCGAATACCGTCCTCGGGGGAACAGTCAACCCGACTGACCGGATCCTGCCACCTGGGTTTCCGGCCTCGGACCTGCCGGTCACAGGCTTGGGGTTCGATCCGGACAAGGCGAAGTCCCTCCTGGCAGAGGCAGGGATCGATCCGAACAGCTTCACCTTCACGCTGTCGTACGGCGTGGAAGGAGATAACGAGCGCGTCGTGACGGTGCTGCAAGCGATGTGGCAGGAAAACCTCGGCATCAGCGTTACCCTCGAGGCGCTGGAACTCTCCACGTTCAGCTCACGACTGAACGACACCTACCAGGACCCGGCCACGGGGTTGCAGGCGTACTACAGCGTCTGGGGGGCCGACTATCCGGACCCACAAAACTTCTTGTCACTCCAGTTGCAGACAGGATCCGGCTTCAATAATGGCCACTGGTCGAATCCCGAGTTCGACCGGCTGACGAACGAGGCCGACACGACCGTGGATGACTTCGCGAAGCGGGCCAAGCTCTATAACCAGGCCGAGCAGATCGCGGTCACCGAGGTCGGCTGGCTGCCACTGTTCAATGCGAAGGTCAACGTGCTCATCCGCCAGTGCATCAAGGGGATCGAGGTGACGGGCATGGATTTCCTGATCCCGAACTGGAGCGCGCTGGCCGGATGCCCATCATAGCCGCGAGTCGTGTCGCGCACCTATGTTCGCGGTAATCGCTCGCCGGTTGGTGAGTCTGCCGCTCGTGGTGCTAAGCGTGACGTTTCTCACGTTCATTGTCGGCTTCTTCGCGCCAGGCGATCCGATCCTGACGATGATGGGGAACCAGCGTGATCCAGTGATCTACCAGCGCTTGCGCCACCTCTACGGGCTCGACCAGCCATGGTACGTTCAATACTGGCGATATCTCAATGGGTTGCTCGACGGTGACCTCGGAATGTCGTACCGCTATGCCCAGCGGCCGGTGACCGACCTGATGGGGCACGGTATCGGGGTCTCGCTTTCGCTGGGGGGCGTCGCGCTCGGTCTGAGCCTGGCGCTTGGCATTCCGCTCGGGGTCTACGCTGCCTTCCATCGCAACCAGTGGGGCGAGCGCCTGACGATGGTGCCGATGCTCGCGCTGTTTGCGATTCCGAGCTTCGTGCTGATCCCCATCCTGCAGTGGATCAATTACCGAGTCTACCTGGCAGGATGGCCAGCGCTACCAGCAGCAGGGTGGGGATCAGCAACGAACTGGGTGATGCCCGTTATCGTGTTGACCGCCGGCAATCTCGGCTATATTGCCCGGCTGACGCGTGCGAATGTCCTCGAAGTTCTACGACAGGATTATGTGCGAACGGCGCGGGCCAAAGGCTTGCCGGAGCGGATCGTTCGCGCCAGGCACGTCCTGCGCAATGCGCTCCTACCGATCGTAACCGTGATCGGTCCGGCTATCGCATTCCTCGTCACTGGCGCCTTCGTTGTCGAGTCGCTCTTCGCAATTCCAGGTGTCGGCTTTCTCTCGGTGCAAGCGGTGCTTCAGCGCGATTACCCCGTCATTCAGGGAACCGTGGTCGTGCTGACGCTGGCCGTGGTGCTGATGAACTTGCTGACGGATCTCGCCTACAGCGTGCTCGATCCACGCGTCAGGATCGAGGCATGACGGAGCGACACGCCAGGAAGCCCGTGTCGCTCCGCACGCTGTTCTGGCGCAGATTTTCGAGCAACCTCCTCGCCGTGACTGGCCTAGCCATCATGATTGCCGCCGTTCTCGCCGCGGTCGTCGGACCGCATGTCATTGCGACGGATCCCAACAAGATCGACTACTTGGCAATCAACGCCTTGCCGTCGCGGCAGCATCCGCTGGGAACGGACAACCTCGGGCGGGACACGCTGGCGCGGCTCGTTGCCGGGTTGCGCGTCTCGCTGCTGGTTGCGGCCTACGCCGAACTTATCGACGTTTTGCTAGGAGCCCCGCTTGGACTCGCTGCCGGGTACCTCGGCCGCAAAGTTGACTTCACCATCAGCCGCATCGCCGACGTTCTCTTTGCCTTTCCCGGCTTATTGCTGGCGATCCTCGTTACCGCCATTTTCGGCCCGGCAGTGACCGAGCGATTCGGAGGCTTGGGCCGGCTGGCACTCGTCGCGGGCGCGCTCAGCCTCGTCTCCTGGCCACTGATGGCGCGATTGGTCCGCTCGCAGACATTGTCGATCCGCGAGCAGGACTACGTCCTGGCGGCCCACGCGCTGGGGGCGAACCGCCTCCACATCCTCTGGCGGCACGTGGTACCGCAGTTGACCGGTCTCGTCGTCACAACGGTGACGCTCAACATCGCTGGGGTCGTCATCAATGAGGCGGTGTTGAGCCTGCTCGGCCTCGGCATCCAACCCCCAAATGCCAGCATCGGCAAGATGATCGCCGAGGCGATGCCGTACCTAGAGGCGAACCCGCTGCAAGTAGCGATCCCAAGCGCGACACTGATGATGATCGTTCTCGCGGCATCGTTTCTCGGAGACGGGCTGCGCGATGCGTTTTCTGGTGAAAGCCTTTAGGGAGCCATCAGCCAGCAGGTGTCCGCAATGAGGTCCAGACGGCTGAGACTTGACGGCTGAAGGCTTGAGATGGTGGCTGGACAGCCTACCGCGCTGGCCCGATCATACCGGCAGTAGTTCAATTTGCCGCGTTGCCGTGGCTCAGCAATCGAGGAAGCATGATGGCCTTGGAAACGATTTTCACGATGGACACCTCGTCGATCAAGGTTGGACGAGGAGCGACCCGTGAGGTCGGTGCTGACATGAAAGCGCTGTCCTGCCAGCGCGTCATGGTCGTCACCGATCCGAACCTGGCGCTCAGCGATGCCGTGCAAACGACGATCCGCTCGCTCAAAGCCGAAGGGATCGAGGCGGTTCTCTACGACCGGGTCCGGGTCGAGCCGACCGATACGTCATTCAAAGAGGCGATTGCCTTCGCCATGGATGGACGCTTTGATGGGTATGTCGCGGTTGGCGGCGGCTCGACGATTGACACTGCCAAGGCGGCCAACCTCTATGCGACCTACCCCGCCGAGTTCCTCGCCTATGTCAACCCGCCTATCGGGGAAGGCCGCCCGGTGCCTGGCCGCCTTGCCCCACTGATTGCCATTCCCACCACGGCGGGCACCGGCAGCGAAACAACCGGTGTGGCAATCTTCGATTTCCAAGAAATGCATGCCAAAACGGGCATCGCTCACCGCGCCTTGCGGCCGGTGATGGGGATCATTGACCCGGACAACACCCGAACCATGCCGCCGATGGTCGCCGCGTGCTCTGGCTTGGACGTACTCTGTCACGCGATCGAGTCGTATACCGCGCTCCCCTACGATCAGCGGCCGGCGCCAGAGCACCCGAGGCTGCGACCCGCCTACCAAGGCGCCAACCCGATCAGCGACATTTGGGCCTGCAAGGCGATGGAGATGGTCGCGCAGTATATTGTCCCTGCTGTTGAGAATCCCGCCGATGAGACCGCGCGTAGCCAGATGTTACTTGCCGCCGCGTTCGCGGGCATCGGCTTCGGCAACGCCGGCGTGCATTTGCCCCACGGCATGTCCTATCCCATTTCCGGCATGGTGCGGAGTTACCATGCGCCTGGCTATCCGGCCGACCGCCCGCTCATCCCGCACGGGATGTCGGTGATCCTGACAGCACCCGCCGTGTTCCGATTCACCGCGCCGGCCAATCCCGAGCGGCACCTGACGGCTGCCCGGCTGCTTGGAGCAGACGTCTCAACGGCTGGCCCGGATGAGGCTGGTGAGGTCCTGGCACAAGCGATCATTCGGATCATGCGCGCGGTTAGCATGCCCAACGGCTTGGCCGCAGTCGGCTTCACCCCGGACGATGTAGACGCACTTGTCGAGGGTACGCTGCCGCAGCACCGCGTGACGAAACTCTCGCCCCGGCCGGCCTCCCCGGAGGACTTGCGGCGATTGTTCCTTGACTCTATGACACTCTGGTAGCGTGCCCAGAACCAGATGAGCCGAGCGGCCATAGAGCCCCTAGGCAGCATTCCGGTTCCACCTGTCCACGCGTCCTAGACAGCAGTCCAGCCGGCATCCGCCGTGATGATCGCGCCGTTGATGTACTGGGCTTCATCCGACGCGAGAAAGAGCGCGAGCGAGGCGATGTCCGCTTGAGGTTGATGGCGAGCACGCGACGTCAGACGTCGTCGATGACCTCCCCCAGACCCTGCATGGAGTCCATCATGCCCGCATGGTCGCACAGGAAATCGATCCGACCAGAGGTCACACCCGCCAACTCAACGAGCTTCTCCGCCGTCCCCCGGGCGGAGCTACCGCCCTGCACACCAACCATCGTTCCACCCATGGCCCGGACCTTCGCGACAGCCGCATCGGGCCGCTCCGCGTTCCAATCTCCGGCGACGACTACTGCTCTCTCGGTCGCGAAGCGGGTTGCGAACACCTAACCGATGCCCGAGGCCGCGCCAGTAATGACCGCCACCCTCCCCTCGAGCCGCACCGGCACTTCCTTTCGCTGATCGAGGCCGCATCACCGGCAGATCCCGGCGCATGCCAGAGCTCATGCGCACATGCTGCGGGTCGAGTGGTACAGCGATATCACTGAAACCGGCAGGGGTGCGACGTCGCCGCCCCAAGCCCATCTCCAGGTGCGCCACATCCCGTTGACCGCGCCTTCGCATGAGGGCACGTGGGTCTGAGCCAGCGCTGCATGGAACGGTGCGGAGAATCCGGGCGCGCAAGATCAGATCCGGCGCGTGGCCAGCGGGGCACTGCTAGTGGCGCTGCGGGGGCTCGCACTGGCGGAAGAGGGCCAGCGACCGCTCACGCAGCGCGTAGGTCTCGCCGGCCAGCATAACAGGGCCAGAGTCGGGCCACTCCGCGGTTGTCGTATCGAAGACCCGTTGCCAGGCGATGCCGTTGCCATTCGGCAGGACGAACGACACCATCCCCTCAGTGGCATTGAACAGGATCAGGAAGGTATCATCCCGCACCGGCTGGCCCTGCTCGTCCACCTCCGGCAGCGCCTCCCCGCTCAGCCAGAGCCCGACCACTTGGACCTAGTCCTGGGACCACTCCTCGTCGGTCATCTCCTCCCCGTCGGGACGGAGCCAGCGGATGTCGTGCTCCTCCGCGTGGCGAATGCGGCGTGATTGGAAGAACTTCGGCCGACGGAAGTTGGGATGCTCCCGCCGCAACCAGACGAGCCTGCGCGTGAACTCCAGAAGTTCCCGCTGCTCCGCGCCGAGCTCCCAGTCCATCCACGTCAGCTCGTTATCCTGGCAGTAGGCGTTGTTGTTCCCCTGCTGCGTGCGCCCGATCTCGTCGCCGTGGCTGAGCATCGGCACGCCCTGCGAGAGGAGGAGCGTGGCGAGGAAGTTGCGCTTCGTTCGCTCGCGGGCCGCGACGATCTCCGGGTCATCCGTCGGGCCTTCGACGCCGTGGTTCCACGAGATGTTCTCGTCGGTGCCGTCGCGGTTCTCCTCGCCGTTCGCCTCGTTGTGTTTCTCGTTGTAGCTGACGAGGTCGTGCAGGGTGAAGCCATCGTGCGCGGTGATGAAGTTGATGCTCGCGTATGGTCGCCGTCCGTCGTGCTGGTAGAGGTCGCTGCTGCCAGTCAGCCGGTAGGCCAGATCAGAGACGCCGACCTGGCGGTTGTGCCAGTACTCGCGCACGGCGTCTCGGTATTTCCCGTTCCACTCGGCCCAGAGCACCGGGAAATTTCCGACCTGGTAGCCACCCTCGCCAACGTCCCACGGCTCAGCGATCAGCTTGACCTGGGAGAGAATTGGATCTTGATGGATGACGTCGAAGAATGAGCCGAGCTTGTCCACCTCGTGGAGCTCGCGGGCGAGCGCCGCGGCCAGGTCGAAGCGGAAGCCATCCACGTGCATCTCCAGCAACCAGTAGCGCAGCGAATCCATGATGAGCTGCAAGACCTGCGGGTGCGGCACGTTGAGCGTGTTGCCGGTGCCCGTGTAGTCCATGTAGAAGCGCGGCTCATCCGGCACGAGGCGGTAATAAACCTCGTTGTCGATGCCTCGGAACGACAGCGTTGGCCCCAGGTGGCTCCCTTCAGCAGTATGGTTGTAGACGACGTCGAGGATTACCTCGATTCCTGCTTGGTGCAGCGCCTTAACCATCTGCTTGAACTCGCGCACCTGCTCGCCGCGGTCGCCCGAGCTGGAGTAGCGCGCCTCAGGAGCAAAGTAGTTGATTGAGTTGTAGCCCCAGTAGTTGCGCAGACCACGGTCCAACAGGTGCTTGTCATCGAGGAAGGCGTGGACCGGGAGCAACTCGACCGCCGTCACGCCCAGCTTGCGCAGGTGCTCCAGCGCCGGCTCCGAGACAAGGCCAGCGAAGGTGCCGCGCACCTCTTCCGGCACCTCAGGATGGCACCACGTAAAGCCTTTCACGTGGACCTCATAGATGATCGATTGGCTGAGCGGCGTGCGGGGCGGCGCATCGTCGCCCCAATCGAAGGCGGGATCGATCACAACTCCCTTCGGCATACCCCAGGCATCGTCCCGTTCATCCTTAGCCAAGTCTTCATCCTCGCCGCCCAGGGGATAGCCGAACACCGGCGCGTCCCAATTCACCATTCCACTGATCGCCTTGGCATAGGGATCGATGAGGAGCTTCGCCGGATTGAAGCGCCACCCAGCCTGAGGATCGTGATCGCCGGCGACTCGATAGCCGTAGAGCTGACCCGGCCCCACGCCCGGGAGATACCCATGCCAGACGTGGGCTGTCACTTCGTCGAGTTCAATTTGCCGCTCGTTGCCGGTCTCATCGAACAAGCATAGGATGACGGCAGAGGCATTGGCGCTAAAGAGTGCAAAATTGGTCCCTTCTCCGTCCCAAGTTGCCCCAAGGGGATACGGCGAGCCGGGCAGCGTGGCGATCCTCTCTGCGGTCAGCGTCGCCGTGTGGATTGGCAACTGCATGATGGTTCAACCTTTGCACTGATGACGTTGGCGAGCGCTACGACGGCGCAGGCGCTCACCGCCCGCGTGCTATGCACGCGGCGTGCCGCCCACCAGGGTGGTAGCAAACTGCCGAAGCGCATGCTATTGACAAGCGCACAAACCCTGTCTTGCGCTGATGGAGCGGCACACGCCTTCATGGAGGGCCGCGTGATCACGGAAAGGGCTCAGGACGATGACGGAATCAGCTCCCAGGCCGTTCCACCCGCTGACCGTGGGCATTCTTCTCTTCGATGGTGTGGAGGTGCTGGATTTTTGCGGACCGTTCGAGGTCTTTGCATCGGCAAGTCAGCCAGGCGATGCACCGGGCGGCGAGCACAAGCTCTTTGATGTGATCACGATTGCGGAGGCGCACCGGCTCATCCGGTGCCGTGGCGGATTGCTGGTCATGCCGCACCATGACTTTACCGATCACCCACCGCTCGATATCGTCGTCATTCCGGGTGGCCCCGGCACGCGCCGGGAACGCGAAAACCCGGTTTCACTGGAGTGGATCGCGCGGCAGCACGAGCGCACTGCGATCACCGCTAGCGTCTGCACCGGCGCGTTCCTGCTCGCCGCCCGTGGTCTATTGGACGGCAAGCGAGCCACGACCCACTGGGCGAGCCTTGACTGGCTGCGCCAGCATTACCCTCGCATCGATGTCCGGGCAGAGGAGCGCGTCGTCGATGAGGGGCGCCTAGTGACGTCGGCGGGCGTTTCCGCGGGCATTGACATGGCGCTGCACATCGTGTCCCGGCTCTTTGGTAATGACGTGGCCGCCGCGACCGCCCGCGACCTGGAGTATGCCTGGTCGCCAGGACTCGATGGTGCCGAGCCGCAGGAGCACGGCCGTCCGCCGGCCACGGTTTCCTAGGCGAGCTAGTTCACGGAGCTCTAGCGCCGTCGTGCAGTGGCTTGGACTTCAAAGTCAAATCGTCTGCAGATACGCTGAGCGACGTGATGCTGAGCGACTCAGCGGCGTGTCAAACGGAACGGACGACAGATCAACGTGACGCACAACACACTCGACGCGTTTGCAGCATAGGAGATTTCCAAGCACGACGCCCGGGAACCGGCGAACCGGGAGGGGACGATGTTCTTCAACCGGAGTCAGCGCACCGAGCGAGCGGATATGGAGTGGCTGTGCGGTCTTCTCGGTCAGCAACTCCAGGGTGGCAAGCCCCGCGCCGCGGCCGCAGCTAGCCAGGTTGTTACGAAGCCTCAAAAAACCGGCGCACGTCCGCGCCGAGCAGCTGATAGCCAGAGGGGCCAGTGCCTGCCAGTACAAACGATGGGAGACCTGTCGCTGCGCTCGGACGCTCGGGATGAGCCGGCGCGGGGCAGGCGACGGCACGACCACGACAGGCGAGCATCGCACTCGCACCTGGTGCTCCTTCCCGCACAGCGCGTTCGTGCTCATCGCGAGGGCAATGGTCCGCACGGGGCCGCCAATCCCGTTTGCCATGCTGCGCGGAGCGAGGAGTCTCTCCGCACTACGAGGTGCTGCTTTCGTCCCGGCGCCTGGCGAGCACGTTGAGGTAGGCAAGCTCGGGATGATTGCGAGCAGCCTCGGTTAGCTTCTGGCGCTGTCGCTCGTCCGGGGGTCCCAGGTCGAGCGCGCGCTCGCGCAGGCGGCGCATCGTTTCGCGCATGGCGTCCCAATCGGCACTGGTTGCTCGAGCAGCAAACACCAGATCGAAGCCCGCTTCAGTGACTGCGGCAAAAAAGTCCTCTTCACCCAGCAGGGTTTCCCCGAAGACGAAGCGCATCAGATCTGACGGCTTGCCAGGCGCGACGAGATCGCCACAGATGAGATATCCGCCCGGGACACACCATCGCGCCGCGGTCGCCAGACCTCCCTTCAACCCGCCCGGCAGCGTGTCCCCCAGCGCTCCGCCAAGGCCGAGCACCACGTCGAACGAACGATCCTCGAATGCTGACGCCGCGGCTGTCCCGTCCATCGCCCGGAACGTGACGAGCTTCCCCACACCGCGAGCGATGGCATGTTGGCGGCCAAAGGCCGTATAGGGAGCGTAGTTGTCGAACGCGGTCACGTGGCACCCGAATGCCTCGGCGAGGTCAATAGCTGCCGAGCCGATCCCACATTCGACATCCACCACGCGCATGCCCGGCTGAACGTCGGCCAGGAGCGCCGCAGCGATCAGGAATCGCCGCCCGCCCGGTGACTGGTAATACGCTTCCGGCGAGAGACGAGCAAGGATTGATTCGAGAGAACGTGAACTTTGTCGTGTGTGCTCAGCCATGCTCCACTCTCAGGTAGATCACAGAATCAGCCGGTAGCCAATAGGCGTCAGCTATCAGATGTCAGCCGTCAGGCATCAGCCGATAGCCGATAGCCGATAGCCGGTACGGGCGCGATGAATCGCACCCCTACCACCCCTAACGGCTGGTAGCTCGAAGCTCGTAGCTCAAAACCCAAAGCTTCCCTGCCCCCTGACCCCCAGCCCCTAACGCCCAGCCCCTATGCGAGCAGTGGCCCCGTTGCCAGGGCCAGCATATCCGCCACCACGCCAGCGGCCGTCACCGCCGCGCCAGCGCCCGGCCCGGTCACGTTGAGCGGGTAGGCATCGTAGCGCTTGGTACGGAACGAGATAATGTTCTCAGGCCCCTGAAGCGCGCCGAGCACGGTGGTCGTCTCAATCGCGCGGACGCCAACCGCGATCGGACCGTCCGGGCGCACCGTCGCGACGTATTTCAATGCCTTTCCGGCTGCCCGCGCTTCGGCCGCACGGGCTGCCATCGCGTCGTCAAGCTCCTGTGCGCGGTCGAGAAACTCCGCGAGATCCACATGGCGCAAATGCTCTGGGACGAGATTTTCGACCGAAAGGTCGTCAAGGTTGACCGGCCGGCCAATGGTTCGGGCCAGGATGAGCGCCTTACGCGCAACGTCGAGTCCGCTCAGGTCATCACGCGGATCGGGCTCGGTATATCCCCGGTCCTTCGCGTTGCGAACGGCCACGGAGAATGGAACGCCAGACGCCAGATCCGAAAAGATCGCTCCCAGCGTACCTGACAACGCACCCACGATCTCGATGACGGTATCGCCCGTGTCGAGGAGTGACCACAATGTCGAGATCACCGGCAGCCCTGCGCCACACGTGGTTTCGTACCGGACGCGGCCGAGCGGCCCAGCGCATGCCCAGAGTGCGTCGCCCGCGGCGTTGCCCACGGGCAAGGCCAACGGCGCTTTGTTCGAAAAGACAGCCCCGGCGCCTGCCTGCACCGCGTAGGCATCAATCTCGGCAGTGCGATCGCCGACAGCGGTATCGAGCATGATCGTCGGCCCGAGCCCGATCACGCGGTCGATCACCTCGCGCGGATCGCGCAGGGTCAGCCCGCTCGCCTGCGCCGCGGCGGCAAGCCCTTGTCCAGCCGCCCGCGCGGCACAAACTGCCCGCAAGGTCGCCTCGGAATATCCATCTGGATCCTCGCAGGCTGTCCCACCTTCAAAATCAATCAGCCCCCGGTACCGCACGGTGATGCCGAGGGTTTGTTGCCACCGCTCCTGGTTTTCCAGGACCTGCTCGATCGTCGTCCGGCCAATGAGACCGATGCCTAGCTGAACAAGGTTGATGGTTTTCACAGGTTGCGCCCGCTCCTCGATGGTTGGCCAGCCACCAGCGCTGTTGGTCGAATGGTATCGCGTCCGTCCCGGTCAATGGGAGCTTGCAACGGGTCATACCAGATCGGCATGCGCCAGCCCAGATAATCCTTGGCGCGAACGATATTGGTCTGGTAGCGGGTGGGCAAGTTCGTGGTATCGACCGCGAGTTCAATCGAGCCGGCGCACGCACCCTCGATGAGAGTTTGCTCCTCCGGTTTGCCTTCGGGATCTGGGCCAAAGATGGCGCTCCAGCCCATTTCTGGTTCGGCCCAGTTGGCAAACGCGACATATGCGCAATTTTCCAGCGCTCGCTCCCGCCAGAGATGGAAATGAGACAACGTTGGCCCGGTCTCGATCGGTGGTGGGAGAGGCACCTGAGTCGCCCCGGCACCGCACACCGGCGGCACACTCGTCATGGATGGACACGCGAGCACATCCGCTCCATCGATTGCCAAACAACGCGCTGCTTCTGGGAAGAGCGCATCATACCCGAGCAAGATGCCGATGCGGCCAAGGGGGATGTCGAACGTCGGGAGCTCGCTGCCCGGCGTGGCCCAGGCCCGATCGCTCTCCGTGAGGTGCACTTTGCGATACCGGCCGATCACGCGCTCCGGCCCCACGAGCGCCGCGGTTGAGAAGAGCGCTCGGTCGTCGCGCTCAATCAAGCTAGCAACGAGATGGAGGTTATGCGTGGCAGCGATCTGTTGTAACCACTCGGTGAGCGGCCCAGGCACCGGCTCAGCGAGCCGCCGCGCGGCGACTGGATCGACCTGCCCGGTCAGCGCAAGCTCTGGCAGGACGAGGAGGTCCACGCCCGCGTGCCGGCGAGCGAGCGATGCGATCGTTCGCAGGTTCGTCTCCAGGTCATGCGGCACGGGGGTCCATTGGGCGACGGCGATGCGGCTGTGGCGGCCTGGCGGCAATGGCCGGAGCCCGTAGGCACCATGGAAGTCCCAGTCTCGCCAGAGATACGTGTTCAACGTGAGATTTCCGTAGCACTCCGGCCGCCGGTCATCCAGCCGGTCTCCAAGGTTCATGGCAAAACGCTTGTCTCTTGCCTTGCCGAGATCAACCTCGCCATAGACGATTCCATCGCCCTGATCGAGCGCAGCTTGGACCGCTCCGTCCGGATCCAACACACACGAGCCGCCCGCGAATTGCACCCCGCGCTCGCAGCCATACCGGTCGGCGGCGATAACGTAGACGCCTCCTTCGAATGCCCGCGCCATCCACGTGGCGGACGGGCACTTGCTGCCGACCCAATTTGTTGGCAAGCAGAGAACATCCGCCCCGCGCAACGCCTGGATCCGGGTTGGCTCGGGAAAGCAGAAATCCATGCAGATCTGCATGGCAATCCTGCCGAGCGGCGTGTCGAAGACCGGCAGACCAAGATCACCGTCCTTTGCCCGCTTCGGCTCGGCTTTGTATGGATGCGTCTTTCGATAGACGCCGATCACGCCATCCGGTCCGATCAGCGCAGCGCTGTTGTAATAGATTCCGGTTGCTGGCTCGACTTCGGGCATGCCGACAACGATCAGGCAGTCGTGCTCGCTGGCAATTTGGCCGAAGCGAGCGGTCGCCGGCCCGGGAATGGGCTCGACGAGCGGGGCGATCTCCGCCCGGCTGGCAAAGCAATACCCCGTCGTCGCCATTTCTGGAGTGACGATCAGGCGAGCGCCGTTCATCGCCGCCTCGCGCGTGAGCGCGAGCAGCCGGCCGAGATTGCGGTCTTTGGCGGAGAACGCTGGCTCAAACTGAATCGCGGCGACCCGGAACACCTGGCTCATGACAACTGCTCCGGCTTCTCAGGTGACGTGGATGGTGCTTGCTCTGGCTCAGCGCTCTCTACTGGCGGACGAGAGGCTTCCCTCGTGTGTGCGCGGCTTTCCACCTGACTGCGCACGATCTCGCGCCCGGTTGCAGCGAGCCTGCTCGCGAAGTCGGCCACATCGTGGCGAGTGACCGAGACCCGGCGAAGGTTGGCAAGATTGGGCAGAGAGGGAAAGTTCGCCAGGTTCGGCAATGGTGGCAGCGTTGGCAGAGAGAGCTGGCGCTGCTCCCATCGCTCACGCAGATCGAGGAGCGAGCGGCTAATCGTGCGCTGGAGTTCCTGAAGCTCCCGGAGCTCGCGCCGGGCCGCTTCCTGCCCCTCTGGCGTGGTCTGGCCTAGGGTGCGCACCTTGCGCGCCCGGTCGTCCAGCAGGCGCCTCGGCGTGATGGCCGCAAGCTCGGCCAGTGCCGCGGTGATCGCTCCGCGCACCAGCGTCGCTGCATGCCCTGGATCGGCGTGTGCGCCAGGGTGCGGCTCCGCCACGATCGCATCGATCACTCCTAACCGCAGGCAATCGCGCGCCGTCAATTGCAGTGAGGCGGCTTCGGCGACGCGTTCGGTGTCGCGCGCGCGGAGCGATTCCGGGCTCAGCACGCTATAAACCGCGTGCTCGAGCATGAGGATCCGGTCACCGATGCCCAGCGCGAGGGCACCGATGCTGCCCGCTTCCCCGATGACGACAGAGATGATGGGAACGGGAAGCTGGCTCATCATCGCGAGTGCCTGACCAATCGCCAGCCCAAGCTCACTATCATCCGCATCGGTGCCACTGAGGGGGCCAGGTGTATCGAGCAGGGTAATCAATGGGAGATCGAGATGACCGGCGAGCCGCATGAGCCGGACCGCCTTGCGATAGCCCACCGCTCCCATCCGGCCATGCCGCCGGAGGTGCTGCTCATCACCCCGCCCGCGCTCCTGGGCGATGACGGCAACGCTCACGCCGTCGATGCGACCCAGGCCACAGATCACCGCGGGATCGTCGCCGCTGAACCGGTCGCCATGCAGTTCGACAAACACGGGCATGATGCGCTGGAGGTAATCCACGGCGGTAGGGCGCTCCGGGTGGCGCGCCAAGCTCGCCTCATCCACCGCGCGCAAGCTTGCCGGTGCAGGGGCATGGCTTGAGGCGCCCGGCCGCGGCGTGCCCCGTCGCGTAAAGAGATCCAGCAAGGCGGCAAAAAGATCGCGCTGCCGGGTGCGGTCGACAATGTCATCAATCAGGCCGCGCGCGAGGAGCGCCTCGGCGGTGGAGGCGACTGATGCTGACCGCTCCCGTGATGGCTGAAACGCGACGTAGGCGCCAGGCTCGGCCAGGATGATGCCTGCCTGGTTGGCAAGTCCGGCATACACCCCGCCCGTGGTCGGGTGAGTCAGCAGGGTGATCACCGGGAGACCAGCGCGGTGCAGCCGGCCAGCCGCGTGAGCCATCTTCGGAAGCTGGGCAAGCGAGAGCATCCCTTCCTGCTTGCGCCCCACACCTCCCGAGCAGACGACGATGAGGGGCAACCGGCGCGCGGCCGCGTGCTCCATCGCAAGCGTGATCTTTTCACCAGCAACGATGCCGATGCTACCACCCAGATAGGCAAAGTCCAGCAGAACCAGCACCGCGCTGTACCCGCCGATGGCCCCGACGCCAGTGATGACCGCGCTCGAGATGCCGCTTCGCTCTTGTTCTTCGGCGATGCGGTCTGGCAAAGGGAGAGGATCTCGAAACGTGAGCGGGTCAATTGACGCAAGCTCCGCATTTGTTTCTACGAAGCTGCCGGGATCAACGAGCAGATGCAGGCGCTCCCGAGCGGGGAGCCAGAAATGGCGGCGGCAGCTTGGGCAGACGCGATAGACCTCGAACAATTCGTCTCCGTCGAGGAGCGTGCCGCACGAGGGGCAAGACAGCGCCACCTCCGGATCACCGTTGCCGGTCCATTCTGCCGCGCTCTCAGGTTGTTCATCGTCTGGCATGAAGGCATAGTCGGCCATGGGTCTCCCGTCCTTATCCAGGGCGTCTGCCCTCATCCTAGGACTCAATTGAGGCAGCGTCAAACGCCGGTAGCCGACAGAGGGAACCGATGAGCTTCGAGACACCGGCTATCGGCTAGATGTGAGATTCGGATCCCCACCGCGCCACGTCGCTGGAAGCCGCGCCGGTCAGGCGGTGGCGTCGTTACCTTGGGTAGCCACCGCTTCCTCATCGTCCGCAAGCTCGATGATGTAGGCGCCGCGAGATGTGGGGCAGAGGGTGACGGCGCGGCCGGGCACGGAGAGCGCACGGGCAACCGCCAGGAGTGCTTCTTCAACCCGGACTGCCACATGCGGATCGGCCAGCGCCAGGACGGTTGGTCCGGCACCGCTCAGGCATGCACCGAGCGCTCCGGCTTCCCGGGCCGCTTCCGCCATCGGTGCGAGATGCGGGAACAACCGGGCGCGATAGGGTTCATGCAAGCGGTCATGCATCCCGGCGGCAATCGCGGCCCGGTTGCCGGACATCAACCCCACGGCCAAGCCTGCGGCAGCGCCGACATTGAAGGCTGCATCCGGATGCGGCACCGTTGCCGGCAGCGCGGCCCGCGCCGCCCACGTTGCGCTCGTCGCTTCCGGGATAAATAGCACCGCGGCCAGGCCGAGCGCCCGTCCGTCGGTCAACTTGATCGCCTCTGGAACGCCAGCGACCGACAGGATCGCGCCGCCATACAGCGCCGCGCCCACGTTGTCACCGTGGCCTTCCATGGCCCAGGCATGCCGGTAAATCTCAGCGAGCGGCAAGCGCAGGCCCAGCAGGTGGTTGGCGGCAAGCAGGCCGGAGACGAGCGCGGCAGCCGAGCTTCCTAACCCGCGGGCCACGGGGATCTCCGCGCGCATGCGCATCGCGCACGATGGGAGTACCTTGCCACACGCCGCGGCCAGTTCTTCCATCGCATTGAGCGTGTAATTATTCGCTCGCGGATCGAGGTGCGCCGCTTCCGAGCCCTCCACGGTAATGCCGGGTGGGCCTTCGGTGTCAATCTCTAGCTCGTTCCAGAGATCGAGCGCTAGTCCGAGGGCGTCGAACCCTGGCCCGAGATTGGCGGACGACGCAGGTGCACAGACTCTAAAGCGCATCGGCGACCGTCCGCTCCAGCGCCGCGAGGTCGGCGGGGATAGTTACCGGCCGGTTTGCTCCGGGCCGGGGTTGGCCATCACGATCGTGCAGGTGGTAGGCCACCACCGCCTCGGTATCCTTGAGGACGTGGCCCGTCAGGACGCCAACAACGACGGCATCAGGCGCGATCTGCCCCTCGCGGACGAGCCGCCGGATGCCAGCCAGCGAGGCCGCTGACGCCGGCTCGCAGCCGATACCCGCGCGATCGATCGCTGCCTTGGCTTCGAGAATCTCATCGTCGCTAACAGCCGTGACCCAGCCATTGGTCAACTGAATCGCGCGGCGAGCCCGCTCGACGCTTGCAGGATTGCCAATCTTGATCGCTGTCGCGACTGTCTCCGCCGTCACGGGCTCGTAGTGATCGAAGCCACTCGCGTAATAGGCAGCGAATGGCGCCGCGCCCGCGGCCTGGACCGTCAGCAGGCGTGGCAGCCTGTCGATCAGCCCAGCCGCCCACAAATCGGCCAGCGCCTTGCCAAACGCCGCGGTATTACCCAGGTTGCCGCCGGGCAGCGCCATCACGTCCGGCACCTGCCAGTCCAACTGCTCAAGCAATTCGAAGACAATCGTCTTTTGCCCCTCAAGCCGGAATGGGTTCACGGAATTGACTAAATAAACGGGATATCGCTCGGTCAACTGGCGGAGTAAGCGCAGGGCAGCGTCGAAATCTCCCTGCACCTGCACGATGCGGGCGCCATGGGCGATGGTCTGCGCCAGCTTGCCACCCGCGATCTTCCCCTCGGGAATGACCACCAGTGCTGTCAGTCCGGCGGCAGCAGCATACGATGCGAGCGACGCCGAGGTGTTGCCCGTTGAAGCGCAGGCGACAATGCGAGCGCCAACCGCCACGGCGTGGCTGATGCCAACGGTCATCCCGCGATCTTTGAACGATGCCGTGGGATTGTGACCCTCGTGCTTGAGACCAAGCTGGTGCAGGCCAGCGTATCGCGCCAGGCGCTCATCCCAATAGACTGGCGTGTTGCCCTCAGCCCGGGTAATGATTGCCTCATGTGGAAGCGCAGGGAGTAACGCCGCATAGCGCCAGACACCGGACGCTTGCAGGCGCCGGGGCACACCTTCGCCCAAGTGCTGGCGATCCACCGGCGTGGGAAATGCAAGCTCGATGTCCAGCAAATCGCCACACGCGGGACATTGAGTAACGGGGCGATCGGCGGGTACACGCGCGCCACACCCCATGCAGCGCACAACAATCGAGGCCAGGCTGGCCTCGGGCTGCGCAGCAATCGCGTTGTCCGTCAGGCTCATTGCCACTCCTGTTGCCCACGGCGCCGCGTGGCTCTGGACCACGCGCCTCTCCGCAGAGGATACCACGCTGAGCCACGACGGCTCCCACGAATTGCCAGATCTGTCTCGTTGTGAAGCCACCAAGCGAGTGCGTGCATGCGAGAATCATGCTGGAGCATTTCTCGATCTCGCATGATCTGCGCCGGTGAGTTCACCGGCTGACATTCCGGCAGGAGGAACGGGTGATCCAAGACGCAGATGCTGTCGTTATCGGTTCCGGGGCGCTTGGCGCAAGCGTCGCCTTCCATCTCGCCACGCTCGGGCGGCGCGTCGCGCTGCTCGACCGCTTTGGGATCGCCTCCCAAACGTCACCCCGCGCGGCCGGCCTGACGCAGCAAATCCGGCCTGATCCGGTCATGACGCGGCGAGCCATGCTCGCGGTCAAAAAGATCACGAAGTTCACCGAGGAGACCGGCGAGCCGCTGATCTATCATCAGGCCGGCAGCGTCAAGATGGCCCGCACGGAGTCCGACGCTGCCCAAATTCGTGCAGAGATCGCCGCCGGCAGGAAGCTCGGGCTCGACATCTATGACATCGGCCCAAGCGATCTGACGCGGCTAGCGCCCTGGGCCAAGCCCTGCGGTGTCCTGGCGATGTGGTATACCCCCTCCGATCTCTACCTGGATCCGGCCCAGATTCCGCTCGGGTACGCGCGAGCCGCGGAGCGTCGCGGCGCGGCACTGTTGCCAGAGACGGATGTCACCGGAATAGCGATCCAGCATGGCACGGTGACCGGGGTAACAACGAACCGCGGCGAGATCCGAGCGCCGGTCGTCGTGGATGCTGCGGGAGCTTGGGCGCGGCTCGTCGGAGAGCGGGTTGGTATCCGCATCCCGGTCGTGCCAGTCCGTCATCAATTGATGATCACCGAGTCGATCGCGGGTGTGGACAACTCCCAGCCGATCTGCCGGGTGATCGATGCGAATGTCTACGTCCGTCCCGAAAAGGGTGGACTGATGCTTGGTGGCTACGAGCCGGATCCGCATGCCTACGACATGCGCGGTGTTCCGCCCGGATTCCAGATCAAGGATTTGCCGCTTGACCTCACCGTCCTCCGCGGCCTGGCCGAGCGCGTCCGCGATGTCTTCCCTACGCTGGTGGATGCGCCGGTGCGCGAGCACCGCGGCGGGTTACCAACTATGACTGCGGACGGCAAGCATATTGTCGGTGCGGTGCCTGGTATTCGGGGACTGTATGTTGCGACCGGCTGCTGCGTAGGTGGTCTCTCAATCTCCCCAGCAGTAGGACAGATGCTTGCCGAGTTGATCGTGCATGGCGAGTCGTCCATCCCGCTCGATGGCCTCCGGATGGACCGGTTTGGTCCCGAAGTTGCCAGCGATGTCGAGCTCCGCGCTGCGGCAATCACGACGTACGTCCGGCAATACTCCGGCGGCTGGCAACGATAGCACGCTGACGTCGCTTCTTTGCGCTAACTTTTCCCCGACGATTCACGGCTGAACGCCGGACAGCACCCGGCGTGTGCCACACGCCGTTGCCCGCTCGCACTGCTCAGGACACGGCTCTATCTGCTCCATCAGGAAGAGCAGACGAAGCTGGCTCACCGCTCGTGTGAGGCGCCGGTCCAATCCTTGGTGCCTTTGCTCGCGCGGCTGACGCCCCGCTCCTTCGGTCCGCCCGGGATTCGGCTCACGCTTCGAAGTCACCCAAACGGGCTTGGATTCGACCGTAGGACCGATGCGAGCGAGGTCCGGAGTCCAGCAATCCTCCAGGCGAACAATGGATACGAAGGTACCGTGGCAGGCCAGGCATACCGGTCTCCACGTGGGTAGGTGGATTTGCTCCTGTCTCAGTGTGGTATGCCTTAGGGGCCTATCTCATGCCTCGACCCGATGGGCGCGGACGACGGTGCGCTGCAAGTAGACGCCATTGACGTAGTCGAAGGGGCCGCCGCAGGTGATCAGCGTCAAACTCTCGTTATCTGTTGGCCCAACGATCTCCTGGATCGGCGCATTCGCATTGTCATAGTTGCGAACCCAATCGACCTCATAGACGTAGGTTTGCCCATCCTCGCCGGTAACCTCAATTTGGTCGCCCTTTGCAAGCTGGGCAATGTTGTAGAAGACGGCTGGG
>JBHOQQ010000014.1:0-14579 GCA_042408955.1 Thermomicrobiales bacterium
TCTTTGAATCCGCAGACGTTCCGAGCCACCTCGATCACTGCCATATGCAACCCATAGCAGAGGCCGAGATAGGGCAGCTTGTGCTCGCGCGCCCATTGCGCAGCCAGCACCTTACCTTCGGTGCCGCGTGGACCGAACCCACCCGGCACGACAACGCCGGAAACCCGCCGCAACTGGCGGTCGAGCTCGTCGGCGGTCACGGTTTCTGAGTTGATCCAGGCAATCTCTGGCGTGGCGTCATGTGCTAGTGCGGCGTGGGTGAGAGATTCAATGACGCTCATATAGGCATCGTGGAGCTCGACATATTTCCCGACCAGCCCGATGCGCACCGGCTTCCGGGGCGATTTGAGCCGGCCGACAAGCTCGCGCCATTCGGCCAGATCCGGCGAACGCCCATCGAGACCAAGGTGCTCGGCAATGTAGGTGCCCAGCCCAGCTTCTTCGAGCATCAACGGCACTTCATAGATCGTCTCTGCGGTCGGCAAGGGGATCACAGCCTCGGGATCGACGTCGCAGAAGAGTGCGATCTTCTCTTTGACGTCTTCGGGGATCGGGCAGTCAGCTCGGCAGACGATCACATCAGGCTGAATACCCATCGAGCGGAGCTCGCGCACGCTTTGCTGGGTCGGCTTGGTCTTGAGCTCGCCGGTCGTGCCAATTCGCGGTAGGAGCGTGACATGGATGTAAAGCACGTTCTGGCGCCCAACTTCGCGGCGCATCTGCCGGATGGCTTCAAGGAATGCTTGGCCCTCGATGTCACCAACCGTGCCACCGACCTCGACGATGACAATTTCCGACGCATGCTGGCGGGAGGCGAGGCGAATGCGGCTCTTGATCTCATTGGTGATGTGAGGAATGACTTGGATGGTGCCTCCGAGATAGTCGCCGCGCCGCTCTTTCGCGATGACCGCCGAGTAGACCTGTCCGGTTGTCACGTTTGAGGCGCGCGAGAGGTTCTCATCAATGAAACGCTCGTAGTGTCCCAGGTCAAGGTCGGTCTCCGCGCCGTCGTCGGTCACGAAGACCTCTCCGTGCTGATAGGGCGACATCGTGCCTGGGTCAACGTTGAGATATGGATCAAGCTTCATGATCGAGACGCTGGCACCACGGCTCTTGATCAATCTCCCGATTGAGGCTGTCGTGATCCCCTTCCCCACCGAGGACACCACGCCGCCGGTCACAAAAATGTACTTCGGCATCGCTCCCTCTCCCAGCCGTGATCCATCAGCCAGCCACGCCTACGCGGCGACAGCAAGCCTTACCAGCGTCGGGGCGACTGTTGTTTGGGTGGTGGCTGCCACGCCCCGCTCCGTTGGTGCCACCCGACTTGCCACAAACGCGGGAGGCGACGCTGATGCGCCGCCTCCCGGCTCGTCCGATCGACGCGTCCGCTTCGTTAACGGTTGTTCATTGCCAGCACGAGTCGCTTCCTCGTGCAGGCGGTTGGATGTTCTCGCAACTTCCCGCAGCCACCTCATCGCTTTGCCGCCTCGCTTTCCGGGGAAAGGATGACCACTTGCATCGTTTCCCCGAAATCGGTTTGCCCAATCGAAAATTTCTCCTCGGCCGTGGGCATCTGCACGCCCAAGTGTTTGCAAAATGCATCAACCGAGCCGAGATCGCGGTCTCCCATTGGGGTCGCGAACTGCATGGGGATGACTACCTTCGGCTCAAGCTGGCTAACGATCTCGGCAGCGGTCGCGGCATCAATGACCGTGCCGCCGCCGGCGGGAACGAGCAACACATCGGGATCACCCAGGGCCTCTGCCTGCTCGGTCGTTAGGGGATGGCCAAGATCACCCAAGTGGCAGACGATCATGCCCTCGATCTCAAAGAGATAGACGGTGTTGTACCCGCGCTCGGCGCCGCGCCGGGCATCATGGTAGGTGCGAATCCCGGTGATGAAGACGTCGTGAATTTCATACTCACCCGGCCCACGCACGACTTGGTACTCGGGGCGGATGGCGTCGAGATTTGTGTGGCCTGGGTGGTCGTGGGAAATGGTGACGATGTCGGCGGTCTGCTTCGGTAGAGCGTAACCGGTTCCGCGTCCGACCGGATCAGTAATGATCGTCGCTTCCCGCGCCCGGATGCGAAAGCAGTTATGCCCGTACCAGCGAAACTCAGCCATAAAAGGTTACACCTTAGCAATGCTCCACGAGCGCGGCGGAGCATATCCATCATGCCAGCGGTCCCAACCAGGGCGCGGGCACGTTCAATCTGTCAGTGGGGGCTGCTTGGTTTCAACCGTTCCTTCGCGCGGTAGCGAAGCAAAGCTCGCGGAACAACGTTGTCACGCAATGTGACCCTGCATCCGCAGCCTCTTGCAGTGTACCATGCGCGCTTGGCTGCCGTCATCCCCTGCTGATGCGGCAAACTCGGCGTACGTTCGCATCTGGCCAGCGTGCCCAGGTGCCTCTACGTTTCGCCGTCGCTCTCCTCGCTCTCTTCCGAGTCAGCCAGCAATTCGCGCATCACGGCACGGACTGTCTCATAGCTGAATCCTTTGCGCATGAGAAAGGCGCCGAGTCGCCGCCGGACGATTGGCGGCGCTAACTCCCGGTAGTGCAGGAGCTTCGCCTCAGCGAGCGACCGGGCGGCCGCCAGCTCATCAATATCAGCATTGTCGAGCGTTTCGCGGATCACCCCGCGATCGATCCCTTTGTGCCGCAGCTCTTGAGCAAGCAGCCTGCGCCCTCGGGGCCGGTTCGCTTCCCGCTGCTCGACCCAAAAGCGAGCGAAGGCTTCGTCATCGACGTACCGCCACGACGCAAGCTTTCCGATCACCGTCTCGATCACGGGAGGAGGAAAGCCGCGCCGCTCCAGCCGCTCCCTGATCTCGCGCTCCGAGCGTGGCCGGCGCGTCAGGAGCCGGAATGCTGCCTCCAATGCCTGTTGCTCCTGATCGAGCGCGCGCAGCAACGCGACGCGTTCCTCGGAAAGCTCCTCGCCAACCGCAAGTCTGTGCTCGGCGGCGAGCATGCGCGTGAGGCCGAATGCGAAGACGCCGTCGAGAAAGACGCTGACGCGCTCCGGGTCATGCGCCTGATTGGTGATGGCGGTGATGACTCCGTGCGATGGTGCTGGTGGTTCGCGGTGTGAGGATGGCGCGGCGCGATATCGCATGATCTCACCGTACCGCGCAGTCCCGGCCCGGCGCAAATTCAGAGAGGTACAACCGGATCAAGCAACGTGCCGGGGCAGGCTAATATGCCACGGGTTCGGGCGCCGGGGCACCAGCCGCGCACAAGGGACACGCGCTGGGCTCATAGGCTGGATAGACGTCGTTCAGCAGGGCGTAGACTGGAAAGCCAGCGATGGTTTCCGGTCCTAGGCTCCATAACGTGGCGATCCCGACGACCGTGGCTCCATGCGACGAAATGACCTGAGCGAACTGCGCCATGGTTTGCCCGCTCACGATCAGGTTATCGACCAGCAGTACGCGGCAGCCTGTGATGAAGCCGACGAGCTTCTCCGCAATGGTCAATCCACCATCTGTCGGCGTGGCATCCACCACTTTTGCCTTGGGTTCTAAGAAGTAACCCACCCACTGAGCGAGACCAGCTCCCCATATTGAGGGGGTGGCAACGGTGTTGAGATGCTCGGTAAAGAACCGCTTGGCGATGGCATAGCCCATCCGGCTGGCGAGCCCTGGATCTGCCAAGAGAAGATCGCGGTCGAGCAATCCAGCGCTATGCCGGCCAGAGCGAAAGGAAAAATGCCCCTCACGGAGCAAGCCATCGCGATGCATCAGCGCAAGAATCGTCGGGTCAACCGCCGCCACTCCGTCTCCACTCACGCGATGTTCGATCAACACCATCTCGCTCTTGTCCTGGCTCATGAGCGGGGATCACTACAAAAAAGCATAGCACGGAGCCGGCCTTCGGCGTGGCCGCTGGCATTGCATCGTGAGTATCATGGTAGATGGTCGAGCCGTCGCCAGAGCGTGCACGAGCGGGGCCCGGCCGTCCTCGGTCATCCCGCTCGTAGACGCGGGGGAGTGAGCGGCGCAGTTCTGGTCATTCCCCAATCGGCTGTCGTCTTCGCTCGGCACCCGTTCGACCGTCACCGTGGTGCAGCATGCATCATCGATCATTCCGTTCGCGTAGCGCGGAGTGCGCTGGGAGGGATCGCTGCGCGAGCGCTCACGTTTCAGCGATCAGCCATCAGAATGCGAACATGCGAAGGCACATGGCTGCCTGACGGCTTATAACGAGTTTCCTCGCTCCGCTCGGAATGACGAGGTGGCGGGCGCGCTCGTCACCGGCGGTGAAGATGGCAGTGTCACCTGGCGTGGCACGGTTCGTTCGTGCCCGCACGCGCTCGGCACCGACGCTCGGCGTCCTTCTATCGCCATCCCGAGCAAAGCGAGGGATCTCTCTCTGTCTGCGTCTTGGGGCAGCGGGCCTCATGCCCTCACCCAACACTCGGCGGGGATGCTACAACATACGAATGAGATTCCTCGCTGCGCGCTCCTCGGCTATCGCAAACGGAAAAACGGACCTGCGCTTGGTATGACGGGTACGGTGCTGACGAGGCCCGCTCACTGGACCGGCGGCGACGCTCCCCCGCAACGCGCCCCGTTTGTGTGACACGAGCAGAGGGGTAGCCGCTCTCGCCTATCGAGCCGGTGGTTTCCCCATCTCCCACGCGTTGTCCTCCACCGGCAGGGTGTGGACCGTGGTAGGGGGCGAGGACCAGACGGAGGGTTCACGGCACCAGGAACTGTGTGCAGCGTGGGGCGCGAGTCTCGGCGGATGCGGCGGCATGCGCGATCGTGATCGGAAGGAGCGAAGTGATCACTGGTTGGACACGTTTGGTTGGGACGACGCCAGGGGAAGGCCGGAGCGCTGGGATGCGGCTCCGGCATCATCATTCCCACCGCCAACGGTGCAGGCCCCCGTGGCGTGTGTGATGACCGCGGATTGGGCGAACACGCGCGGGCTGCTCAGCCTCTTGATAAGCCGTTCCTCCGACGATGCGCAGGTGCGGCGCACGGCGTTGCGCTGCGGGCTCGGCTGCCCGCGCAGTCGTGGGGAAGAGCGCGCGCAACTTCTGGATGAGAGCACACGGGAAGCTCATACATCCTCCCTTAAACAATCTGGCAAATCCAGGCTACTGAACCAGAGTCAGCGCCAGGAGAAGGATGGCCACCAGCAGCAGGTTCGTCGCCATAATCGGCAGCCAATCCATGGCGAACGTCCGCACCACCTGAGCACGAGCCCGCCCGTGCAGAGGTTGCGTGCGGTAAGCAAGCTCGTACGGATGAATTCGGCCCATCGTCCGCTCTCCTGAGCAAGGTGTTGCTCCCCCAAAGTGGCTAGCCTATTCGGCTGCCCTCCTAGGACCTTTATCCTACTCAAGATACGACAAGCTTCCATGGCTGGAAGGTCCTGTCGCTGCGGGAAGAATGGCCCGAGTGAATCGGGAGGAGGGTCCCGAGGGTGCGCGTGACCGTCAATGGCGGCGACCAGCGAGCATATCCACTAGGGTGAGGAGCGCGTCGCGCGCGGAGTTCGCCTCGCTGCCCGTAGCCGCGAGCAGCGCCGCGCGGGCTTGATCGTGCAGGGCGGCGATCTCCGCTTCGACTGCTGAGCGCACGTCATACGCGGCTAGGAGAGCGAGAACACGCTGAACACCATCAGCGGAAATCTCTGGCTGGCGATACAGCGCATCGAGCTCGGCGCGGTCGTGTTCACTGGCTCGCTCGCGGAGTATGAGGATGGGCAGGCTCTGCTTCCTCCGCCGGATATCATCGGCCGCCGCTTTGCCCGTTTCCGCGGTTTCTCCCCAAATCCCAAGGAGATCATCCCGAACTTGAAATCCCAGACCGAGTGCTAGGCCGAAGGCTGCGAACCCGTCAGCAGCCGATTCGCTGGCTCCTCCAACACGTGCTCCTCCCCAGGCGGCGAAGCGCACGATGGCCGCGGTTTTCCCGGCAATCATGCGGTGGTAATCACCCGGCGAGACATCACTTCGTCCCTCGAATTGCAGGTCGAGGACTTGTCCGCGGACGATGGCGATCGTTGTACGGTCAAACGCTTCTGCTAAGCGCAGCACCAGTCCATCTGGCACACCGCGCTCGCGCAGCCGGTACAACGCGAGATGCGCGCTCGCGAACAATGCATCACCCGCATTGATCGCCTGGCTGCTTCCCCAGAGCGACCAGACCGTCGCCCGGTGACGCCGGGTCGGGCTGTGATCCTGAATATCGTCGTGAATGAGCGTGAAGTTATGCAGAAGCTCAATGGCCGCGGCGAGTGGCGCGGCATCGGCCGGATCACCGCCTACCGCCGCGCAGCTCAGCAATGCCACCAGCGGGCGGATGCGCTTCCCCCGATCGACCGCCCCTGGATCCACGTGCTCAAACCTGGGTGTTACCCATCCCAGGTGATACCGCGCCATGCCGGTGAGCAGTGGCGCCTCGCCATCGAGCGCTTGGATTGCAGCTTCAAGATACGGGTCGATCAAGGCGTCGACATCGATCGCGCGCGACGCGGTCACGGCCTGGGTCAGCTTCTTCGCCTCGCTCAATCTGCCAAGCTCCTCTCCAACTCTGCCGCTGGGCGCGCGGCATCGCGCGTGTGGCGCCTGAGCTGAGATAGCGCTCACTACCGCGCCTCCCCTGCCAGCCTCCATCCATTGGGTAGCGGTTATCGTACACTATGCGTCAGTGGTCCCTGACGCGACCACTGACGGCGTAGGCGCTAATCCTGTGACACGAACGTTTGGGTGAGAGCGAGGACACACGTGTGCGCCGAGCAACGTAAGGTGGAGTGAGGCGATGTTTTATCTCGATCCGATGTGGCTGTTGTTCATGCTGCCCGGATTCCTGTTCATGATGTGGGCGCAGAGCAAGACGCGCGGCGCCTACCAGAAGTTTAGCCGTGTGCGGAACACGATGGGAATCACGGGTGCCGAGGCGGCTCGCCGGGTGCTCCAGAGCAGTGGCATCTACGACGTGGCAATCGAGCCGATTCCTGGTGAGCTGACGGACCATTACGATCCGCGTCATCGTGTGCTGCGTCTCTCGCAGGGTGTCTATGGTGTGCCATCAGTGGCGGCCATCGGCATCGCCGCGCACGAGGCTGGGCATGCGATTCAGCACGCAAAAGGCTATGCCCCGTTGCAGTTCCGCACGGCGATCGTGCCGGCGGTCAACATTGGCTCGAATCTTGGCTTCATCTTGCTGCTGATCGGTATCGTCATTGGGATTGTCGAGCTGGCTTGGGTCGGTGTGGCGCTGTTCGCGCTGACCACGGTCTTCGCACTGGTGACGCTTCCGGTCGAGTTCGATGCCTCGCGACGAGCACGCCAGGAGTTGGCCCGGCTCGGGCTGATTGATGGCGGTGTCGCTGGCGGCAGCGAGGGGCAGGCAGTGGCTCAGGTGCTCAACGCCGCAGCCTGGACCTACATCGCGGGCTTCGCGATTTCGGTGCTCCAGTTGCTCTACTACGTGAGCCTCCTGACAGGTCGCCGAAACGACTAGCCTGATCTTGGAGACCTCTCCGGCGCACGCCCTAAGCAACGTTATGCATCGGAAGAGGAGCGGGGCCACGGCGCCTCGCTCTCGCTTTTACTTCTAGTCAGGCGCTGCCTTGAAGGTGAAACGCCGGGCGAATCTCGCCGACGCTCCACCCATTGTGGTTCCTGACCACCGGCGGGTGACAGCCAAGGAGCTCATCAATGATGCTGGATTCGACCGCACCAAGCTGGCTGAGCACCTGCGCAGCCACGACCGGATGAGCCCGGAACGAGCCATCGGCAATTCGAATCGCTATGCCAAGGCCCGCCTGGGGTAGTCCCAGACACAGAAGCCCCTCGGCTCCGCTTTTGGCAACGATCGTGCCTCTGCCCAGCCGCATGAGATCGGTAACAAGCTCTCCCTGGCCAGCAACGTTCTCCGGGTGGCTCATCATGGCCTGACGCAGCCGGAAAAGCGCGTTGGCATGCACCCTGCCGGCATGAGGAGGAACCAAGGTTGGCGCTGCCAGAGCGGCATACGCGCGGGCAAATGCCGTCAGGGTGGTGCCGAAGGTTGGCACGCTGCACCCATCCACCGCCACGGCCAGCTCTGTCGCATCGACGCAGCATACCTCAGCGATGATCTGACGAATCGTCTGTTGGAGCGGATGCTCTGGCTTCCGGTAATCATCAAGCGGATAGCCGAGTTGCAAGCAACTGGCGAGCATGCCCGCGTGCTTGCCAGAGCAATCGCAATGGAGCGGCGAGGGTGCCACCAGCCCGGCCAAGACGCTGCCCGCTTCCCGTTCGTCAGATGGAAGCGGGCAGCCACAGCCCAGCGCCTCGGGTGAAAGGCCAAGCTTCTGGAGCATTGCCGCGACCTGCTCCTGGTGGTGCCGCTCAGCGTTGTGAGAGGCACAGCAGAGCGCCAATTCCGCATCGGTCAAGCCAAAGTGATCCGCGGCTCCGCTTTCCACGACTGGTATCGCTTGGAACGGCTTCGCTGACGACCGGAAATAGGCGAACTGCTCTGGATTGCCTGCCCATGCGACGACCCTGCCACTAGCATCGCTGACGACAATCGAGCCGTAGTGCACACTCTCGACATGGCCACCCCGGGTTACCTCTGCTAATAGCGTTCCCACGCCGTCACGCCTCTCCTTCCGTTGTCTGCTGGGTCACAGCAGGGCACGCGCTACGTCGTGCGGTGGTCACTGTGGAGCGCCAGGTGACTACGCGGCCGGGCTCCTCCTTTCGCTGCCACGCTGATCACGGCACCGGTAGTTTGTTGGGCTCCAAGAGCGTCGTCTCCGCGAACTCCGGCGTGGGGAAGGCAATGATCACGTGCATTTCGGTGGTACCGGTATTGCGAAAGCCATGCGGCACGCCAGGCGGAATATAGAGACTTGTGCCTGGTCCGATGGGCACAATTTCGCCATCGAGGCATGCTTCCCCGCTTCCCCGAAGGAACATCAGGGCTTCTTCAACGGGATGCGTGTGGAGCAAGACGCGATCGCCGGGTTGGAGCCACTGCTGGCCAATGAAGAGCGATGTTGCGCCCACTTCGCGAGTGACAAGATGCTGTGACGGCAATCCGCTCGGACTGGGCACGACCGACACCTTACTGTGATCAATTCGCGCGCCTCGCACGATTCTTCCTCCAAGAACAATCTGCCCCACACTCGCTAGTCTATCCGAAGCTCGCCTCGTCTCGCTGGCCGGTACACTCTGTGCAGGTGGCGTAGAGAAGGTGCCGGAGGCTTACAGAGCGCCTTCGTCGAAACCACACGAGCCCAACACACGTTGGTGAGTGCGAGAAATAGGTGCTGTCGCGGAGAGGAGCGCATGTCAACCAGCGGTCGCTATCACTTCAGTCATATTCGCCTGACGCGGCGAGCGGCGCTCCGCGCTGGAGCGGTGCTCGGGAGCGCGATGCTGCTTCCCCACGATGGAGGTCGCGCCCTCGCCCAAGAGGTTGTCGAGGAAAGCTCGATCGACCGGTCACGCTACTTTGCTGAAACCGGACATAATCTCAAGAATCCGTTCCTGGCCCGGTGGCTCGATGCCGGGGGTGAGCAAGGGTTTGGCATCCCGTTGTCTGAGGAGCGGTACGATCCAGACCTTGGTATCGTCCAAACGTTCGAAGCTGCGACCCTGGTCTATGATCCGGCGCTTGAGCCGCCGTGGGACGTGCAAGCGGCGCACTTGCCGGACGATCTTCGCCGAAGCCTGGCTCCCGCGTCGGCCCGGCGCCGGGTGAGCGGCTGCTCCGCGACGGTGCGCTCCTGCCGGTTCTTCCCGGAGACTGGGCACACCATCAGCGGGCGTATTGCCGAATTCTGGGAAAGCCACGGCAATCTGCCGCTCTTCGGGTTGCCACTCTCGGAGCCGTTCAATGATGCCACGACTGGGACAACGGCTCAGCTGTTCGAGCGCGTGGTCATCGAGGAGGAGCCAAGGGGCAACGTGCGGCTGCGCCCGCTTGGGCGGATGCTGGCTGAGGCCAACGGACTGTTGAGCGATCCCGCGTTTCTTCCGGCCCCGCCAACCAAAGGCGAGACGAAGCTGGTGAAATCGCCTGAGGGGCTCCGCCTGCGAGCAGGCCCTAGTCTCAATGATGACATCATCGTCGTGCTGCCCGACAACGCCGAGTTCATCAGTGTGCCCAATAGCCGAGGCGATTGGATTCCAGGGTATGCCGATGGGTATGCGGGCTGGGTCGCCGCAGAGTACTTGAAGGATCCGCCACCACTGCCCAAGCTCAGCCGTGCCCAATGGAATCCAGAGATTTGGCAAGGCGCGGCGCTTGGGGAAACGAATGTCCGGTCGGAGCCGACAACCAAGGCTGAGATCGTCGATGTGTTGCAATACGGCGATCCAGTGACGGTCACCGCCTGGGTGCGAGGCGAGGAAGTCTTTCAGGGAGCGGATCAATGGGCGCAGATCGGTCCTGGGCGGTATGTCTACTCCCGCAACATTGGGCGGAACGCGCCAGTGCTGCCGCCACCGCTGCCAGCGGAGGCCCCTGCGTCAGGCCGCTGGATAGATGTGCACCTTATTCAACAACTGATGACGGCGTACGAGGATCGCACTCCGGTTCGCGTCGCGGTGACCACCACGGGCATGGCTGGTTGGGAGACGCCCGCCGGACTCTTCCACATCCTGGTACGGGTGCCAAATGAAACGATGACCAGCGGTGCGATCGGCGCGGAGCACTATTACAAGCTGGAAGACGTGCTCTTCACCCAATATTTCACCGACTTCGGGCATGCGATTCATTTTGCCTGGTGGCGCACACCGGAGACGATCGGGCGGCCGGGGAGTCATGGTTGTCTGAATTTGCTGCTGGATGATGCCCGCTTTTTCTGGGAGTGGGCCGATGTTGGAACGCCAGTCTTCATCCACACCTAACCCAGGTATTTGCTGGGCTTCGGATCTACCCACGTGAGGCAGCGCTGTCGCGCACGAGCGCGCTGGGCTAAGCTCGACAGCTCTGAGAACCAGTGGGCTGCTGCCGAGTTGGGGGGATGAGAGTGAGCCTCAGGTCCGCAGGTCCGCACGAACCGCGGCACGGCACCCGGTAGTGCATCATCCAGACTGGCGCACCTGCTCTCCAGCCTCGTTTACCCTACCGCTTGCCCGGCAAGCCGAAGGGGTAGCCGGCAACCCTAACTACCCCGTCTGGTCATGCGAGCGACTGGTTTGAGCGCTGTGCTACGACTCTGAGAAACCGTCCAGCAGTTGATCGCGGATCGGCACCTGCTGGTCGTAGGCGCGCTGCGGAACATTCTGGCGGAAGATGAGCAGAACGTCGTTCGCGAGCGTTCGGCACTCAATATACAGCGTCAGATCAGCCGTCTGCCCGTCTTGCGCAGTATAGGTGTAATTGAGTGCCACCCACGCTCGCTGATTGTTGCCACCGCGAATCTCGTCGCCATCGTCACCAACACGCGGCTCAACGTTGCTGTTGGTCTCGCGAGTTGGCAATTGCCGTTCGAAATAGTTGACGCAGTTGGTGGCACTGACGTTGGCAGCAGTCTGCCCAAGGAACGAGGCATAGCTCAGCCCGTTCCACAAACCGAGGAAGTCGATCGGACCAGAATCGCTGGGCTCTGAGGATTCCTCATCAACTTGCCAGACGTTCGGATCGTAGGTCACCGTGTAGCCATAGCTCGGGCTCGTGTAGGTGGTTCCTTGGGTGGTGCCGTTGTCGCCCGAGTTGTCATCCGGAGGCGGTGGGGGACCGTCGTCATCGCCACCAGTCGTGCCCCCGCCGCCGCTCAATCCTTGCCCGAGGAACACGCTGACCTGTGTGCCATTGTCCCGTGCGCGGAGCCAAGCGATGCCGCTGTAGCCAGAGCTGTTTTGCTCGGCCAGGCCGATGTAGATATCTTGGGCGGTCTCGCTGCCGGTCACGTCTCCGCAGGCCACGGGATCTCCCGCGGCATCCGCAACCACCACCGCGCTGCCGTCAGCGACGAGGTCAGCCAGCGCGATGGTGATCGTTCGGAACGCGGTTTCGATGCCACCTTCCTGTGCTTTCAGCGCGCGAACTTCGCTGAGCACGTCGCCAAGATTGTCGCAACTGCCACTGTGCACCGCAGCTGTGCGCCCATCGCCCTGCGCGCTGACGCCGCGGGCGTGATAGCCGAGCACAATGGCTCCACTGAGCATCAGCATCATCACTGATGCGATCGAGAAGACCCGCGCCCTCATCCTTCACTCCTTTCACGTTCGTTGTGATGACTCCGGCTTGGTAATTGGTCGCACGTGATGCAAGCCCCAAGTTGCGTGACTAGGGAGCACAAAACCCTGCCACGGCACGGCGCCGTGGCGAGCCCAATAGTCTTTGATCAAACGTTCGGATGATATCCGCGTGGGGCTTGCTCAGCACCCGCGGTTTGCGGATTTGCCTATCGCATCGCCTCCTCGAGCGTAGCGCGTCCCGCGTCGCGAGCCGATGCAGCCGCGTTGTCGAGCGCCCCTTGCCCCGCTGTGCTGGCCTCATGTTCGATGCCAGATGCTCCCTCAGGCTGGATCGATGAGCCACCTGTCAACCCTTCGAGCGACCGCGATCCGGCGACGCTGATCGACGCCTCGCGCTCTAGGCTCGACGTTGTCATGATGGCGCCAGCTTCAACGTCGACTCCGGCCGCTGCGCGAGCCGCCTCGCGCTCAAACGGTAACGCCGCGTCGGCGAGCGCAGCGGTGGCGACAATGACAGCTGCGCGGTGGGCAGCTTCCCGCTCGCCGCCGCTGATCGAGCCACTGAGTGCATCGAGATCAACGTTTTGGATCGAGGCGTTAATTGCCTGCCGCTCAGTCTCGCTCGCCGCATCAGGCTGAGTTGGTACCGGCATTGCTTCTTTCCCGGCAAGCCCCAGCGTAACCGAGTCGTCCGGCCAGCTCAGGCGAAACGCTACCGCCGCCAGGGATGCGCCGGCTTCACGGCCTAATCCAGCAGTCGTCGCCGGCTGCTGGAGCGGGTCCTGTACGCTGGCGAGATCGAGTGCGTCGCCGCTCATGCCACGAGAGCGGGCAGCGTTCCCGGCAAACGCCCCACGCGTGGCTAGGTGATCGATTAGATCCGGCGTTCCCCCTCGCTCCACGACGATCGCTTCATGTGTGATGCGGGAGGACTGGCGATCGGCGCCTCCTGCTCCGAGCGGTGCCAGCGGTTCGCTCGTCACCGCGTGGCCGAGGGACCGGGTGCGCCCTGCGACCGGCTCGATGGCGAGTGACCCGAGGCCATGCGCGGCCGCTCGTGCCAGGTCGATGCTAGCGCCTAGGAGCGGCTCGGCCGAGGCATCGAGCGTTGCCTCGCGTACCAAGCGGGCAAAGTCGCCGGTTGCGCCAGGGTAGCTCAGGTCCCGTAGGTCGGCACGCGCTGCGACCCGGGCTTGGACTGGATCGTCGTCATTCGCAGTTCGCGCCGCCAGACCAGTCGACGGCATGTTGTTGATGGCGAGCATTCCGGCGATACCCAATACAGCGAGTGGCATGGCTCGCGGCCCAAAACGTCGCAGATTCATCGCAGATCTCTCCTCGTCACAGGTGACGATATTGGCTCGGAATGCATAATCTCGTGCGCGATGCCACGAACCGCCTTAGCTAAACGCTTGTTTTCGCCTCGCTGTTCATGCGGTACAACTGTTAGCTTTTAGCTAGCTATTCGCATCATCTTTGCACGATCACGAGCCGGTGTCAATACTGGTCGCCCAATTGCGACGGCAGCATCTTTACAGACGTTAGGTCGTCCGATTCGGTTCCCGTGCGCTGCCGTGGCTTCCTTCCAAGCGAGGAAGCGGGTGCCGTAGCCGCTCTTGCCGGGGGCGCCTGGCGCGCCGTGAATGTCGTGCCGGTAATCTCGTGATAGATGCGTGAAAATTCCGTCTGGTCACGCTCGCGCACGACGCAGCATCCGCCCCCAGGCTCTCCTACCCCGCACACCTGGATTCCCAGTTCGGCGAGAAATTTCTCGCCGAACTACCTGGCCTGCCTTCCCCGCACGCTTGGATTCCCGGGTGATGGGTTACGCAACCTCCATGAGCGTGCGCACACTCCGCCCCGTACGGCACTCCACAGGCGGCAGTTCCCGGTCAGGTAGCAAGGGTGCCAAGCCCTACCAGCACGGATATGGGCTGAAGGCCGTGCAAGATTCTTCAAGAGCACATACGCCGCGCGATGCCCCCATGTACTATGGGGATGGGACGGTACTCCCGTAGCAAGGGGGACCGATGATTGATGGAATGCCAACTCTACCACCAGTTTCACCAGTGAGTGAGCGTACCATTTCGAATACGGGGAACGCGCCTTTTGAGGATCAAACAGACGGCTTGCGTTTTCCACTGTAGTGACGAGATCGTTGCGGTAAATGGTCGACAATGCCGATAAGTACGACAAAGTAGCATGATTCGGGCATCATCACACACTCAAGAAATTCCATTTGTTCGGCAACGACTCGGAGAAGATCAGACGACCGAGCAGATCCGGCATGCGCCGCGCGTAATGTCTGTCAGCAAACGAACGGACATTCCCGCATTTCATCTGCCATGGATGGTGGAGCGAGTCCGCAAGGGTTGGGTGTTAGTACGCAATCCGTTCTTCTATCGCGT
>JBHOQQ010000136.1:0-68833 GCA_042408955.1 Thermomicrobiales bacterium
TCTGCGGAACGCCCTAGCCCGTAGCGGTCGATGACTCGCTCCACCTCGGCAACGATCGCGTCTGATGCCTGGTCTGGCGACCACGCCTGCGGTATCTGAAGCAGCAGCGCCGGCTTACCAGCCAGTGCCGAGCGCAACACCGCGGCTTTGTCTCCAAACGTCGTCTCGATTGGGACCATGCCCGTCGCTGCCAAGGCAGTAATCACCTTTTGGGAGTGCGGCGTGATCTCCGCGTGGAAATTACCGATCAAGCGGGAAACCATCCACGCCTCATCTCGTTCATGCAGCCGCACCACTGATCCGTCGTACCGCTCAAGGAACATTGCCAGACCCAAAGACGCCTCAGTGGCCATCCGCGCGTGAGGGAATGCCTGGTCCGGGCGCACCGTCATGTGCTCCGGCGAAAACTGGCGGGCAAATCGAGCAAACCGCGGGTATTGCGTGACAACCGGATGCACCCTCGTGGTCAGGCGACCGAGCGGGCGCGACAGACGCACCGGCACGAGCGGTTTTCGCTTCGCCTGGAAGAGGTGCGGATAAATCGGGCGGTGATGGGGCTTGATGAACATGGGTTTTTGATAACCGAGCAACTGCCCATCCGCGGTCAGAAACGCCCAATCGTCCCCCATGAAGGCGAAGCCATCCCGGCGGAGAAGCTTGGCAATGGTGCTGGTCTTCCCAGTACCACCCCACGCCGGTAAACAAAGGCCGGTGCCCCGGTACTCCACCGTTGCCGCGTGAATCATCGCCGCGCCCCGTGTCACCATGATCCGGTCGATGAGTGGCAGCGCAAAGACCAGCAATTCCCTCGTGCCGTTGAGGTGAAAGCCGTCCTCGTCCAAGAGGATTTGCACTTCGGTTTCGGGGAAGAACAGCGAATGCTCGGTGTAATGGTACTCCGTCTCTCCGAAGGACGTCCCAACAACAGGCCGGAGCTTTCCCGTAATGGTCAGGTCAAATGATGACAGCGGCCGGGTGCTCAGAAAGGGAGCGAACATGTCCCGCAGGAGCGGCGCAGTTGGAGCGTCAGCGTCAACGCGGATGGACGCCCGTCCGTGAATGTCGAATTCAATCCAACGCATGGTCTCACCTTTCTGATCGAACCACTGGCCATGAGATCGCTGAAGCGACGCGGGCTCAAGCGATTCCCGCGTGCTCAGCGTAGAAGAAGGGACTTGGCTTCCTGTTCGGTTTCTACCGATCGCGTTGCCCACGGCATAGCCGAGGGTAGTCGCCGCCAGGCCCGCCACGATGGCGGCAGCACGAGCAAGACCCGCGGCGTCGCCACGTACCGCGTCGCGAACACCGCGCATGACACCATTGGGTAGAGTACGCAACGTGTAGGTTCGCTCAGAGGCGAGGCCGTCATCACTTCCAACCAGTCGTGTCACCAAGGCTTTGGAGCACCCCTCGGCGAAACAGCGTGCCGCGAAGTAGCGAAGCGTCGTCCGGGGAGGCGACACGCGGTGCCGAACCCGCGCGAGGGGTTCGTAGACGATCCTGCCGTGTGGCATCTGTTGCCGGTAACGGATGCAGAGCTCGGTCTCTTCGCATCCCACGGGCAGCGTGCCAACCCGGCCGATGCCAGCGCGAAACGTGCCGATGTGCTCGAACACCGCGCGCCGGAAGGCCATGTTCGCTCCGATGGGGTTCCGCACCTGCGTTCTGGTCGTGGGCATGCCTCGGTAGGTGCATCCGACAACCCAGTGAAACTCGTCTGGGAACCAGCGAGGAGGGTGGCACTGCCACTCCGGAGTGACCGACCCACCGGCGACAAGCACCGATGGGTCATCGAACATTGCAACGAGCCGCTCCAGCCAGTCAGGCTCGGCTATCGCATCGTCGTCCAGGAAGGCAACGATGGAGCCATGTGCCGCGGCGAGCCCGGAGTTGCGGGCGCCAGAAAGACCCCGCTCCTCCGCGTTCGCGACTACGGTAACGCCCGGCATTCCATCACGGACGCGTTGCAGGAGCGGCGGATTATGATCAATGACGACGATGATCTCGCGAGGACGAACCGTCTGCAAGCGCACTGAAGCGATGGCCGCGACTAAATCGCTCCATCGCTTTTCCGTATATGCGCAAATGATCACGGAGACGTCAGCGCTCTTGATTGATGCGAATACGGATGAGCCTTCCCGTGCATTCATCAGTCGTGATCCACCGGTGCCGCTTCCCTCTACGCTTAATCCGCATTCCCCCGGCACCACGCTAAGACTCTTTACGCGACTTCATGGAGATCTACTCGATCCACCGCTGCAACGGCGTATCCATCTGCCTGCCGAGTTCTGTTGAGCCGATGTTGCCGATCGGATTGGCGGAGATCGCCTTCTCGCCAGCTTCTCCACGCTTCCCGGCCCAGCGCCTTGAGCACACGCCATCCATCAGGAATCGTCCGCAAGCGACTAACGCCATACCGGCGCTCGGACTCAAAGCTCGGCACCTCGACGACCTTCAACCCTGCGCGTAGCGCTCGCACATTCATGATCGTCTCAATCTCAAATCCATCACCATCGAGATTGAGCTGGGGCAGCACTCGCGCCCAGAACGCGTTGTAGCCGTAGCAGAGATCGCTGAACCGGCCACCATGCACGAGCCGCACGATCGAAACGAATGCCAAATTGCCGAGGCGGCGCAACAGCGACATGTCGGCCGTGCCGCCACCATGGAGAAACCGTGAGCCCTTCACGAAATCGGCGCCGGCCAGGAGCGGCCCAATGAATGATGGGATTTCAGCAGGATCGGTCGAGCCATCTGCATCGAGCATGACGATGATGTCTCCAGTCGCTGCCGCGAATCCAGTGCGAAGCGCCGCTCCTTTTCCTCTCCCCTGCTGGCTTACGATGCGAATGCGGGGACTCAGCTTCCGCGCGACGTCAGGAGTACCGTCGGTCGAATGCCCATCAACAAGAAGAATTTCATCTACCCACGAAGGAATGCGAGGGAGAACGTAGGGTAGATTGGCCGCCTCATTGAGTGCCGGGATAATCACACTCACCGTCCACCCCTGTAGCATCGTGTCCGCAGCTTCGCGTGTCCCAGCATCGTCATCGATTTGATCAAGACGATGCAAAGCGGCTACCACTCCACCAAACCTCCTACGACGAGCATCGTCCAATGTAGGAATGGAGGGGTGACCTGAAATGGGGTGTGCACGAGGAGCCCAGCATCCAGTAAAATGCGAGGGACTGATCGGTGCGCCATTTCAGGCCACCGGCGAGGTCGATGCGGGGCGGGGGACACCATGCCAGGGCTACCCCCGCCTCGTCCCGAATTCGCCGGTCTTTGTCACTAGGGTGACCTGCACTGATAGCTCATTTAGCCACTCCTCCACCCGAGCGCCATCGTGCGCTGCCGCGCCACGCTTTCGATCCGCATCACTTCGACATTGATCGCGATTCGCGCAGCGGCGCCGAACGCAGACAACCTATCAAGAAAGAGAAAAACCGACCCATCCAAGGTCGGCTCGACCGCCTACTCCCCATGTGATGGGGTTCGGGGAACTACCGACTCGCCTCCCTAACCGGTGGGTTAAGGATTCATTAGAGATCTCCTCAATGAGAGATTAGGGGGGGGAGAAATGGTTGTCAACTTATACGTACGCTGATCTGGCCCCGCCACGGCGCGTCAAAACCGGCGCGTCATCTCCCGATCGTGCCCGATCGTCGCGTCGTGCGCCCGCTCCCCAACCACGCCTGGCACGGTATTTTTCGGCGAGCGGCCGCCGAATCTGTACCCATGGACGGAGAGTTCGCATGCCTCATAAGTCCTGCCATCGCTCTGCCGTTCTCTGTCCTCATGATGTCACTCATGGCAGGCGAGGCTAGCCAGACTCTCGCCAATTGACGACTATCCAATGCCGTGAAAGGATCAAGCAGTCTGGCAACCTGGGAGTGCAGAGATGACGCAACGGGGCCACATCTGCATCACCATCGTCTTGCTCATGACGCTCGTTGGGCCGGGACGAGCCATGGCCCAGGACCTGTTTCCTGCGTCTCAGCCAGGAAGTCCCCAATCGGTCATTCTCGTCGCGAGTCGCCTCCATTATGATGCTGCTGGACCCTCCTCGCTGACCGTCGTCGAGCTGACCATTCCCCCTGGAGCATCCGCGGTGGCAGGGGATGATCCCGGACCGTTGCTCATGTTTGTGCGCTCTGGCACGCTCGTGCTTCAAATCCCTCGCGACGCTGCCGCAAGGGATCAGGTGCGCGCTATGATGGGTCAGCGTTTGGTTTTCCTGGATGGCCGCCGTCTCCGCGTGCAGAACCCGGGCAATCTGCCTGCTCAGGTCGTAGTGGCTTCGCTTACCTCGCCTGCACTCGCGAAGGCGCAAGCAAGCGTCGAGTCGAAGGGAGACTACGAAATGCGATACGTTTCTCGTGCTATTGCTGCCGGATATGCACTCGCCTTGCTGCTCACTGTTGCGCTGAGCCCGGAAACGAAGCAAGGGCTTGCGCAGACGCCCACGGCCTCGCCAACGCCCGCATTTAGTATTGACCTCATCGCGCACGCGGAGTTGGGCCCGCTTCCGCCAGGCGAGGTTCTGATCACGGTGTCTGAGGTAGTCATCCCCGCTGGCGTCCCAACCCGCCCAATTTCGGCAATGCGCGGACCAGTCGTCCTGCGGGTTACCCGCGGCACGCTTGTCTTGGACGCGACCGAGGCGATCGTCACCACCGTCGTTCCGCCCATCGGACCGCTGATGCCGGAGATTCCCCCACCCGCTCCCGTCACAAATCGCGCGCTCGCCTCCTCCGATCAGGTGGTGCTCCCGCAGGGAGCCACGGCGCGAATCATGAATCCCGGGCCGGACCGCGCGGTGGTGACCATCATCTCCCTAACAAGTCTTGAATCTGTGCCGCCTGGCACACCGGAAGCCACACCCGTTTCGTAGCCTGGCCGGGCGCTGGCCGCCAACCCGGCTGCTTGGTCACGAACGACGGCAGTTCCGAGCATGTGTTGGCACCCGCATGCCGCCGGGACGGACTAGCGTCACCGTTGCCGCCGGGCCAGCGCGAACTCGCTTACATGTACGGACGCATCGGTACGTATCCGTTCAATTGACTCCTGCCTACCGGGTGTCTATGATCGCGATAGTCGTGGTCTGGGGAGAATACAACAGGCGCTGTGTTTCGTTATTGCGCATCGTGCATTGACTGATTTCAACTGGAATTGCACGATGAGCTCAGTGATGATCCGGCCCACGGGTCATCGGCATCGTGGTCACAGCGTTCCCCCACGCCAACTGGCTTTGATAGCCGCTCTGCGGAGCGCAGGTTGTGGTGGCGCTTCCATTGCTCCGATGCTCCGAGGCGCTGGGCTCGTATGATACTGCGATTGGACGGCGCGCGGTGACCGGTACTCTCGTTAACCTTAACCTTTGGACTAGCGATCTCCGCGCGAGCCCGATTGTGGCTCAGGCGCGCTCAGGCACTCGCTCACTCCGCGTCGTGCTCGTGTCAGCACGTTATGTTCCGGATATCGGCGGAACGGAGATCCACACCAAGGAGCTTGCCGAACGCCTCGCACTGCGAGGTCATCGCGTCACCGTGCTGGCAACCGATCTTGAACACGAGGCGCCGCCCTGCGAGCTAATCAATGGCGTCGAAGTCCGCAGAATCCGGGCATGGCCGTCTGGCCGGGACTACTACTTCGCGCCCGGACTCTTTCGCGCAGTCGCCCAGGGCGAATGGGATATCGTGCACCTCCAGGGATACCACACCTTCGTCGCCCCGATTACCATGCTAGCCGCTCGCCGTGCGCGTCTGCCTTACGTCGTCGCGTTTCACAGCGGCGGCCATTCGTCCTGGCTACGCCGTGCGCTACGTCGTCCCCAGCGGCGGCTCCTTCGCCCGCTCCTGGCTGGCGCTGAATTCCTCGTTGCCAGCTCTGCTGCCGAGGCGCATTTCTTCCAGCAAGCATTGCGCCAGCCCCCGGAACGCTTCCGGGTAATTCCCATCGTGGCACATCTTCCCGTCGTCGCGCTACCTGAGCCAGCGTCGGATGGCAGAACCCTGATCGTCTCGGTCGGCCGCCTGGAGCGGTATAAGGGACATCATCGCCTGATCGAGGCACTTCCGCTGATCTTGGAGCGTGTCCCAAACGTCCACCTGCGGATCGTTGGCGATGGTCCGTACCTGCCAGCGCTCCAGAGTCTGGCCCACGAGCTCGATGTCGCGGACCACGTCGAGATCAGAGGCATTCCGTCCTCGCACCGGGAAGACATGGCTCGGTTGCTGTTGCGAGCTTCGCTGTTCGTCTCGCTCAGTGAATATGAATCCGCGGGAATCGCCGTGCGAGAAGCGCTATCCCTAAAGAGACCCGTTCTTGTCACCGAGCTTCCCAGCTATGCTGACTTGATAGGCGCCCCAGGAGTCCACACGATTCCCGGCGGAAGCACGCACGAAGCGATCGCGAGCGCAGTCGTGGATTGCCTACGGGAGCCTCTCGTTGCCGAGGCCGTGACGATGCCTACCTGGGATGCGTGTGTGCAATCGTATGAGGCCTTGTATCTAGCGGCGATGCAGAGGGCACGGTGCGTATCGTAATGGTGTCTGACTTTTACCCCCCAGCGGCTGGCGGTGTCGAGCACCATGTGCAGCATCTCAGCCACGCGCTCGCTCGCCGCGGCCATCAGGTGACGGTCGCCACGCTCCAATGGCCCGGTACCCCCGCGGTCGGGTGCGATGGGGAGGTGCAGGTCCGGCGCATTCGCACCACGAGCCAGCGCATCCACTCCCTGTTTTCGTCCGACCGCATGTGGGCTCCTCCTGTGCCCGATCCCGAGGCGGTGAGGTGTCTACGCTCGATCATCCGCGAGGCACGCCCCGATGTCGTGCACGGGCATGACTGGCTCACACGCTCGTTCCTTCCATTGAAGCGATGGAGCCACGCCGCATTGGTGGTCACGCTTCATTACTTTAACCAGACCTGTGCCAAGAAAAGTCTCATGTACCGTGGCCGCCCATGTTCCGGTCCCTCTCTAGGTAAATGCATTGCCTGCGCCGCGAATCACTATGGGCGCTTGAAAGGACCGGCAGTCGCCGCCGGCAACTGGCTCGGCAGCAGGGCGGAGCGTGCGCTTGTTGATCGGGTCATCGCGGTGAGCCAGGATGTCGCACGCGGTAACAACCTCAATCGAGATGAGCAGTCAGTTGATGTCATCCCAAATTTCATTGCTGACGATGACCCTATCGGCCAACCGCTCGTTGACGCGTACCTTCGCCAATTGCCTCGAGATGAGTTCATTCTCTTCGTCGGCGATCTCCGTCGCGAGAAGGGCGTTGCTGTGTTGTTAGAAGCGTATGCGGGCCTCGATGATGCCCCTCCTCTCGTCTTGATAGGCAAGGCATGGCCCGATGCTCCACGCGGGTTCCCTCCACGGGTTCACGCCCTCGGGGAATGGCCACACGCGGCAGTCCTCGCGGCCTGGGAGCGCTGCCTCTTTGGCGTGGTCCCCTCGGTATGGCCGGAGCCCTTTGGCATGGTTCTCATCGAGGCCATGTCTCGCGGAAAGCCGGCCATCGCGTCCAGGATTGGCGGCATTCCGGAGGTTGTTGTGGACGGGGAGACGGCGCTCCTTGTCCCTCCTGGCGACCCGCAGGCACTACGCGACGCCATGGACAGGCTTATTCAGTTCCCTGATCTCTGCGACCGGATGGGTCGAGCCGCCCGTGTTCGATCGCTGGAGTTCCGCGAAGCGGCCGTGGTTCCTCGCATTGTGCTGGCATATGAATCAGCCATCCAGGCACGACACTGACAGACAGCGCCTCCTCCCCTCCGGGTCGCGAACGGCACTTCCAGCGCGGCCACTCGTCAGCATCATCGTGAACAACTACAATTACGGCCGCTTCTTGCCTCACGCGATTCTCAGTGCGCTCAACCAATCCTATGGCCGGCGTGAAGTGATCGTGGTCGACGACGGCTCGACGGACGATTCACATGCGGTCATTGCTGAATTCGGAGCACGCATCATTCCCATCTTGAAGCCGCACGGTGGACAAGCCTCGGCCCTGAACGCTGGCTTTGCCCACTGCGCGGGTGATATCGTGATCTTCCTCGATGCAGACGATTTCCTGGCATCAGACGCTGTTGAGCGTTATGTCCATGCGTTCCACCAGTGGCCTCACGCTGCCAGAGTGCAGAGCCGGCTGGCGATCGTCGATGAGCTTGGTCAGCCCCAGGGAGAATACATTCCGCGCAGGGTGGTCAAGTTCGCCGGCAGTGACCTTCGCGGCCAGGCACTGAGGTACCCAGATGACCTGCCATGGGCGGCGATGAGCGGAAATGCATTTCCCCGGTGGGTCCTTCAACTTATCACTCCGATACCCACCGATAGCTACCCAGGCATCGGCGCCGACATGTACCTCTTGAATGTCACACCACTCTTCGGACCGATTGTCTCCCTCGACGAAATCGGTGGCTACTACCGGGCACATGGTCGCAATGCGTTCCACCGCTCCCGCCTCGATCTCGCGCAAACTCGCCTTTTGATCAGTCTCAGCATTGCGACGCATCGCGAGATGGCTAGGCTTGCTCCCGTTGCGGGGCTCGCATGCGACTCACGCGAGCGCATCGGTCAACATTCCCTCACTCTGCTCGCTCATCGCATGATCTCGAAAAAGTTGGACCCGAACGAGCATCCCATCGCCAGTGACACCCTCCCCGGCATCTGCCTCGCGGCGCTCAAAGCGGCGGCGGCTCGTCACGACCGCTCACCGCTGGCGCGCGCTGCCTACGCCGCGTGGCATCTGCTCATGGCGATCTCCCCTACGCCGTTGGCACGCAACCTTGCGGCACTTCCTTTCAGCAACATCGCCCGGCGTAGAAGGTGAGACCTCACCACGGCCGCTTTGGTCATGTTGGTGACACGTCGCTGCCCATCGTCATAGCGGCTCACCGACCGGGAGTCGCGGTATGCTCCCCGTCCACTACTATGTGCCGACCCGGAAAGGTGACGAGCGTTTCAAAGGATCAGAGGGGATCGAGATACACCGGCATGCGCCTAGCGCCCTTGATCATGCCCCAAGGCAGCGTGTGGAGATAGCACCAACCACTGTGGAACCGCTCCCAGCGGCGCTGGAGCAGTCCAATGATCATCGGGCGCAACCCAAGGTGCCAGGCGATTCGAGGCACGAGTCCAGCAGCATACACGTCACCTTGCCGCACATGCGTGATGAGGAATGCTCCGAGGCCAAACCCATAGCCGTGCTCGACTCGCGCTGCTTCCTCACGAGAGCGCCATTGCTCGTGATAGACGACCGCTTCTGGCACGTAGCGTAGCCGCAAGCCCCGTCGTAGCGCCCGGTAAACAAAGTCGGTATCCTCCGCGGACGGGAAGGCGGTGCCCGCCCCGAGCCCCTCATCGAATCCACCGAGCTCACGGAACACCGAGGCTCGCACGCAGAGGTTGCCGCTTCGATCAATCGTCCCCACAGGATTCCGCAAGCGCTCAAACAAACGTGGCTGACCAGCACGTTGCAGTCCTAACGAGATCGCACCCGCCTGGGACGGCGGGGGCAAGATGCATCCACCAGCCGCCGCTAGGCTGGGATCATCCGCAAAGTGGCGCAAATAGCATTGTAACCAAGATGGATGCACCGTACAGTCATCATCCACAAACGCAAGGAGATCAGCGCCGGTCCATGCTGCGCCAGCATTACGGGCCGCAGCCGCACCGCGGCGGGGCGTGCACCCAACGGTGACGGTTGGATATCGCTGCTGGATGACATCGGCTAGCCTTGGCCGCTCATCCCCTTGGAACACGACGTACATCTCATCGGGCAGAACAGTCATGGCCAAAAGGCTGTCAAGGCAGCGGCAGAGCAGGCGTTCCCGGCCTGCCGTTGGGACAATCACCGCTGTGCGCATCTTTCTCATCCCGCTGAGCGAGGCAGCCCGCGCACGGCACGGCCTGGCATTCCCAACCCAAAACCCAAGAGCCCTTTCAGATCGAATCCGGTCTGAACCATCAGCCGAAAGCTCAGCATGCTGGTGCTCCGCATCACTGCTGCCCGCTCGAGCGCATACCGTGGCGCGCCAGGAGTGGCCACCCGGGCGCCCAGGCTGACCGCGACGCGGAATTGCGCCTCTGCTACCGCCTTGGCGACCTCCGGGGAAAGCTCGCCAAACGGATAGGCAAAACTCGTTACCTCCTGACCAAGGGCTTCCTCCAAGGCCCTGCGCCCCTCGTCGAGATCGCGAACCAGATCATCCGCACTCACGGCGGTGAGATCGTCGTGACGGTTGGAGTGAAGACCGATCTCCCAGCCCGCCTCACGCAGCGAGCGCAAGTGTTCCCAACTTGCCAGCGGAGCCATCTCGCCGCCATAGGCGGCATCCCAGCACGCCGTCTTCCCTACCAGCGACGGCACCACGAAGACCGTCGCCACGAAGCCATACTCGGCGAGGATCGGAGCCGCCGTGGTAACGGTGTCAAGGTAGCCATCGTCAAAGGTGATGACAACCACCTTATCCAGGGGCGTGCCACGCGCGAACGCTTCAAGGAGAGCGGTGAGGGTGATGGTTCGGTAGCCGTGACGGTGAAGCCAGTTCATCTGCCGCCGGAACATCGCCGGCCGAACCGCCCACTCGGCTAACCCTGGATTGGGATGCTCGCAGACGCGGTGATAACAAAGAATCCGCGCGCTGAACCGGCAGATTGCTCGGGTTTCGACGCTAGTCCCGATCGCCTGCCGCACACCGCTCCAAAATGCCACACGCCAACTCAGAAACGCGAAGCGGCGCAACATCTCGGGCGGAACTACGGGGCGCACGATCGACGTCAGCCACAATGTCGAGGCACTGACGCGCAATGCCGCTGTGGGAAATTGAATCGCAAACTGTGCCGCGAGCCGTCCGGTCCACGTCGCATCATGCAAGCCGCTAATATCAAGACTCGATGTCAAGTACGGGTATTTGCGCATCAGGATGAGCTGCGAACGCCCTTCCTGCCAGGCATGCCGCAGCCATTGCTTGCGTGTGACCGGCGACCGGTGATAGACCAGCGCGTCGGGTGCGTAGGCAAAGATGGCGCCACACGCGAGCAAGCGCTGACCCATGTCCCAATCTTCGCATCCATAACCGGTGAACGACTCATCAAACCGGCCGGCTACGTCGAGAAGGCGTCTCTTGACGGAAAGGTTGCCGGCAAAGACGTCAGTTGCTCGAATGGTGACGCCGGGAGCCATCAGGGCTGCATGCCGGTCCCGATAGAAAGCCTCTTCGAGCTCGGCTATTGCACGAGGTGTTCCCTCCAAAGTAACCGGCTCGATTCTGCCGAGCACAGCATCGGCAGATTGGTGCGCGCGCCAGTGAGCACGCACGAGGTCAGGCCCAGGCAGCACATCATCGTCGAGGAAGAGAACGATCGAGCCGGCCGCTCGGGCAAGACCGGCGTTCCGGGCACCTGCGCGTCCGCGATTCTCTTGCTGCCAGAGGCAGACGCGTGCGTCCCGTCCGGTAATAGCGGCGGCCAGTGCTTCGGCGGAGCCATCGGTTGAGCCATCAAGGACGACGATGATTTCCGTGGTTAGCGCGGGATCATCTTGGTCGAGCAGCGCTTTCACCAATGCGCAGACGGAATCACGCCGGTTGTACGATGGGATGACGATGCTGACATCAACCATGGCGTATGTCCTACAGTGAGTCTTCAGAACGCGCAACGCCGGTGCGAGACAGGAGCCGTTGCGCGAGCGGTGAGGCGCGAATCCGGTTACGCGCGACGCGCTGGGCAGTGGGCAGCGCGGCAAGGAGGCCGAGCCGAACCCGCTCGGCCCAACGCAGCCAGGCTGGAACCACGGGGGGCGCAGAGCGCACGAGCAAGATTTCGTAATCATCGGTCGCGTGCTCATCTACCACTGGCAAACCAATCACGTGGGTAAAGAGCCGGTGCAAGCGCTCTGCTCCGCCCTCGCCGAAAATGTCATCCCAGGTTCGTGTGTACTCTTGCCACGTGTGCACCAGCACGAGATCGCCACCAGGCTTCAGCCAACTGGCGATTTTGCGCGCGACACGCGTTCGCTGCCACGGTGGAATGTAATAGAGAACCTCAGAGCAGAAGATGACGTCAAAGCGCTCTGGCAAATCCTCGCGGATGAAATCAAAGACACGAAAGCTGACCCCCGGCAGATCTGCGCACCGATTGTGCGCCCGCGCGATCGCTGTCGCCGAAACATCCACGCCAAGGAGCCGGTCAACACGCCCGGCGGCCATGCGCGTAAAGACGCCCTCGCTACAGCCAATCTCCAATCCGGTGGCATACCGAGCTTGAGGCAGGATCGCCAACGTAGCCGCGTACTTCGCATGCTCGTATGGATCGCGCGCGTAGTCCCATGGATCTTCCTGCTCGGCGTACATTTGCTCAAGCTGATCTTGCGGGCTCACCGGGCCTCCCTCCTCAGTCGCCGATTCACCAACGCGCCGGCGGAACCCCACCAGGCTGTCACCCGATCAATCACCACCGCGCGCTCCTGCGCATTGAACGCCGTCAGTGCCACCAGGAACGGGCAAGCCCCGATCACCAGCGCGCTGGCACTGATTCGGACCGGCAAATCCCAACTGGCGGCGCGCTCGATTCCGACGTAGGCCAGGAGCAATGGTACGGCTGGGAGTAATGGCAGCGCGATTGCCTCGTGAAAAGCGGCAACAGGTGACCAGCCGACAAAACGGGCTGCCTTGGCGCCAATGGACACAAGCAAAACGAGTCCAATCACGATCATTCCGGTGATGGCGCCTACGGCTCCCCAGAGGACGATCAGAATGACCATCGCCGGCACACCAATGAGCGTGCTGATCCCATACATCACGGCAAGGGACTTGAGTTGGGCACAGCCGTAGAGCAGCGATTCGGCGACGAGGAACCCGGCCCAGACGATGTTTGCTGCCAGCCCGAGGCGGAGGAGTGTCGGCCCGTTTTCGACTTGTCCCACCCAAAGTTGCAGGGCTTCGGGGCCGAGCGACCATCCTGCCAGGAACAGCCAAGCGCTGAGCGCCATTGCCAGCTTTGTGCCGGTGATGAGTGTGCGCGCCAGGTGCTCCGTTCTGGCCCGTCCGTGAAGATCCGCCGCGTACGGGAAAATGCCCCAAAACGTTGTCTCCGTGATCGACCAGAGAGCGAGCGGCACCTTCAGCGCAAGCTCGTAGGCAGCGACAGCACCTACTGAAGCCACCGCGCCAAGCAGCACCGTATCGGTATCATGGATCACCGTTATCGCCACGCTGATCAGCGCGGACCAGGCAAAGAAGGTGAAGAGCGGGCGCCATGTCGCCGCATCCCGGCTGAGATATCGGAGCGACACTGGCATGAGCGGCGCTCGCCAGCGTGTGAGGACGAGGGTCACGAGTGTCCAGAATGCAGCCATGGCCGCCGTGGCGACCGCTAACTCTCGCAGCCCTCCGCCCCGCCAGAGGACCGCGACCACGACAGCCGCATCGGCGACGGTGGAAGCAATGCCGATTGCCTCACTGGCCAGATACTGCTTCGCGCCCAGGAGTACGCCTTCCGCGACCGACGACAGTTGCTCACAGCAGAAAAGCACGATCGCGGCGCCGAGCAACGCTGGAATGGATCCGTGCAAATCAGGTGAAACGACGAACTCGCGCAGCAGATATCCGCTCAGGATTCCGATGAGAATAGCTCCTACCGCGCTCATCGCCATCGCCAAGAGAAGGGCATTCGCGATGATCGCCCGCGCGCGCTGGAAGTCGCCTTTACCCCGCAGGACCGTGACGTTGCGGACCACACTGTCATGGAGATCCAGATCAAGGAGTCCCAGCAGGGAGATCTGACTGAGAAGCACCAGCCACAAGCCATATCCGTCGGCGCCAAGCTTGCGATAGACGTATGGCGTAATTGCGATCGTGGTGATGATGCTGATGCCGTGGGACGCATGACTCCACAAGGTAGCGCGAGCCACCTCCGAGATGGTCCATGCTCGAGCCTCGGGAGCCTCCATTGCGCCGCCACCTCGTGTGGAATTGCTCCTCCAAAGCGTGGAGGTAACGCTGCTCCCCCGGTGATCCCCGCCATCGATTGGCGCTTTCGCTGGCGTGCCAGGCAATCTGCTGGATGGGCCGTGTCCTGGTTACCCCAAGGCTACCATGACAATCAGTCTAGGAACATCATCGTATGTGGGGAAGAGGAATTTCTCCCGGTTGAGGGAGGACTATTGGGGGGAACGCGCGAGCCAGCCGAATGGCTGGCGAGTGGAGCTGTACCTCACCGAGGCAAGGCATGCACCGGCTGCCAGGATGGCGACATAGACGGAATACGAAATCGTGAAGCTTGCAAAGTCAAGCGGCCAAAGGAGCGGAACGCCGCCCGTGGCCATATCGCGCAGCAAATGGGACGCCACCCCAAGTGAAGCGCCCCAGGTCACATCGCGGAGCCATGTAGGTAGTACGACCACGAGAAGGATCAATATGACGGCCGTTAATGCCGAATGCGTGTACGGCCGGTTTGTTCCGTTCGTGAGCACGAGCGAACCAGCCATTGCTGGGAGATGATCCACGTCAATAGCTGTGCCGCCGATCACTGTCCCGCTCAATCGCAAGGGCCTCAACCGAGGAGCGATACAGAGGAGCGCGATCAGCGCGGTGGCAAGATGGGCTGTTTCGTCAATCACGGCCTCCTTGAAGACCGGTAGCTCAGCATGGCGATATCGGGCGTCAATACCGATGATCACCAGGAGAAGGAAGAACGGAGCAACAGACAGTAATCTACGCTGGACCATAGCTCAGCAGCTTTCCCCCCACCAATCCACCACCAGAGTTGGAAAGCACGTCAGCATCCACCTGGACAAAAGAAGGCGTTCGGGTTTTAGATTAAGACGCACGCTCTAGGCGGTCGAACGGATCTGCCGGCGGCGCTGCCAGGCCGATCCTGGCGACGATCCGTCCCAAAATTCCACCGGGTCGGGAGAGAGCATCGCTTGCCGCGTCGCCTTGGCTCGGTGCGATGATCGTTTGCCCACGAATTTCGCCAATCACGTTGCCTTGCAGATCGAAGACGCGGCGACCGTCCGTTGTCCCGACCAGCCGGCCATTGCGGTTGTAGATGTCGTCGCCAGCGATAAAGCCGCGGCAACGGCCACGCGCATCGAAAAGAGGAGTGATCATTATCTTGCTTTCGCACGACCACCGGTGGTCGCGTGGCCGGCTGACTGGGCAGGAGCGATTCGAGCACCACTTCGCGCGAGAACTGCAAGGTGGACGTGTCTTCCGCGCCGCGCAGAGCGAAACATGCGTAAACATTCACGAAGGAGGCACTGCCGCTTCGACAGCCCAAGAGCACAAGTTTTTTTTCACATGCTCCTTTTACAAGAACGCTCGGGAATCGCCAACTGCTCCGATCCGCTCATGCGACGCCTCCCCACAATAGCGAGCGAATGGTTGGTTCGCAACCCCTACCAGGCAAAGATTCGCAGTCCTCCTTACACGCTGATCGCCGCCTGTCCATTGTGAGGATCTCATCACGCGTAATGGCAGGCGACCCAGTGGTCAGGCGCCTTCTCCTCCAGCCGTGGCTCCTCGACCGCGCAGTTTGGCCGGGCGATGGGACAGCGGGGATGAAAGCGACAGCCCGTCGGTGGGTTAGCCGGGCTGGGTACGTCTCCCTGGAGCAGCACACGCTGGCGCTGGCGACCCGGCTCAGGCACGGGCACAGCCGAGATCAGTGCCTGCGTGTATGGGTGCTTGGGAGACATCGTTATCGCGTGCGCGCTGCCGACTTCGACCAGCTTGCCCAAGTACATCACGCCGATCCGATCGCTGATGTGCGCGACGACTGCGAGATTGTGGGCGATGAACAGGTACGTCAGGTGAAATTGCTTCTGAAGATCCTTCAGGAGATTGAGGACCTGGGCCTGGATCGAGACGTCCAGCGCGGAAACGGGCTCATCACAGATGATGAGCTGCGGATTGAGCGCCAGCGCCCGCGCGATGCCGATTCGCTGGCGCTGACCGCCAGAGAACTCATGGGGATACCGGTTGGCAAAGTAGCTATTAAGACCGACCACGCGCAGCAGCTCCTGCACGCGCTCGCGCCGCTCAGCACGCGTGCCAATCCGCGCAATGGTGAGTGGCTCGGCAATGATGGAGCCGACGGTCATGCGTGGATCGAGCGATGCCGAGGGGTCCTGGAAGATCATCTGGATGTCGCGGCGATACGGGCGAAGTTGCCGCTGGCTCAAGCGGCTGATATCAACGCCGTTGAAGTAGACATGGCCATCCGTTGGATCGTACAGCCGGATGATGGTTTGGCCAAGCGTTGTCTTGCCACAACCGGATTCCCCAACAAGGCCAAAGGTCTCGCCACGGCGCACGGAAAAAGAGACGTCATCCACGGCGCGGATCGTTAGCTCCCGCCCACCGAACAGTCCACCGCCGAGGGTGAAGTATTTCTTCAGGCGCTCAACCCGCAGAATCTCGGCAGGCAGCGCCGGTGACGTGGCCTGCTCAGCATGAGTTCCTGGCTGGTGAAGCGAGGGATTCGCAATCATCGTGGCACCTGCCGGCCCTGCTCGCCATTCGGATCGACACCGTCAAAGCCAGGACCGCCTTCCCGGCCAGGGAACCAGCATGCCACCCACTGGCCTGGCGCTGTCTCCCGCAACGGCGGCAACTCGGCGCAGCGCGCCTGCCGGCGAGGGCAGCGCGGGCGGAACCGGCACCCTTGGGGAGGCGCGAGCAGATCGGGTGGCAAACCGCCAATCGTGGCGAGCTTATCTTTGACATGCTCACCCAGCCGAGGTACCGACCTGAGCAGCCCCATGGTGTAGGGATGCTGCGGGTTGGAGAAGAGATCCTTGGCAGGACCTTGCTCGACGATCTTCCCCGCGTACATCACGATCACACGCTGGCACACCTCGGCCACGACGCCGAGATCATGGGTAATGAGGATAATCGCCGTCCCAAAATCCCGGTTCAGCCCGACCATAAGATCGAGAATCTGCGCTTGGATAGTGACGTCGAGCGCGGTCGTCGGCTCATCAGCGATCAAGACTTTGGGGTTACAGGCAAGAGCCATCGCGATCATCACACGCTGCCGCATGCCACCAGAGAACTGGTGTGGGTACGCGTGAAAACGATCTTCGGCCGCTGGTATTCCGACGCGCTTCAGCAGCTCAATTGCCCGCCGCTCCGCCTCTTCCCTGCTCAGGCCGAGGTGCAACATCAGTGGCTCACAGAGCTGATTGCCGATGGTGTAGACAGGATTGAGCGATGTCATCGGATCCTGGAAGATCATCGCGATGTCGTTGCCTCGGATCTTCCGCATCTCCCGCTCCGGCAAGCGGACCAGATCGCGTGTCTGCCCGCTAACCGTCAGGAGGATTTCCCCTTGCACGATGCGGCCCGGTGGGCTAGGCACGAGGCGCATGATGCTCAGCGATGTGACGCTCTTGCCACACCCGGATTCGCCCACAATACCGAGCGTTTCCCCCTCGCCGACATCGAAGGAGACGTCGTCAACGGCATGCACGACTCCTGCGCGGGTAAAAAACTGTGTTGTGAGGTGCCGGACTCGCAGCACCGGCGCGATTCCGGTGGTGGATGTGTCAGATGCGGCAGGTGCGGGGGTGCTGGCAACCACGTTAGTCATTCCCCTTTGGATCAAGGGCATCCCGCAAGCCGTCACCAAGGAAGGTAAAGCCGAGCATCGTCAACCCGATAGCGAGCACGGGGAAGACGAGCATATGCGGATCGCTCTGGATATCTCCGGTCCGCCGGGCCGCCTCGCCCACCATTTGGCCCCAGCTTGCGTCTGGTGGGCGGATGCCAACGCCAACGAAGCTGATGGCCGCTTCGGTGAAGATCGCCGTGGGGATACCGAACGTCGCCGCGACGATAATCGGTGTCAAGCTATTCGGGAGGAGATGGCGCAGCACGATATACGGTCCGCTCGCACCGGCAACTCGGGAAGCTTTGACAAATTCCTGCTCTCGAAGACTGAGGAACTGCGCGCGAATGAGCCGGGCCTCTGTCACCCAGGCAATCAGCCCGATGCCTAGGAAGATGTTCTTTAGGCCCGCTCCGAAGGCATTGACGAACATCAACACCAGCAGCACTTGCGGGATCGTGAACACCACGTCCACGAAGCGCATGATGATGTTATCGACTCTCCCGCCATAATACCCGGCGATCGAGCCGACAGGGATGGCGATCGCCAGAACGATGGCGTACGAGACGACTCCGACGAGGAGCGACACCCGAGCGCCGTACATCATGCGGCTAAAAATGTCGCGGCCATTGCGATCGAGACCAAACGGCCATGTCCAACTCGGCGGATAGCGAGCCAGCCGGACGTCCACGACCTCGCTCTCATCGTACGGTGCAAGCAATGGCGCAAAAATCGCGATCAACATGAAGGTAACGACGATTACGAGCCCCAGGACGGCGAGCCGGTTCCGGATGAGACGCCTCCACGCATCGCCCCACAGACTCGCATGGCGGCGGATTCCGGCCTCACCCTCGGCGCCGAGCACTTCCAACGGCGCAGCTTCGGCTTCTGCCATCGGTGCCGGGAATGCCGCTGCATCGTCCCGCAGCGCGCGGTCTAGGTCGTCAATCGGGCGGTCGGTGGGATGAACAGAAGAGTGCGTCATTGACGTCTCATCAGTAGCGGATTCGCGGATCGATGAGCCCGTAAACGAGGTCAACGACTACGTTCATGATCGCAAGGAAGACGCCGTAGATCAGCGTAACCGCGAGAATCATGGGCTGATCCTTGGTGTCCATGCTTTCCACATAATACTTGCCCATTCCCGGCACGTTGAACACTTTTTCGACGAAGAACGATCCAGTGCCTACCGCAGCAAAGATCGGGCCAATCAAGGTCACGACCGGGATCAAGGCATTCTTGAGCACATGCTTCAGGATGACTTTGCGCTCGGCCAGACCCTTCGCCCGGGCGGTGCGGACATAGTCGGAGCGAATCACATCAATCATGCACGAGCGCGTATAGCGGGCAAGCGTGGCGAGGGGCGCGGCGCCGAGCGCAATCGTGGGCAGAATCCAGTCCTGCGGCCGCTCCCAGCCGCCGACGTTAAATCCCAAATCAATCCCACGGCCCGGCAGCCACACGGCAAAGACCAGAATAAGGAGATAGCCCATGACAAAGCTTGGCATGCTGTAGAACAAAATGGCGACGGTGATGGAGATGTAGTCAAGGATGCCGTTTTGATTAACGGCGGCGAGAATCCCGAGTGTCATGCCGACAATGACAGCGAACAGCGTCGCCATGGTGCCGAGGTGCAACGAGATCGGAAACGTGCGGGCGATAATGTCCCGCACTTCTTGACCCCGCCAGACATACGATTCTCCGAAGTCACCATGGAGGGAATTCCAGATATACAGGACAAACCGGACGTAGAGGGGCCGGTCTAATCCGTACATCTTCTCCAGTCGCGCGATCGTTTCTGGTGCCACACGATCCATATTCGCCAGGGCGAATGGACTCCCAGGCGTCAGGCGCATAATGACAAACGTAATCGCGGTCATGGCGAGAAGGGTAGGGAGAAGCCAGAGGATTCGTGAGATTGCGTACCGTAGCATCGTCGCTCCGTAGCGTCTCGGTTTGCTTGCTCACCCGCCTCCCCTGAGCGGGGATTTTCAGAAGCCATCGGTAAACCTGGCTCCAACCGTGGCAATGTGAACGCGGCCGGACTGTACCACCCCCTTTCGAGCGCGTCAAGAATTCAGGCCCACCGGCAGCAAGGCATTACTGCAACGCTTGACGCTGTTCCTCAAGAAAGCAACGCGGCGGGAATCGCTCCCCGCCGCTTGCTACCGATGCGTATTCCTCGTTGGATTGCCAGATACGATCGGCTGGATCAGAGAATAAAGTTGCTCAGATCCTCATCGGCGGCGATTTCGCCGACGCGCTTGATCACAAAGTCGCGGTCGATGAGCACCGTCTGCCCCTTGTACTTCGGCGCGTCGAAGGAGACTTCCTCCACCACGCGCTCGACGATCGTTTGAAGCCTGCGAGCGCCAATATCCTCTGTCCTGGCATTGACCTGGCTCGCTAGCCGCGCCATTTCGCGGAGGGCATCTTCGGTAAACTGCAGGTCGATACCCTCGGTCGCGAGCAACGCTTGATATTGCTTGGTAAGCGCGTTTTCCGGCTCCGTGAGGATGCGATACAGGTCATCCTCGGACAAGCTATTGAGCTCGACCCGGATCGGGAACCGACCCTGAAGCTCCGGGATGAGGTCGGACGGCCGGGAATTGTGGAAAGCTCCAGCGGCGATGAACAAGATGTGATCGGTGCGCACCGGTCCATAGCGCGTCATCACCACCGAACCCTCGACGATCGGCAGTAGGTCGCGCTGAACGCCTTCCCCGGAGACATCGGCGCCGTAATCTCCATTGGAGGTGATCGTCTTGTCTATCTCGTCGAGGAAGACGACGGCGGCCTCCTCCACCCGCTCGATTGCCTCGTCTACGACCGCGTCAAAATCAACCAGCCGATTCGCCTCTTGCTGAGTCAGGATGCGCTTTGCCTCCCGAACCGAGACGCGCCGGCGCAATGTCCGCCTCGGCACGAGCCCGTCGAGGAAATCCCGGAACGTGCTTTGAAGCTCATCGGGAGCAAACTCTTCTGCCCACTCCAGCGGATTGTAATCCTCGAAATCGTAATCGGTATCGATTTCGATCTCGACCGTTTCTTCGTCAAGCGCATGGTCGTTGAGCAGCCGCAGCAGGCGCTTGCGCTCCCGTTCGAGGCGCCGTTGCGCCGCGAGTTGTTGCCGCTCAGAGGCTGCCTCGTCCTCGGCAGCGCCCTTCGCTGCTTGCTTCCGACCGTTGCGGGAAGGCCGCTTCTGCAGGAACTGCTCAAGGAGAAGGTCGGCCAGCCGCTGGGCGGCGATCCGGCTCGCTTCGTCCTTAACCTGCTCAAGCCGGCGACCGTGGAGCATGCTGATCGCAATTTCGACCAGATCACGAACGATCGATTCCACATCGCGGCCGACAGAGCCCACCTCGGTAAACTTGGTGGCCTCGACCTTGAGGAACGGCGCATCAACGATTTTGGCTACGCGGCGGGCAATCTCAGTCTTTCCAACTCCCGTCGGGCCGATCATCAAGATATTCTTTGGTTGTACCTCATGCCGCAAATGTTCAGGCAGGAGCTGCCGGCGATACCGGTTGCGTAGCGCGATCGCCACCGCCCGCTTCGCATCCTGCTGACCAATGACGTACTTATCGAGCTCAGCCACAATCTCCGCAGGCGTCAAATTCTCCATGATCACCCGCGGGCTTGCCATTTCGGAGCCTGAGCGCGAGGATGGGCTGCTCTTTTCAGCCCGGCGAGCTGCCTCGGCCATCAGTCCACCTCCGCATCATCACCATCGTTCGCCTCTTCCTCCGGAGTTCCTTCGCGCTCCTCCTCCTCGTCGTCATCATCGTCCGCGGCCATTGATCCGGGCGAGTCTGATTGCAATGGCATGCTCTCGACCGAGACACCCGTCGCCGGTGCGCCGCTCTCCTCCTGTGATCTCGGCAAGCCGACTGACTCAATCGTGAAGTGATCGTTCGTAAAGATACAGATTTCAGCGGCGATGCGCATCGCGGCTTCGACGACGGCGCGCGCATCGAGGTTTGTGTGAGCGAGCAATGCCTTGGCGGCCGCCGTCGCGTACGGCGCTCCCGATCCGATGGCCGCGATGCCATCGTCGGGCTCGATGACATCGCCATCGCCTGAGAGCACGAGCAGTGATTCAACATCAGCGACGATCAGCTGGGCTTCCAGCCGGCGCAAATACCGGTCCGTCCGCCACTCTTTGGCGAGCTCGACGGCAGCGCGCCGGAGATTGCCATCCCACGATTTCAGCTGCATCTCGAACTTGCCAAAGAGGGTCAGCGCGTCGGCAACGGCCCCGGCAAAGCCAGCAAGCACCTGACCATCGTGCAGCAGGCGAATCTTGCGGGCACCGTGCTTGAGCACTACGTCGCCCATGGTGACTTGCCCGTCGCCCGCTAACGCCACGGCGCCGTCACGCTTGACGCCCAGAATCGTCGTCGCATGGATGCGACGCTCAGGGAAATAGTAGACGCGAGGAATCACGGAAAGAGGGTCCAATCATACGAATGCCGGGTGCCTCACGGACCTCCCGGCGCCACCTTGTGGACGCCCACTGGCGCCCATCTCACCAGGAGAAATTGTACTGTACGGACCCCATCCGTATCAGCCTCTTCCGCGTGGCACGCGCCACCAATCTCTACCCCGCCTTGGCCAGGGTCTCGCCCTCGTGACCACATTGCGGGCAGCGAATCTGTCCACGCCGGCCCATCTCCACCATGTAGGAGCCGCAACGGGGGCAGGTGACATCCACCGGCTTGTTCCAAGCCACGAAATCGCAGTCCGGGTAGCGGTCGCAGCCGTAGAATGTCCGCCCTTTCTTCGAGCGTCGCTCGACCACCTGTCCCTCTTTGCACTTCGGGCAGGCAATGCCGATCTTTTCGAGGAGCGGCCGGGAATTGCGGCACTCCGGGAAACCGCTGCATGCTAGGAATTTTCCGTATCGCCCGAGCTTGATCACCATGGGGCGCCCGCATTTCTCGCACGTTTCTCCAGACGGCTCGTCCTTGAGCCGGACACGCTGGATAGATTCCTCAGCCCGCTTCAACGTCTCCGTAAACGGCTCATAGAACTCGCGCATCGTTGGCACCCAGGCACGTTCGCCAGCCGCGATCTCATCGAGCTCCTCCTCCATTCGGGAGGTAAAGCCAATGTCGAAGATTCGCGGGAAGTGCTCGACAAGCAGGTCGTTGACGATCATGCCGAGCTCGGTGGGGACGAGCTTCTTGTTCTCGGATGTGACATACGACCTCGCTTGCAGCGTGGCGATGGTCGGGGCGTACGTGCTCGGCCGGCCGATGCCCTGCTCCTCCAATGCCTTCACCAGCGTTGCCTCAGTAAACCGCGGAGGTGGCTGGGTGAAATGTTGCTCGGGGAGCAGCCGGACCAGGTCGAGCTCCTCACCTTGGAGCAAGACCGGCAACGCCCCCTGGTCGAGCTCGTCGGTATCCCCATCGTCTCGGCCCTGGGTATACACCGCCATAAAACCTGGGAATTTGAGCACCGAGCCGGTAGCCCGGAAGATAAATGGGGGCTCCCCGCCGGCCGCAAGCTGCTCCGGCTTCCCGGCAGCGATGTCAACAGTGGTGCTATCGAGAACCGCGGGCGCCATCTGGCTGGCGATGAACCGCTGCCAGATCAATTGGTACAACCGGAACTGCTGCGGTGTGAGATAGGCCCGCACACTCTCCGGCTCCCGTTGGGGCGCCGTTGGGCGGATCGCCTCGTGCGCTTCCTGCGCTCCCTTTGCCTTGCGGGTATAGACCGGCGGCTTCTCCGGCACGTACTCAGGACCGAATTTGACGCTGATGACCGCGCGCGCCGCTTGCTGCGCCGACGCCGCAACATTCGTCGAATCGGTGCGCATGTAGGTGATCAGCCCTTGGGTGCCATCGGGCCCGAGATCCACCCCCTCATAAAGCTCCTGCGCAATTTGCATGGTGCGGCGCACGGGAAAATTCAGTTTTCGCGACGCCTCCTGCTGCAACGTGCTCGTGGTAAACGGAGGGGCTGGCCGCCGTTGCGTCTCTCGCTTCGTGACGCTGCTGACCCGATACACCGCGCCAGCCAATTGACCGACGATGCGCTGGGTCTCCTCACCCGTTTTCAGCTCGGCTTTCTTGCCGCTAATGCGATGCAGCGTGGCACGGAACACCTCCCGCCGCTTTGCCGTCTTCTCGGTGCGCTTGGCCAGCTCCGCATCGAGCGTCCAATACTCGACGGGGACGAACTGCTGGATCTCCCGCTCCCGCTCCACCACCAGGCGCAATGCCGCGGTTTGCACCCGACCCGCGGACAAGCCACGCTTCACCTTCTTCCACAGGAGAGGGCTGACGCCATAGCCGACCAGCCGGTCGAGAACCCGGCGCGCTTGCTGCGCATCGACCAAGTTCATGTCAATGTCCCGCGGCTGACGCATCGCCTCGGTCACAGCCTCCGGGGTGATCTCATGAAAGACGACTCGCCGCACTGGCTTAGAGCGCGCGTTCGTCACTTCGACCAGATGCCAGGCAATCGCCTCCCCTTCCCGGTCAGGGTCGGTGGCGAGAATGACTTCCTGCGCGCTTTCCACGCTATCCCGGAGTTCCTTTACGATCTTGGATTTGTCGCGCGGCACGAGGTAGGTTGGCGTGAAGCCGTCCTCGACATTCACTCCAAGCGTGCTCTTCGGGAGATCACGGACGTGCCCCATCGAGGCCTTCACGGTGAAGCCGCGGCCAAGATATTTCCCTATCGTTTTGGCCTTCGCTGGCGATTCTACGATCACCAAGCGGCCCTGGCCGCGCGGCGATTCGCGCGTCGTCGCTCGCTTCTTCGATGTCTCTTTCTCGGTATCCTGTTCTTCTTTCGCTCTGGGCATAGTAATCCTGCAACTCTCCTGGGTTTGCTTTGCTCTCGCTGACAACCACAGGCGGGAGGATCGGTACGATCACGATGATAGCGCGAGGGTGGCAGGCAGATCGCGTTCCGCGCCCAACCATAGCGACGGAAATCGAAGGTGTCAAGCCGCCGGGCTCCTCTCCGCCAGCTACGCACGAACGATGACGACTTACAAGCGAACATAGTGCTGAGCACCAGCGTTGCGCACCACGCCCTTCAGTTCCATCATCGTCAGCAGCGCCGATGCCGCCGAAATCTCTAGATTCGCTGCTGCGGCAAGATCGTCAATGTGCTGTGGCTCAGCAGTCAGAAGCGCCAGCAGCCGCCGCTCATCATCGGTCATGGGCAAGGCTTGTTGGACTGCAGTCTGCTCCCGGCGCCGCAGCAATTGCAAGTCCTCAAGAATATCCTCCGCGCTCAGCACCGCGCGTGCCCCATCGCGAAGCAAGCGGTTGCTCCCCTGCGTCGCATGGGACAGCACCGCGCCAGGCACCACGAAGACGTCTCTCCCTTGGTCGGCCGCGAAGTCGCAGGTGATAAGCGCGCCACTCTTCTCTGGAGCCTCGACGATGACCACGCCGAGAGACAAGCCAGAGATGATGCGATTGCGCGGCGGGAAATTGACCGCATCGGGCTGAGTGTCCGGAGGGTAATCCGAAATGAGCGCACCCGCGTTCACGATCCTTTGGGCGAGGTGCCGGTGTTCGGGTGGATAGATGACGTTGACTCCGCTTCCCAGCACGGCAAGCGTCCGGCCACCGGCATCGAGCGCTGCCTGGTGAGCCACCCCATCAATTCCTCTCGCTAGTCCAGAGACGATGGTGACTCCGGCTTCGGCAAGCTCCCGCGCCAGTCGCGACGCGATCTCACGCCCACCGGCCGTTGCCCTCCGGGTCCCAACGATAGCGACCGCCGTGGCATCGTCCGACTGGAGCGTGCCACGCACGTAGAGCACAGGGGGCGGCGACGGGATCTGTGCGAGGAGCGGCGGGTAATCCGCATCTGCAAGCGTCACCACGCGCACGCCGAGCTTTTCGAGACGCTCGACTTCCTTTTCAAGGGCCAGCGTTGCCCGCGTTTGGACGAGGCTTTCGACGGACCGCTCGTCGAGGACCGCACGAAGCTGGCTCACCGGCGCATGCCAGGCCGCTCGTAGTGAGCCAAAAGCCTCAAGCAATCGCTGGATTCGCATTGGGCCGATGTATGGCGCTCGGTGGAAGCCAATCCAATACACCCGCTCCTCATCGGCCATTGCCCCCTGCGCCGGCTCAGCAATCTGCACCATCGTCCCCCGCTGCTCCCTCCACGTTTCGCCATGCCTTCCCCAGCGCCATTCGCGGTGCCCCATGCGCGACCCTGGATAACAAGGGAGCATACGCGACGAAGGCGCTCGCCATCCGCTGGTTCTATCTTGGCTATACTCTCCTTGTCCTGTCCTGGCAAGGGCCTCTGGTGACGCGGTCCCGCTCGTGGAGATCGGCCGCATCAGCAGTGGTGCCCTCCACCAGGAGCAGATTGGCACACGGAGCAGGGTTAGCAAACACGTGCGGTTCGACGAGCGGCGTACACACGCCAAAACCGGATGGGCCATGGGGCTTGCTACGGTGGCCCTAGCGGTCGCCGGGTTCCTATCTGGCTGCATGGAATCGGGTGAAAGCCCGCTCACGACGAAGCAACCCGGTGCAGCGCCGACGGCGACGAGCGGGAGCGCGTCGGTGACACCGGCTCTCGGCATGAGCGCGTCGCCTGTAACTCTGCCAGGAACACCCACGAGCAACGCGCGCTCCGATGCAGTTGCCCACCTGCTCGAAGGCGAACGCGGTATCATCGGTGTCGTGATGGCCAGACCCGAAGGCGACATGCTGGTCAGCCGCAACGCCGATACTCCCTTCATTGCCGCGAGTCTCTATAAGCTCATCCTTTTAGCCGACATCTACCGGCGCATCGAGGCGGGTGAGCTAGCGTTGTCGGATTCTTTGGTGCTGCGACGTGATTACTTCCCAGCCGCCGGGGAGCTACCCGATGGCTATTGGGATGAGGACGCTCTCGGATCCTCCGTGACCGTTGAAGAAGCGCTGTTTGCCACGGGAGCCTACTCAAGCAACATTGGCGCGCGGGCACTCCTTTCTCTCACCGACACAGCGTCGCTCAATGCAATGGCGCAACGCCTTGGATTGACCTCCACACACCTGTTTGTCGCAGACCTCGATCAGCTCGCTGATTGGCCACCACAGCCCGGTCCAGGGACGTCCGCGGCGGACCTGCGCGTTGCCATTGATTTCATCACCACGTCGGCAGCAGAGGGTCCGGTCAACATCACAACGCCGCGAGATATGGCGCGTTTCTTCGAGCTCCTTTGGAAGGGTGAGGTCGTCAGCCCGAGCATCAGCACGGAAATCCTGCACATCCTCAGCCAGCAAGCCGTCGATGACCGGTTCCCCTTTCTCGTCCCAACATCGGCAATTGTGGCGCACAAGACCGGGAACCTCGATCACGTGGTTCATGATGTGGGCATCATTCAGGCACCGGATGGACCAATCATTGTCGCCGCGATGGTCGAAGCTGCACCAGACGATGATCGAGCGACGCAGATTATCCAGCGGCTCGCACGTATCGCCTACGGCAGGTACGACATCCCCGCGCTTCGCTAACGTCCTTCTTGCAACACACCGCGGCACGCCTTTGAGCAAGCGGCCCGCCAAGCCCATTACATTTGGACCTCTGTAGCAGCCGCAAACGTTGTGACCGGCAATGCGTGGTTGTTATTATCCGAAATGAAAGCGGGTCAGGTAGGCTTGGCGGCATCGGCGCGATGGGAGAGCCGGGCGCCCAATATTGAAAACGCCAAAGGCGTACCTTGCGGCACCATTGTTGCATGACGGTAACGACAGCTTGAGCAGCAACGATGATAAGCGGGATCGCGGGAACGCATAATCGAATTCCTGGTCACGCTTCAGCGCCGTCGTGCGGAGCAGGATACCCTGTCCGGGTCGGAAGCTGATCGGTGCCACACCTGCGCAGGATACTCACGATGCGCTCGCTCACACTGGGACAACTCCATGGCATCGACGTTCGGGTTCACCCGACGTTTGCCCTTGTCCTGGTGTGGATCATCTACCACTGGGGCATCGTCGAGGGTGGTGGGATCTTCTCCATTGCCTACGGCATGCTATTGTGCGGCTTTGTCTTCGCGTTTGTACTCCTGCATGAGTTCGGCCACAGCCTGATGGCCCTCCACTACGGCATCCGCGTGCGCGATATCACGCTCGTTCCCTTTGGGGGTGTCGCGCGCGTCGAGCACATTCCAACACGGCCCGGCATCGAGGCGCTCATCGCCATTGCCGGTCCAGCCATCAACGTTGCGCTTGCCATGTTGCTGCTGCCACTGCTGACCTTCACTGGCATCGTTCGTGGCTTCGACTCGGTCGGTGATTTCCTTGAAGACTTGAACCAGATTGCCCCAAGCGGATTGCTTTCCTACCTCTTTGTCGCCAACGTGATGATTGTGGCCTTCAATCTTCTTCCTGCGTTCCCAATGGACGGTGGCCGGCTGTTGCGCGCCGGGCTGTCGACCATCCTGACCCGGGAGGAGGCGACCCGAATCGCGGTCACCCTCGGAGTGATCGTTTCCATTGGAATCGCCACGCTCGGGTTATGGTGGCAGGATTATGTCTTGCCCATCATTGCCATTTTTGTCGTCATCGCTGCCTACGCCGAGGGTCGAGTTGTCCGCCTAGAAGAGGCGATGCGGCGCCTGCGCGTCGGGCAGTTTGCCGTCTGGGATCGGGGCGGTGTTGAGGAAGATGATCTGTTGTCGTATGCGCTGCGCGGTGGTCCCCGCGATGTTGTCGTCACCAGGGACGGGCGGGTTGTCGGGATGGTTTGGCGCAGCGAGTTGCTTCGCGTGTTGCACGGCGAGGCCGATCATGTGACGGCCGGTGAGGCGATGGATCCCAACGTGGCCACAGCCGATGCAGATGAGTCGGTGTACGACGTCCAACGCAAAATGCAACTCCTCAATCAATGGACGATCCCGGTAACGGAGGGTGGTCTGTATCGCGGCGTCTTTACCGCGGACCGGGTCATCCACGTCTACCGGTATTTGAACGCCCAATCGCCCGAGCGACGCCGGTGGCAAGAAGTTGCCGGAGCAGTCGGAGAGCTGTTCCGTACCGTCGGTCGCTAGCGCTGCAACCCGTTCCAAGCACCGGCACTTGACCCCATTAGCCGGCAGGAGTAGGATCGAAGCAGCCAAGGCCGCCTGTACCAGCGGCGTGGAGGCGATATGAAGGTATCAACGCGAGGCGAATATGGTGTCCGGGCGATGGTGGCGCTCGCTCGCAACTATGGGGTTGGCCCCATGTCCATTGCGGCGATGGCCAAGGAGTCGTCCGTCCCGTATGCCTATCTTGAACAATTGATTGTCCCATTGCGACGAGCGGGTCTTGTCACGAGCAAGCGGGGAGCGCACGGTGGATACCAGCTTGCGCGGCCGCCCGAGCAGGTGCGCGTGGGCGAGATCTATCGCGTCATGGAAGGCCCAGTGGCGCCGATGGACTGCGTGTCGGAGAACGTGCAAGACCAGACCTGCCCGCTGATTGAGGGCTGCGAAACCCGGCCGGTTTGGCTCAAGGTCCGCGACTCCATCGTGGAGGCCCTGGATTCGTTGACGCTTGCCGATCTCGTCAGCCAGAGCAAGCGCCGTCCGCCTCGCGGCTCAACGCGCGTCACTGAGCGCGTGCCCGCCTAGGCGGTCTGCACTCCTCCCCTGCCGCCCGCTCCACCGGATGGTGCTGCCACGATGCCTATCCATCCACGTGAGGATGTGATCTACCTGGACCACGCGGCCACGACGCCGGTCGATCCGGTCGTCGTTGAGGCCATGCTGCCCTTCTTCACCGAGCATTTCGGCAATCCGTCGAGCATTTATCAGCTCGGGCAAGATGCACGGGCGGCGCTTGACCGCGCCCGCGCCGCTGTTGCGCGCGTGCTGCACTGCCAGCCCGCCGAGGTACTCTTCACGAGCGGCGCGACCGAGAGCGATAACCTCGCGCTGATCGGCGTTGCGTGGTATCACCGGCTTCAGACGCCCGATGGCCCTCCGCCGCACATCGTAACGACCGCGATCGAGCACCACGCGGTGCTGCACACGGCCGCGTGGCTGGAGCGCCAGGGCTTCTCGGTGACGTACGTTCAGCCCGATGCCGAGGGCTTCATCAATCCGGACGATATCGCACGAGCCATCCGCCCGGAAACGCGGCTGGTGTCGGTGATGTATGCCAACAATGAGATCGGCACGATTCAGCCCATCGCCGAGATCGGGCGCCTGGCACGCGAGCGGGGAATCACGTTTCACACAGACGCCGTTCAGGCCGCTGGCTTATTGCCCCTGGACGTCGAAGCGCTGAATGTCGATCTGCTCTCCCTTTCTGCCCACAAATTTTATGGCCCGAAGGGTGTCGGCGTGCTCTACATCCGCAAGCAGACGCCGATCGCCTACCAGCAGCATGGAGGTGGGCAGGAAGGAGGGAAGCGGGGCGGCACTGAGAACGTGCCTGGCATTGTGGGCATGGCAGTCGCTCTCCAGCGCGCGGACGCCGAGCGGGTTGCCTACAATGCTCACTGCTCCTCCCTGCGCGACCGGCTCTGGCAAGGCATCCAGGAGCGGATTCCAGATGCGAAACTCAACGGTACTGCTGATTGGAGTCGCCGCCTGGCCAACAATCTGAACGTGGCGATTCCGGGCGTCCAGGGTGAAACCGTGTTGCTTAGCCTCGACATGCAAGGCATTGCCGCCTCTGCTGGGTCGGCCTGCACCACCGGCCGCTCCGATCCGAGTCACGTGCTGCTCGCGATTGGTCTGCCGGAAGAGCGCTGCCGCGCGAGCTTGCGCTTGACCGTGGGCTGGGCCAACACCGCTGAGCAGATGGACGAGACAGTGGAAACGCTCGCCGACGTCGTGGCGCGCATTCGCCAGCTCGCTGGGGTCTCATAGCCGAGATAATTGTCTATCGTTTTGGTGAAAGCTCCCGGCAGCGACGTTGTCCAGATGTCCCGCAACGCAACGGAGGGGCGATTCTCGCTTGGCTCAGGATGAGGGGAATAGCGAGCTATTGTTCAACGTCCACGCCGCTCCCGAATTGACCACAGGCCAACGGCGCTCGTCGTTCGCTGGGACCCGCGCGGGCCTGAAACGCCCTGGGAGCGCCGATCGAATCCGCCGTAGCAAGCTCTTTGATGGCGAGTGTCGGTTTCTCTCGTACCCCCTAGGGACTGAGTCACGCAGAGCCGTCTTCTGAGCTGAACCTGCCCCGGACGACACCGAAAGGTCAAAGAACGTTGGACGTCAGCCCCCAGGATCAGGCCTCATCGCGAATCACCGTGCCTTGCCACGCGTACCGTAACTGCACGGGTGCAGTGGTTCCGATTCGCGATCACACCGATCCGGCGCCGTTGCTGGGATGTTCCGCTTGGGCTCCGGCAATGGCCTGCGTCAATGTCGCCCGGAGGTCCCGGCCATCAACCTGGCCGAGAGGCGGCAGGTCCGCCAGTGATTTCAGGCCGAAATGCGCCAGGAATTCTGGCGTCGTCCCATATTGCAGGGGATTGCCCGCCGTTTGCAGGCGGCCAACGACCTCGATGAGTCCACGAGACAGCAGCGTGGCGAGCACACCAGAGCAATCGACGCCCCGCACGGCCTCGATTTCAGCGCGGGTGACGGGCTGCTGATAGGCAATAATCGCCAGGGTTTCCAACGCAGCCGTGGACAGCCGGGTCTCGCGCTCTAGGCCGAGAAAGCGTCGCACGTACGGGGCAAAGCGCGGGGCAGTCGCCAGTTGAATGCGATCCCCATGTCGCTGGACAACCCAACCTCGACCAGCGGCCCGCTCGAGCTGCTGAAGAGCTTGTTCGATTCGGTGAGGTGCGACTCCTGCTGCCCGCGCCAGCTCGTCAAGCGTCGCTGGTGCTGGGGTCACCAGCAGCAGTGCCTCAACAAGGGCAGCAAGCTCCTCATCAGGCAGCGACTCTGGAGGCAACTCGAGTGTCAGGTTCGCAGGCTGCGCCTCGGATGCGGTTTCGCTCGTCACGGCGTGCGGCAGTAGCTGATTGGACATCATCGCCTAATCATCTCCCGAAAGGGCGACAAGAGGATCGAGGAGGCCACGCCACCGCCCTGACCGGCGGCGCAGCGTGATGTCGCCGAACAGCTCTGGCTGATCCGCATCAACGACCCGCCGGCGAATGAGCACCAGCACCGCGAGAAAAGCCGTCCGCACTTCATGTGCGTCCTGACACTCCCTGGCAACGCGGCTGAATGGCACGTCGCTCCGGCCAGCCAGCAGGCGTAACACTCGCTCCACCATGGCCGCGAGAGAGATCATCGGGCGTGCGGTGATGATCTCGCGCGGCGATGGAATCATCGCAAGACGTCGCCGCAACGCCTTCGCGAGCCACGATGCCTCATGCGCCGCCAGCCTCGGTGGCTCCACTGGCGCTGGCACGGTCAATGCGTGCCGCGCCCGAGGATAGGCACCAACTCCGAGCTGATCTCGATGCGCAAGCTCAATCGCCGCGCGCTTGATCGCCTGATACTCGATCAACTGTTGCGCAAGATCTCCCGATTCGGTCTCATCATCCTCAGTTGCCGGGCGTGGCAGCAGCGACCGGGATTTCAGCAGCACCAAGCGAGCGCCGACCGTGGCAAATTCAGCGAGCACCTGCGGCGAGACACTCCCGAGTGATGCTACGTGCGCGAGAAATTGCTCGGTCACTGCCACCAACGAGACATCGGTAATTGGCAACTGATTTCGCTCAATCAAGCGCAGCAAGACGTCAAGCGGCCCCTCGAAGGTCGGTAGCCGCAGTTGATAGTCGTGCAGAATTGGTGTCTCTGGCGCCACAGCATCCACAGTGACGAGTGTACGCGATTGTTCGTACACCGTCATCTCCCAGCAATGCAGCTGCTAAGCACGGTTCATGATCTGAGCGGCTGTGACGTTCGCTTCAGCCACAGCCCCAGCACGCTTGTGATCACCCTGGCCCCAAGTCAGGCCGGATCACCGCCTGCCGGCTTGCTCGCTGCCACGCTCTTCACCGCCCCCGCTGAGAGCCAGGAGCACGTGCCGCACGGGGCGAGGCTATGGCCAGCGGTTTCATCCTACCTTCATGTTCGGGTGGGAAGCTCACCCATGTGCGGCACGCATGGACGCGCCGTATTGCGATTCGATTGGAAGACACAAGGAGACCACGTCCAGATGCATCCTCGAGCCGTGACATGGCTGACGCTCACAATCGTGCTTCTCACCCTGGGAGCGTGGGAAGCTCGCAGCGCTCACAAGGCTACAGCTGCTCCTCAGCAGTGCGCTCGTGCGACGCCGGCGCCTCCCGCCGTGACATCTTTCTCTCCCACGCCACCACCCTCGGCTGCGCCCACCCAAGGATCCCTACCAACCGAGGAGAACGCACCAGGCGATATTCCAGACACGCAAGCGTTTGTGCCCTACACCTCGGTTGAGGGGGGCTACACGATTCTCATGCCGGAGGGATGGGCGCGAAGGGACGATGGTCCCAACGTGCAATTCTCCGACAAGCTGCACACGTTCTCCGTAGATGTGCGTTGCGCCAATTCTCCCCCGACGGTCAACAGCGTGACCAGCAGCGAGGTTCCGGCATTAGCCAAGCAGGTTCCGGACTTCGAACTCATAGAGATTAAGGCGATTGATCTGCCCGCCGGTCCTGCGATCTTGATTCGCTACCGGGCGAACTCCGTGCCAGATGAGGTGACTGGAAAACAGCACCGCCTCGACGTCGACCGCTATGAATTCTTCAAAGACGGCCGGTTGGTCGCGGTCTCATTGGCAGTGCCAGCCGGCTCCGACAACGCTGACGTCTCCAACCTGATCGCGCGGAGCTTCCAATGGGTATCATGAGCACTCCCGTACTCGAGGCACACGAGCTCTACCGCTTTTACCACACGGAGGAAGATGAGACCCTGGCATTACGCGGGGTTTCTCTGACCATCCACGCGGGCGAGTTCGTGGCCGTGGTCGGCCCCTCAGGCAGTGGCAAGTCAACGCTCCTCCAGTGCTTGGCCGGACTTGACGATCCCGACGGAGGCTGGGTCACTCTTGCTGGTGAACGCCTTTCACGACGGCTCGAGCCGGACCGCGCGCGCCACCGCGCCCAACGCATCGGGCTCCTCCTTCAATCGGACAATTTGCTACCCCACCTGACGATCGAAGCCAATCTCCGTGCAGCGACAGCGCTTGCGGGGAATCGTGACCGCTCCAAGATCCGCGCGCTCCTCGAGGATGTCGGACTATCGCACCGGGCAGCAGCGCTGCCATCGGAGGTCTCCGGTGGCGAGCTCGCTCGTGCAGGCGTCGCCCTCGCGTTGATCAACGATCCCCTTGTAGTGCTCGCCGACGAGCCGACCGGCGAGGTGGACGCGCTTAGTGAGGCGCGCGTGCTCATGCTCTTGCAAACCCACGCGCGCAATGGGAAGGCTGTTCTCGTTGTGACGCATAGCTCATCGGTTGCCCGCGTTGCCCATCGCATCCTCCACTTGGTTGATGGGAGGTTGGTCAATGACTGAAGCCCTGGTCTTGGCAGATCATGTGTCCCGGAGGTTTGGCGATGGTGCCACCGCGACCGAGGCATTACGCGATGCGAGTTGTCTCATCAATCCCGGCGAGCGAATCGCGCTGACCGGCTCAAGTGGTAGTGGGAAATCGACATTGCTGCATCTGCTCGGTGGCTTGGACATGCCAACGCGTGGCACGGTTACGTGGCCAGCGCTTGGGACACGAGACCAGCTGCGTCCATGCAAGATTAGCTATGTCTTCCAGGGGCCGAGCCTGCTACCGGCCCTCTCCGTGATTGAGAACGTCCGTCTGCCGTTGCTCCTAGCCGGGCTGTCCGAGCAGGAAGCAGCACTGCGAGCGGCGGATGTGCTAGCACGCTTCGGCCTAAGCCAGCTCAGCGAAAAACTTCCCGAGGAACTATCGGGCGGTCAAGCGCAACGAGTAGCGATCGCCCGAGCAGTTGTCGTCCAACCCAAACTGCTCTTAGCCGATGAGCCGACCGGTCAACTCGACACAGCAACAGCTCTTCAGACCGTCATGACGCTCACCGAGCTGCTCGATGAGCTGGGGAGTGCGCTGCTGCTCGCGACGCACGACCTGCGAGTCGCCGAGCGCTTTGCATACGTCTGGACTATGCGCGACGGGTACCTTGCCACAAGCTCGGCTTCAGCAATTCCCACACCTTCAGAGGAAGCGGCCCATCATCTTCAAGCTTGGTAACGAGAGGACCGAAAGCGAGACATCAGATGACATCACTCTCCAGAATCTGGTTAGAAGGTTTGCTGCGGCGACGAGGGATACGACTCATTACCACGGCAACAGGAATCGCTGTCACCGTTGCCCTGCTTGGGAGCCTTGCCGGATTCGTCGCAACCGCCGAGGCGAGCATGACCCGGCAAGCTATTGCCGCAGTGAGCGTGGATTGGCAGATTCAACTCGCACCTGGCGCGAGCGTCGATGCCGCGGCGGCTGAGCTCGCCCGATCGCCCGGATATACCAAACTTGCCCAGGTTGGATACGCCGACACTCCAGGGTTCGAGGCTACCACGGGCGACACCACGCAAACGACGGGTCCCGGTCAGGTGCTGGGCGTGGCTCCGGATTACCGCGACCTGTTTCCCAACGAGATTCGTCTCCTCATTGGAGAAGGGCACGTTCTCCTGGCGCAACAAACCGCTGCGAATCTCCATGCTACTCCCGGCACCACCGTGGCAATCAAGCGCCCAGGACTGCCGCCCGTACCAGTCACTGTCGATGCCATCGTTGATCTACCGGAAGCAGATTCGCTCTTTCAACCCCTGGGATCCGCGGCTGGTGCAACCCCGCAGGCTCCTCCCGATAATGTGTTGATCCTCCCATTGCCCATTTGGCACAACGTCTTCGATCCCGTCGCTCAGATCGCGCCTAACGCGGTGCGCATGCAACTGCACGCGACGATACCGCACACTCTTCCAGCGGCACCGGCGGCCGCGTATGTTGCGGTCACCCGGTGGGCACGCAACTACGAAGCTCGGCTTGCCGGGACCGTCCTGGTGGGAAACAACCTTGGAGCTCGGCTCGATGCGGCCCGCTCCGATGCCTTGTATGCACGGCTCCTCTTTCTCTTTTTGGGATTGCCAGGAGCAATCCTTGCGGCCCTGGTCACGGCGATGATCGTTGCCTCGGGTGCAGAACGACGCCGCAGGGATCAGGCCTTGCTGCGCGTCCGAGGGGCATCAGCCAGGCAGATCGTTCAGCTCGCCGGCTTGGAGGCGCTCTGCATTGGTCTTTTGGGAACCCTCGCCGGGATGGTGACGGCTTTCGCGGTTGTGCGGCTCAGTTTCGGACATTGGGGATTGAGCAACGAATGGGCCACGACGCTGGTGTGGGGAGGAGTGGCGACACTTGGAGGCATGGGTGTCGCGGTGCTGACCGTGCTGGTTCCAGCCTGGCGTGACACGCGCCGGGAGCGAATCGTCGCAGTGCGGCGCAGCGTTCGGCGCGAGGACCGACCGTGGTGGGAACGTCTCGGGCTTGATCTCTGGCTCCTTGTCATCGCCGGCATCGTTTATTGGCAGGTTAAACGGAGCGGCTATCAGATCGTTCTTGCGCCGGAGGGAGTCCCGCGCGTGTCGGTATCCTACACGTCGTTGCTTGCGCCTCTCCTCATCTGGGGTGGCTTGGCGCTCCTCGTCATGCGTCTCAGCCGCTTGCTGCTGGCGCACCACGGCAAGGTTGCGATCCCGTTGCTGCGACCGATTGGTGGGAATCTCGCAGCGGTGATTGCCGCTTCGCTGAGTCGCCAGCGTGCTCGCATCGCGACTGGTCTCGTTCTCATCACCTTGGCAGTGGCCTATGCCGCCTCAACAGCGATCTTCAACGCGACGTACGAGCAGCAATCCCTCGTTGATGCGCAGCTGACAAACGGCGCAGACGTCACCGTTAGCGGAGGCCAGAGTCTGGACCTGCTCCCCTACGTGCCAGCGATCACGCACCTGCCCGGCGTCCACGCCGTTGTGCCGATGCTGCACCGCTTCGCATACGTCGGCAACGATCTGCAAGATCTTTATGGCGTCGACCCAACCCGCCTGAGGCAGGCCACTCGGCTGACGGACGCCTTCTTCGCCGGAATCACCGCCGATCAGGCAATGCAGCTGCTTGCCATGACACCAGACGGCATTTTGGTCTCTCCAGAGACAGTCAGCGATTTTCAGCTCCAGCCGGGAGATACGCTCAAGCTTCGTCTCCAAAGCGCGACCGATCACCAATACCACCTGGTTTCATTTCATTATGTTGGGATCGCTCGCGAATTCCCCACTGCGCCGAGTGATTCCTTTCTCGTCGCGAACGCCGACTACGTGAAGCAGCAGACGGGCTTACCTGCGGCTGAAACGCTCCTCATCAAAACCGATGGGTCTCCATCACGTGTCGCGGCGAACGTGCGAGCACTCCTCGGTGAAACCTCCGGAGCGACGGTGCACGACATCATTGAGCAGCGGAGGATCACCCGAACCAGCTTGACCGCGATAAGTCTTCAAGGTTTGAGCCGGTTGCAGCTGAGTTTCGCCGTCGTCCTCGCGGCATCTGGCGCTGCACTCGTGCTGGCGCTTAGTCTCGCCGAACGACGTCGGACCCTTGCGGTCATCACGGCATTGGGAGCCACTCCGCGTCAGCTCAAGGCATTTATCTGGGGAGAGACTGGGCTCATGCTCGCCGGTGGATTACTCGCCGGTGGGTTGCTCGGCTGGTCCATTGCAACGGTCCTCGTTCAGCTTCTGACCCATGTATTTGATCCGCCCCCGCAGAGTATGGCCATCCCAGGTGCCTATCTGGTCGTGGTCTGCGCTGCAACGATGATTGCTGTGGCAATTGCTGGGCAAGTGATTGCATTGTTGAGCCGACACGGCATTCTTGAGACGCTGCGTCGCCTGTAAATGGGCGCGCTGTCGCCAGTTAATGGGGGCATAGTTTGGCACAGCGCCCACGCCCCTGAGAGCCGACTCATCACCCGCTCTTCACGGAACAGTGGCACCAAGGCTCAAATGGGCCTCAGGCCCCTGACGTCAGCCTACACGGTCGGCGGCGATGAGCCGGTGAAGCGCGGCATCAGGTGGCGGTGGATCATCTTCGTGGTGCTCAATCAACCAGCAGACCCGCGGTGTGCAGCCAAGCGTGGCGGCGAGACTGGCCCCGAGCTTCGGGTGATGAACCGCGAGCGCGAGGCCAGCCCGCCAGCGCGGAGCAGGCAGCCGCGCTAGCCGCGCGAGTAAGCCAGGTGCATATCGCCGCAAGATCACCCGCGTCACCCGGTCGACGAGCCGCACACGAAACGGCGGCATGACCTTGCCGGCATCGTGCAGCAGCGCGGCGAGGAGCACGTCGCGATCACGTTCGCCCGCCGCCACGAGACGTTGATAAACCCGGAAGAGGTGAGCTTGGTCGTAGAGCGGCAGACGGCGAAACGCTGCCGCTTGCGCCTCGGAGAGCAGCTCTTCTACCGCTTCATCCAAGCCTTCGGGAAGCGAAACAGGTGTGAGCGCTGCAATCCCCTGGCGCAATCGCTCATGCCAAGCCATAGCCTAGACCATCAGAGCAACGTGCGGAACAACAGTGATTGCAGCGGCGCGATCATCTCTCCGGTGATCGACCGGCCAAGCTGGCCGCTCAGGAAAAAGATGAGGAACAAGATGAGAAAACCATACCGCTCCAGCGGAGCAAGCACTGGATACCAAAAGTTCGGCAATATCCCCACGAGCACCTTGTGTCCATCCAGCGGGGGGATCGGGATCATGTTGAACGAGGCCAGCAACACGTTCACCCAGAAATACCAGCCGAGAAAGAACGCGAGTGATCCGCGCTCGGCAGGGCTGTAGAGTAGGTTGCCGAAATCGCTGGCGCTCCAGCCCGCGAGGCGCAACGAGATCGCCGCCACCAACGCTTGGGCGACATTCGAGACCGGTCCGGCCAGCGCGACGAGCGCCATCGAGCGTTTGCGACCCACGATGCCCAGACCGCGCAGCCGGTTTGGGTTGACCGGCACGGGCTTCCCCCAGCCAATGAAGCTATACCCCAGGGAAATCATGACCATGCCGAAGAAGCCAAACGGCTCGAAATGCATTGCCGGATTGAGCGTGATGCGCCCGAGCGATTTGGCCGTGTCGTCGCCAAGCCGCCACGCCGTATAGGCGTGCATGAATTCATGGATCGTCGTGGCGATCACGAAGGCGCCGAGGATCGCCGCAACTTGCTCCAAGGGTGGCAAGCTCCGGCGGTTAAGCACCTGCAACGCGAGCAGCAAGAGCAGGATCAGGAAGATACCGCTTGTGGGATCACCGCGCTGGACGAAGCCGAGTCGTTTCATGTGCTCCTGGCTTCGAGCTTCGAGCTTCGGATCAGCGAGTTTATCGCGCGAAGCTCTAAGCTCGAAGCTCGCTCCCGTATTCATGCACCCGAGCCAGGATAGAGATGGCACGCGACGTAATGCCCGTTGCCCTGATCGGCAAAGATCGGATCCACCTTTTTGCAGACATCCATCGCGTACGGGCACCGCGTGTGGAAGTGGCACCCGGATGGCGGGTTGATGGGACTGGGCACATCGCCGCTCAGAATAATCCGCTCGCGTCGCTTCTCCACCACCGGGTCAGGTATCGGCACCGCCGAGAGGAGCGCCTTCGTATAAGGGTGAAGTGGCTCCTCATACAACGCGTTGCTGTCGGCTAGCTCGACGATCTTGCCCAGGTACATCACGGCAACGCGGTCAGAGATATGCTTGACAACAGACAGGTCGTGAGCGATGAACAGATACGTCAGCCCGAATTGATCCTGAAGATCTTCCAGCAAGTTGACGATCTGTGCCTGAATCGAAACGTCCAATGCGGACACCGGTTCGTCGCAGACGATGAAATCCGGGTTTGCCGCAAGTGCCCGCGCGATGCCAATGCGCTGGCGCTGACCGCCGGAGAACTCGTGGGGATAGCGGTTGGCGAAATATGGATTCAGGCCGACGGTCTGGAGCAACTCCTGCACGCGCTGGTTCCGCTCATTCTTCGGGACCAGCTTGTGGATCTGCATCGGCTCTGAAATGATGTTGCCGACGGTCATGCGCGGATTGAGCGACGCGTACGGGTCCTGGAAGATCATCTGCAGGTGGCGCCGCATCTTGCGCATTTCGCCGCCGTCGAGCTTGGTGAGATCCTTGCCGTCGAAGATCACCTCGCCAGACGTCGGCTTATACAACTGCAAGATGGCGCGGCCCGTCGTTGATTTGCCGCAACCTGATTCGCCGACGAGGCCAAGCGTTTCGCCGCGCTTGACGCTGAACGAAACGCCATCCACCGCCTTGACCGCGCCCACCTTCCGCTGGAAGATGATGCCTTGGGTGAGCGGGAAGTGCATGACCAGATTGCGAACTTCCAGCAGAACTTGCCCGTTCTTGCTGTTTGTAGCCGGAGCCGTTTGTGTCCGGCGGTCAATATCGACAGCCATCTACGCCTCCTGCTGCCGTGGCGGCTCGGCATCTTTGCTGACTTCTTCCCAGAACCAGCACGCCGCGTAATGCCCGTCGCTCACCTTGAGCAGCGGTGGATTCTTTTGCTCGCACTTCTCTCGCGCATAGTTGCATCGCGGCACAAAGGGGCACATGTCAGGAAGATCGATCAGATCCGGCGGCAAGCCGCGAATCGGCTCCAGCTTCTCCTTGCGCTCGGCGTCGAGGCGTGGAATCGACTTGAGCAAGCCGACCGTATACGGATGCCGCGGGTTGGCAAAGATCTCTTCGGTCGTTCCCGTCTCCACGATGTGGCCGGCATACATCACCATGATGCGATCAGCCATACCGGCGACCACGCCCATCGAGTGGGTAATCAGGATCACGCCGGTATCGCGCTCCATTTGCAAGGTGCGCATCAGATCGAGGATCTGAGCCTGAATCGTCACATCCAGCGCCGTCGTCGGCTCATCGGCGATGATCAACTTGGGATTGCACGACAGGGCCATGGCGATCATCACGCGCTGCCGCATGCCGCCGGAGAACTGGTGCGGATACTGATCGATGCGCTCTTCCGCGTTGGGGATCCCCACCATCTTGAGCAGCTCGATGGCTCGCGCACGCGCCTGATCCTTCGACATCCCGAGGTGAAGCTGGAGCGCCTCGCTAATCTGCCGGTTGATCGTCAACACGGGATTGAGCGACGTCATCGGGTCCTGGAAGATCATTGCGATCTTATGCCCGCGAATCTTCCGGACCTCGTTGTCCGACAACTGGAGAATGTCGCGGCCATCAAAGATGATCTCGCCGCCGACAATCTTGCCGGGCGGTGTGGGAATGAGCCGCATGATGGACAGCCCGGTCATGCTCTTACCACACCCGGACTCGCCCACGACGCCCAGCGTCTCACCTGGCATGACATAGAAGGAAACGTCGTCGACGGCCTTGACGATGCCGTCCTGGGTGAAGAACTGTGTCTTGAGGTTGCGGACCTCAAGCAACGGCTGGACGCTGCCGTTGCCCCCACTTTGTGCACCGGGCCGAGTCTGTGCCGCGCCCGGCACGCGCGCCTCTACGGCCATCGTGGCTCCTCTCGCCGCCCGAACGATGAACGTTCGTTCAAGCTGGCAATCCCTACCTCAGCTAGCTGGCTAGCCCTTCGCCTGCCCCGATCGCCCCACGATCTGTGGGCTAACTTCCGCCTAAGCCAGACGGACTCCGTTGGGGAAGGCTAACAGCGGTGAAAGAATACCATGGGTTTTGAAACATGGGCAATAGTGCCCACGGCCCCCGGGCGCACACTACGCGACGCAATGCTCTCTCTCAGGAAAGACGGACACCCGCCTACGCCCGGCCCGGTGAGAATGCTACCATCACTGCATGACCGACGATGACTGCCTTCGCACGACTGCCGAAAGCGAGCTACCGCACCACCCGGTTGAGCACCAGCGTCTTTGGACGCCGTGGCGTATGCGTTACGTCGGCGGCGGCGCCAGGGAAGCCGGGTGTCTGTTCTGTCTCCGCCTGGCTGAGACCACCGACACGCGCAGCCTGATCGTCTACCGAGCCACGACCGCATTTGTCATCCTGAATCTCTTTCCCTACAACACCGGCCATATCATGATCGTGCCGAACGAGCATGTGGCCACGCCCGAAACCGCTCGGTGGGAGTCGTTGGAAGGCATGGCGCGGCTCTTGCCGCCGGCGTTGCGCGCGCTCCGCCGCGAGCTCTCCTGCGACGGCTTTAACGTCGGGTTCAACATTGGCGACGTCGCAGGAGCGGGCGTGGCCGAGCACTTGCATCAGCATGTCGTGCCGCGGTGGAAGGGCGATGCGAACTTCATGCCAATTCTCGCTTCGACTATGGTCATGCCAGAGCTGATCCCGGTGACGTACGCCAAGGTTCGAGCAGAGCTGGCGCGAGAACTGGCGCAGAACGACACCACGGCAGGTTCCGCGATCCTTGCCATCCTCTCATGGGATGGAACGCACGTTGCCGTAGAGAAGCGCAACGGCCGGTTCGCCCTGCCCCGAGCGACGGCCGAGCCCGGAGAGGCGCTCTGGAAAGCAGCGATTCGTGTCGCTACGACACACGGCATTGATGCCGAGATTGCCGGGTGGGTTGGCGCCGAGCGGGCGGACGGCTCGGAGATCAGCGCGTTCGCCCTTCGTGCTGGAGACCTCGTGCCACGGTCGCCGGCGTTGGTCGCGACCCCCTGTGACCAAGCCGAGCTGAGCGATCCGGCTGATGTGGCGGCGCTGCAACGGGCACGCGATCTCGTCCGTTCCACTTCGGTGTCCTCGGCACCGGCATTTCCCGCAAATGCACATCCTGCAACCGGGTAGGTTTCTGGTCCTCACCTTTCCCAATCCTGACCGATAGGCTAGGGGCACGCTTGCCAGCAGAGCGCGCGTATTTCAAGGTGTTAGATGGCGATAGATCGCCGCTGACGGAACCGAAGTAGCCCATCATCGCTGGCGTGACGCAATGGACCGGCACGAGCCCAAAGAGGGAGTTCCTGGTAAACCGGTCTTCGATCTGCAAGGCCGGCTCGGGAATTTCCTGATTTCCGACATCCTGCAGATGATCAGCCTGTCCGGCAAGACGGGAACGTTGACGCTGATCCAGGGATGGAACACCCGAACGATCTCGTTCGAGAACGGCCGCATCACGTATGTCGCCGCGGGGGCACGCTTACCCGGTATGTTCGATCTGCTAATTCGCATCGGCCGGGTGCAGCGGCACCAGGTCGAAGCGTTTCGCGCTCGTCGTCCCGGAAAAACCGAAGAAGAGATGCTAGCCGAGCTGGTGCAGCGCAAAATCCTCGACCGGGAAGATCTGGAACGCTGTCACGAGCTGTTGCTTGAAACCGCGGTGTATACCCTGTTTCTGTGGCGCAACTGCCAGTTCACGTTCAAGGCTGGCGAGGTTGTGAAAGAGGGTGGTGTTGCGGTTACCGTTGATGGAAACCACCTCATCATTGAGGGCACCCGACGCGTTGATGAATGGATCCAGATCAGCCCGGTTGTCCCGTCGGTGTTCATGATCTTCCGGCAGCGGCCTCATCTGATCGAGCGCACTGTACCCGAGCATCTCCAGCGCGTCTATCGCGCAGTTGATGGCCAGCGCGACGTCGCGACCATCGCGCGGTTAACCGGCCTCACCCAGTTTGAAGCCGCAAAGGCGCTCTATGAGCTAGTGCAAGGACGATTCGTCGAGGCCATTCCACCGAACAAGCTCAAGCTCTGTGAGCTGTTCAACCTGGCTGTGGAGTCGATTTATCTCAAGCTCATCCTGTTCGACTACAGCCGCGATGCCCTCCAATTCGAAAACGAGCTCAACCGATTCGCGGTGGAGAACCGGCTCAAGGTGCGGATGGCGTCCGGAAAGGTGATCAGGAGTGATCTCGACACACCCATCACGCCGACTGAATTGATCGACCTCTACAAGCTCTTCATCGGCATTCAAAACAACAAGTTCTCGAAAATGTTCGAGCCGCACGTCTATCAGGGCCTAATGGAGGGGCTCTATCTCAACGCGGATCCCGAGTTTAAGACCATGATGCGCATGTACGAATTCATCGAGATCGAGGGGCTGCTGCTTCTTGACATGTTCGAACGGCGCCAGACCAAGCGCCCCGTGGACGGCACTGAAGAGCTTTCGCCGAGGTCCTCTGAGCACCGGAGCGCGTAGCCGCGTCGCGCTGCACGCGGAACACGGCTCAGCCAAGGAAGCCAGGAGACCCCGGACCTCCTCGGTGAAATAGAGCTTCCTCACTTCGCGTTCCCGCGCTGGCGCGAGCGGAATGATGGGTCGAGCGCCCTTCAGAGGGCTCCGTGCGACATCGCGCGTGGCAAGACCAGCCGGCCTTCGCCGGCTTCGTAGCTTGAGCACGAGCCTTGAACCCCGCGCGTTGAACCCGTGCGAGCTGCGGCACCGGCATCGGAAAGCGCCGGCGTCGTGGAGTCCATGAAGCAGCTAGAGTAGCCAGCGCATCGTAGCTCTTTCTGAGCGCGGGCCATGACGCCAAACCAGACTATAATCCGTGGTGGGCCTGACCATGCGGGTCCCGGCCCATCGTACCCACGCGCTTCACGGAGGGTCTACCGCGTGGCGGGAGCCGACATCCGCCGTTTCTCGGGCGACCGGCGCAACACTGGAGCAGCCATCGTCCGTGGCGTCGTCAGCAGTGCATTGATTGCGCTCGCCGATGCCGCGATCTTCCCAACACTGGTGCTGGTCGCTTTCGCGGCCCAGCTCACGGATGATTTGGTCATCATCGGGCTCGTGCCCGCGATGAGCGCGGGATTGTGGTTTCTCCCACAACTCCTGGCTCGTCCTCTCACGCATCTGACGAACCGGCAGGTTCCTTGGATGACTGGAGCAGCAATCATCCGCGCTGCAGCGATAATTCTGCTTGCCGTCATTGGATTCCGTGATGACGTGAGCAATACACAGCGCTTGCGCTCGTTGCTCATATGCTATGCGGCGTTCGTGCTCGCGTCAGGCTTTGCCGCCGTCCCTGCCACGGAGCTTGTCCAGCGAGCCATTCCGCCGGACCAACGCTCCTGGTTCCTGCGTGTCCGCAACCTTTGGGCGATTGCAGGAGGAGCGGCCGCTGCCAGCTTAGTGTTTCGTGTGCTTGGTCCGGAAGGCCCGGCATTTCCGAAGAATTTCGCGTATCTCTTTGTTGTGGCGGCCGCTGCCCTCAGCGCGGCGGTGTTCTTCCAAGCCAGGGAGCGGGATCCTGCAATGCTGCCGACCGATCGCCCGCCGCGCAACGCCGCGCGGGCACTGCTCGACACGAATTTTCGGCGCTTCCTCACCTTTCGGATCTTGGCATCGCTCTCGACGCTCGCCGATCCTTTCGTGATCCTCTACGCTTTTCGCGAACTCAACACCCCGCTCTGGGCGATCGGCCCCTACCTTGCGACGCTAATCTTCGCCCGACTATGCTTTGCGCCCCTGTGGTCCCTGCTCGCTACCCGTGCAGGCCACCGCGCAGTGCTCCAGGGTGCCGCGCTTGCCCGCCTGCTTGCGCCGCTCGTGACCTTGTTGCTTCCCTTCTTGGCCGACAGCAGTCTGTATCAAAACCGGTTTCACGATCTCAGCCCGCTCTGGTATGCGTTCGGGATCGTCTTCATGTTGCACGGCGCCTCGCTTGCAGGGCAATCCAACAGCACCTTCGCCTACCTTCTCGACATCGCGCCTACGGACCGCCGTTTCGCCTACATTTGGATGACCAACGTCATCCTGATGGTTACCGCCTTCGCCCCCATCGCTGGCGCTTATATCATCGAGCGCTCTGGCTTCGACCGCGTCTTCATCGTCGCCGCACTTGCCAGTCTCACGGCGATCTTGGCGAGTGGCCTGCTGACCGACACGCACACCGGCACGCGAGCGGTCGCCCAAACATGGCGGCTTCGCGGAGCGCGGTCATAAATCACGCGATCAACCGGGGAATCAGGCAACTACCTGGGCCATGACCCTCGTCGCGAGCAGTTCTAGCCCGTCAATGTCGTCCATATCTAGCCACTGCGCCTGGAGACGCGAAACCCCCGCCTCAGCGAGCCGCCCAACCTGGTCCACAAGGGCATCCGGAGAGCCGGCAATGATGCCTCGCTGCCGGGCCGTCTCGGGATCGAGACCCAGCTTCTCGCGTGCCTCGGCGTCGGTTCGACCGATCACCACCCGCGTCATCAGCGTCCGCCGCACCGCGTGCCGTGGCCGGCCAGCCTCATCAAGATACTGATCTAAGATGGCATTCAATTCGCGGAACCGCTCGACGGGCACCAGGACCGCGTTCCATTCGTCCGCGTACCTGGCGGCCAGTCGCAGCGTGCGCTTCATGCCGTTCCCACCGATGACGATCGGAGGTCCGCCTGGCCGTTGAGGCCGCGGCAGGAGCAGAGCATCTTCCAGGCGATAGAACTCTCCGGCAAAGCTCACCGGCGTATCCGACCGGAGCAGCCTCGTCACGACCTCAAGTGCTTCCTCCAGGCGGCGGAACCGCCCGTCTAGATCGAGCAAGTCAAATCCATACGCACGGTGCTCACGCTCTTGCCAGCCAGCACCTAGCCCCAGGCGCAGGCGTCCACCGGACAGGTCGTCGACTGCCGCAGCCGTCCACGCCGTGATCACGGGATGCCGGAAGGAGACGGGAGAGACGAGGGGACCAAATTCGATGCGCCGCGTATGGCTTGCCAGCCAGGTCAACGAAGCCCAGAGCTCAAGAGCATCCTTGTGCGGCCCGCTCGCATTCGTGAAGTGGTCGGAGCGAAACAATCCGGCAAATCCGAGGTCCTCCGCTGCCTCCGCCAGACGGTGCCAGCGCGGCCAGTTGAGCCCATCCTGACCCTCGATCATGATGGCAAGCTCAATCATGCTCCTGCATCCTCCGTCGCTATGCATCAGGGAAGTCCACGTATGGAAGGTTACCGTGCCTCCGTGGGCCGTGACTCCGGAGACTCGTGAGAGTCTCCCTCAACGTGCCCGGCCGGTTGGATTCCAACATACAAAAGATCTAGGCAGCGTTGGTAAAGGATATTCGCGGGCAATGGCTGACATTTCGCGAGATACCCATTGATCTCAAGCGTGACGAAACCATGTGCCATGGACCATGTGGCGAGTGCAACCTCGACGGGATCGGTCTCTCGAAGCTCTCCCACGGCTATGGCCGCTTTCACCTCTTCCAAGAGCACGCCGAACAACGCGGCCGCTCGCGGCACAACCGCGTCACTCGGCCGGTAGGCGGCTTCCACGCGGCCGAAAATGAGCTGAAAGAGATCGGGGTCGGAGCGTGCAAAGTCACGATAGGCCCTTCCCAGCTCTTGCAACCGCGCCCGTCCAGGAGGAAATGCTTCGATCGCCTGCTGGAACGCGGCGTGCAGGCGCTCTGCGCCTTCGAGATAGAGTGCATCCAGAACGGCATCCTTGCTATCAAAGTACGCGTAGAGCGTGGGCGCATGAACGCCAACCGCGCTCGCCAAGGTCCGCATCGCCAGCTTCTCGATGCCGTGTTCCTGCACGATCCGGCGCGCCGCGTCCAGAATTTCCCGGCGCATCTGGGCGCGCAACCGCTCGCGGCGGCTTCCTCCCTCCGGCCGTGCTTCCATCGTTTCCTGCATGCCGCCCATCTCGTTGCCGAACACCGTTAGCGATTCCAAACGTCCGTATCGTACTGCTCTTTCCGCTCTAGCCGCAATCGGCAGCACCGCCAGCGTGTTCGAGCGACTCTCCGGAGACTACCGTTGCTTTGACGCGCCCCATCGTGAGACGATGCGGCTTGATGCGGGGAGGTGCGCGATCATCGGGCACGGTCGCTCGCGATGTTCCGCTGTTGTTTGTGCCGGTCGTACAGGGCGAGGATGGTGCACCGTCTCATGAGGCGCCAGCGCGCTCCGAGGATCGCCGCGGTCGGGTTAGCAAGCTGGGACCGCTTGCTAACCGTGGAACGGTATCCGGCTCCCGGTGGCTATGCCATCGTGCGTCAATGCCTGGAATTGCCGGGCGGCACCACGACGAACAGCGCGGTGACGGCCGCGAGGCTTGGCGCGCAGGTCTCCATCGTCGCGCTCGTCGGCGATGACGCGCCAGGGAGAGCGATCCGGGAAGCCCTCGGCCGGGAAGGGATTGCGACAGCCTGGCTTGCGACCGATCCCTCTTTCCCAACGGACGCTGCCACGGTAATCATTTCGACCGAGCCACCCGAGCGGACGATTTTCTGGCATCAAGGGGCGCGGCTATCCCGAGGCTCACGCTTGGATATTACCAGCATCTTCGAGCATGATGTCGTGCTCATCGACGTCGATGATCTCTCACTCCGGCGGTTTCTGGTCGATCTCCCAGCCCATACGGTACCGACTGCCCGGCTGCTCGGCCCGCTCACCTACCTCGCGGACGCAGCAACACCGGATGCGTTGGAAATTGCGGCGCGTCATGATGTTATCGTCGGCAATGAGCGTGAAGCGCTGGCAGTCACCGGCCAACCTTGCCTGGATCGTGCTATTTGCCGGATTCAAGAAGCGATGCGCGGGCAGACGCTGCGCGCCGGCCTCATCACCAGGGGAGCGGCCGGCGCCGTAGCCTTTACACAGACTGAGCGGTGGGACACACCTGCCTATGACGTCCCGGTGGTCGATCCGACGGGAGCAGGTGACGCGTTTGCCGGAGCCGTAGCCTTCGCGATGGCCCAACATTGGGCCTGGCCGGACACGCTGCGATTCGCCAACGCGGTCGCCGCGCTCTCGACCAGGGCCGTGGGCGCCCAAACCGCGCTCCCCTCGATCGATGAGGCACTTGCGTTGCTGGGATACGACCCACGCTCACTGCTGCATTGAGCCAATCGCAGCAGGCCTGGCCTCTTCCAGTGCGATCGCAAGCTCTGTTCGCACCATCTCGTCCGATTCTCGCCGCCACTGCCGCTCCATCACCGTACGCGCGGCGGCACCTCCGATGCGGCTCAATGCCCAGATCGCATGTGCCCGCACGAGCGGCTCATCGTGGCTCTCGGCAGCGGCGGCCAGGTAGGGCACATCTTCCTCCGTCCCGATATTGCCAAGCGCGACGGCCGCGTTCCTGGCCAGGCCGCGGCGCTTCGCGCGCAATACCGCTGTTCCCCGGTAGACACTGCGAAACTCTTCCTCGGTCATCCGCAGGAGCCACCGCAACGGCGGATAGGCATGCTCCAAGCGCCGTGGCATAAACGCCGGATCGGGCGCATCCTTGGCAGCCCGTGTATAAGGGCAAGCTTCCTGGCACACATCACAGCCAAAGACCCAATCGCCGAGCAACGGGCGCAGTTCCAATGGGATGACACCACGCTGCTCAATAGTCTGGAACGAGAGGCAGCGCGGCGTGTCCACCACGTACGGCGCCACGATGGCACCAGTGGGACAGGCGTCGAGACACAGCGAGCAGCGACCGCAATCGCGCTGCAGCGGCTGGCCAGGCTCAAGCTCAAGATCCAGAAGCAATTCCCCGAGCATGACCCACGAGCCATGTCCCGGCACGATCAGGCAGGTGTGCTTGCCATACCATCCTAGGCCCGCTCGCGCGGCAACGGCACGGTCAACGATCCGAGCGGTATCGACCAAAAACCGTGCCTCGACCTTCCGCCCGACTTCTTGCTCGATTGCTGCATGCAGGCGGCGTAAGCGTTCCTTGATGACATCGTGATAATCGCGGCCCCAGGCGTAGCGCGCGATCCGGCCACGCGGCTCGCCGTCGTCTGGCTTCCCCAGACCGCGGGTCCAATAGGGAATGCCGACGATGACGATTGAGCATGCGCTCGCCTGCAAGTTCCGGGGATTCGCGGAAAACGCGGCGCGCTCAACGGTAAACCAATCCAGCCCGGCCATTCGCCCAGCCCGGATATGACGCTCCAGGTACTCGGCAAGCTCTGGAAACGCCTCGGCCGTTGTTACCGCGGCGATGGCTAGCCCATGCTCGGCTGCAAGCCGCTTGATCCGCGCGGTCAGCGCACGGCGCTGGCCATTGATCGTAACCGGTGGATGGAAGGTGAGAAACGCGGGCTGGGCTGCGTTCATTGGACCCACCACGGAACGGGATTCCAGAGGCGCGGAGACCTTGCTGGTATCGAAACATAAAAGGGCGAGCCGCTTGCCCGCCCCTTCCCCGGAAATCTGCAACAACGATGCGTACCAGCGCGGCCACGCGCGCGACGCACGCTATGCAACGCGCGCGCCGCTCGTCTTCATTACAGTTCGGATGCAGCGAGAGCAGATATCCACCCGAACAAGCTGGCCGTCCAACACGATGCGCTTCCGGTGGACATTTGGCTTAAAGTCCCGGTTCGTCCGGCGCTTGGAATGGCTGACGTTGTGTCCGAAGCTCCTGGTTTTTCCACAAATCATGCAACGGGCCACGGCGGGCCTCCCTCCCGGCTTGCTAATCCAGATCTATCGACATCTGGGCCGCTGCGGATGCCCGCGCGGACCTCCTGGCGGCATAGAAGGGCGCCGACCGAGGTGGACGGCGCCATAACAACACCCTATGCTACCACGGCAGGAACGATCCTACAACCGCGGATCGAACGTCACGTGCCAGTGGTGGAGACGCCTGTGCGTCTTTCGTGGCTATCGTATTTTCGAGTCTGAAGCCGATGGAATACCTATCTTTGACAATTCCGAGGATTAGTGTCGCGCCGGTCTCCATGATGGACGAAAGCCGGCGTGGGTCAGTAGTACCAGCGTGCTCCTGTCCCGCTCTCCAGGAAAGGGTGGCGCCCACAACGAGCGAAAGGAGCACGCCGTGATTCAAAGCGCCATGCGCAGCGCAGTTTGGGATGGTGAGACGCTCTTGGGAGCCATGAGCGCCGCCGCGGCGGTGCTGGAGACAGAGAAAGGGACGATCAACGCACTGAATGTCTTCCCGGTTCCGGACGGGGACACCGGCACCAACATGGCACTCACGCTCCAATCGGCCTTAGAAGAAGCGACATCGCTCGCGCTTGACGAGGCCATTCACGCGGGTCAGGTGGCGAACCGTTTGGCTCGTGGCGCACTGATGGGCGCGCGTGGCAACTCCGGAGTCATTCTTTCGCAGATCTTTCGTGGTTTCGCCAGCGCCATCGCCGGCGCCGAGCGCATTGATGGCAGACAATTCGCCAGCGGATTGGCCGGCGCCACCGAGCTTGCCTACAAGGCGGTCATGGAGCCGGTAGAAGGTACCATGCTGACAGTGATTCGCGTCGCTGCCGAGCGAGCCGCGAGTTCCGCTCACGAGACGTCCGATTTGGCCGCCGTCTTATCCGCGGCGCATGCTGGCGCCCGTGAGGCGCTCGCCGAGACGCCGCATTTGCTTGCGATCTTGCGCCAAGCTGGTGTCGTCGATGCCGGTGGCAAAGGTCTCGTCACCATCTTCGAGGGATGGGAGCGCTTCGTCCGTGGTGATGTTCTCGAACGCTTTACGCACGCCAGCCCCGAAGCGCTCGTGGGTGAGATGGCGTTTCTGGATCACATTGACGATCTCCATGGCACCAATACCTTTGGATACTGCACGAACTTTATGATCTTTGGAGATCGCATGGATGTCGAACGCATTCGCACCGATCTGGTCCCCCTCGGCACATCAACGGTCATCGTTGGTGATGACGACATAGTTAAAGTGCATATCCACACGACCAATCCGGGCCGGGTACTTGAGGTCGCCATTCTTCACGGTGAGCTCGGGCAAATCAAGATCGACAACATGAGCGCCCAGACTCGAGACCTGCGAGCGGCGCGGGAAGCGCGCAAAAGTGCCGCCCACGCGCTCCGCGTCTCTCCAGTGGGCAAGCAGGCGGTGCTTGCCGTCGCATCAGGAGAGGGTCTCATCCGAGCGCTGCTCGACATGGGTGCGACCGGGATCATCCCCGGCGGGCAGACCATGAACCCGAGCATCGAAGAGCTTCTTGCCGCCGTGCATGACGCTCCCACCCAGGACGTCATTCTGCTGCCCAACAATCCCAACATCTTGCTAGCAGCGCATCATGTGACGCAATTGACGACAAAGCGCGTCCGGGTCGTTCCATCTCGCTCGATTCCTCAAGCCCTTGCCGCACTGACCGCATTCAACGTCAATGCCGACCTTGACCGGAACGCGCGCGCCATGACGGACGCGCTCGACTCGGTTTGCACAATCGAAATCGCCCGTGCTGACAAGGATGCATCCATCAACGGCGTACAGGTGCGTCAGGGCGATGCCATCGCGCTCGTCAACGATGCACTCGTCGCAAGCCATGAGAACGAGCATGAGGCAGTGTTCCAGGCACTTCCTCATTGCTCACCAGAAACCGCGGAACTCCTGACAATTTTCGCTGGTGCAGACGCGGATCCAGCTGACCTGCACGTTCTTGCGTCCGCCATCAAGGAGCGCTACCCAGGACTCGAGGTTCAAATGCATCCCGGCGGCCAGCCACATTACCGATACATCATTTCGGTTGAATAACGGATACACCCGGTTCGGGAGACTCAGACGTGCCACGCATTGCCGTCGTTACTGATAGCACCGCCGACCTGCCGCCCGCGCTCAGCGAACCGCTCGGCATCAGGGTTGTGCCCCTCAACGTCCACTTCGGGGAGCAGGTCTTTCGTGATCAGGTAGATCTCTCCACGGCGGCGTTTATGGAGCGCCTCACGAGCTCAGCCGTGCTTCCGAAGACGTCGCAGCCATCCCCGGGCGCATTTGCCGACGTCTACGAAGCTCTTGCCAAGGATCACGATGGGATCATCTCGATCCACATCTCGGGAAGGCTCAGCGGCACCGTGCAGTCAGCCCAGCTTGCCAAGACACAGATTGCCACGCCTATCCCAATCGAGGTGATTGACTCCCGCAACGTATCGCTCGGGCTGGGGCTGCAAGTCTTGCGCGCCGCCGAGCTGGCAAGTAGTGGACTCGATGTCGAGCACGTGGCAAGGCAGTTGCGAAATGAGATCAACCGTTATCACCTCGTGTTCTTCGTTGACACGCTAGAGTACCTCCAACGCGGTGGCCGGATTGGCCGGGCGGCCGCGCTGGCTGGGTCGGTGCTCCGGCTGAAACCGGTCCTGCGCATCGAGGACGGACAGGTCGTTCCGCATGAGCGCACCCGCACGCGCGCCCGGGCCATCGCTGCGCTTGAGCAGTTTGTGCGGTCGTTGCCGCGGGTCAATCGCCTGGCGGTGGTCCACAGCACCTCGCCGGACGACGCCGAGCGCTTAGCTGCCTCTCTTGGCCCGCTGACACCCAACGACCCACCGATCGTTGCTACGTTTGGACCGGTGGTGGCAACCCACGCGGGACCAGGAGCCGTCGGCGTCATCGCCTACGAGGGAGAGTAGGACGAAATGGCCACTGCTACGCGCGCGGTCAGCGTTGTTGTTGACTCCACCGCCGATGTTCCACGAAACCTCGCTGAGGGGTTGGGGCTCAAGGTCGTGCCCCTGCTCGTCCGCTTCGGAGACCAGACATATCGCGATGGCGTCGATTTGGACCCCGATGGGTTTTTGCGTTTGCTCACCTCGATGCCCGGCTTGCCTCAAACCTCCCAGCCGCCAGCCACCGCATTCGAACAAGCATTCCGGACGGCGGTGGACGCCGGACATGACGTCGTCTGCCTCACGATCGCCAGCCGCCTTTCCGGCACCTATAACTCCGCGCGCCTCGCCGCCGAGGCGGTGGACGCATCCCGTATCCGCATCATCGACTCCGGCACGCTGACGATGCATCTCGGGTGGAGCGCAATCGCCGCCGCCCGCGCCGCGCGCGACGGGGCCGGCGCCGAAGATGTTGCGAACATCGCCGTCGCTACCCTCCAACGGACAAGGCTGTACGCGCTCCTGGAGACTCTTGATTATGTCTATCGGGGCGGTCGCATCGGACGCGCCGCGCAACTCGTCGGCTCGATGCTCAGCATCAAGCCAATCTTGACCGTGCAAGATGGTGAGGTGGTACCGCTTGAGCGCGTGCGCACGTGGCGAAAGGCGATGGAACGCCTTGTGGAACTCACGCGGCAGGACGCCCCTCTCGAATCGCTCGCGATCATGCACGTCAGCAATCTCGTGGCTGCGCAGGAAATAGCTGACCGCCTCGCGGATCTGCTGCCCAGCGACCGCATGTTGATCACTCAGGCAGGACCGGTGATTGCCACCTACGCCGGCCCCGGCGCGGTCGGCGCCGTACCGCTGCTCGCCCGGCCAGCAACGTCATGACGTCCAAAAGCGCACCCCTGTTCGGCTACACTTGGATCAACGCGGGCGGCTGAACCCCGGCCAGCCGTGATTGCGCAACGCGGGCGGCGTCCCACTCCCGCTCATGCGTCGCACTCTGCTGAAAGGCAGGGTAACGATTGAAGCACAGGCGATCAACGATCACATCAGCGGCGGATACTCCCGATATTATCGAGAGCGCGCTCGAAACCTTGCGGCGAGAGTGGCGTGATGGCTGCACCGGCCGCACCATTCGGCTCGCCACAGCTATCATCGCCCGCTTGCACGCGAGCGCGGCCTCTCACGAAGCCGGTATCCGGCTAGCGGCCGTTGAGAAGCGACTGCAGGACTATGTGCAGCTTCCGGCGGAGCGGCGCCAGGATGAGCTGCGACAGATCGCGAACGAGCTCAAGGCGATCCGGCCATTGCTCAAACTTGCCGCCGAGCCAGCTCCGCCCATCGGCAAGTTGAACAGCGCCATCGCCCCAGGCCGTGCCCAGCCAGCCGCCAAGCCGTCGCGCGAGCGCTCTGCGGCCACTGCCATCACGCCGCTTAACCCCGGCGATTCGGTTCGCGCGTTACCACGCGTCGGCGATGCGGTAGCACGCAAGCTGGCAAAGCTGAAGATTCAAACGGTCGAGGATGTCCTGCGCTTCGCGCCGCGGCTCCACATCGACTACTCCCGCACGGTCAAGATCGGCACGATCCTCGGTTTTCGCCAGCAAGAGGAGGTGACGATCCGCGGCAGGGTCGTGGACGTGAAAACCTTTCCGGGACCACCCCCGCGCGTGCAGGTGCGCCTGGCCGACGAGACCGGATGGATTAAGATCACCTGGTTCAACACGTTCGTCGCCAAGCAGCTTGCCGTGGGAGATGAAATCGCGGTGAGTGGCCGGCTGGAATGGGGATTCGGCGCACTCTCTCTCACGAACCCAGAATGGGAAAAGGTCGGCGGCCCATCCCTCTCGACCGGGCGGCTCACGCCGGTTTATCGCACCACCGAGGGGCTGGCGCAGAAAACCCTTCGCAGTCTAACGCGAGCCGCCCTCGACGCAACGCGCTCAACGGTAAAGGAGTACCTTCCGCCCGAAATTCTCGGGCAGTTCAACCTGCTGCCGCTGCGCTCCGCCTACGAGCAGCTTCACTATCCCGATTCGTGGTCATCGCTGGAGCAGGCACAGCGGCGCTTCGCGTTTGAAGACCTGTTTCTGCTTCAGTTGGAGTACGTGCGCCGGAAGCGCGAGCGCCTCGCAACCGGCGGTATTCCCATTCCGATTGACCGCGACGTGTTGGAGCGCTTTCTCACGTCGCTGCCATTTCGGCTGACCGATGCCCAGCGGCGTGCTCTGGATGAGATACTGGCTGATCTCGCCCAACCCCGGCCCATGACGCGATTGCTGCAAGGTGACGTGGGGAGCGGTAAAACGGTTGTTGCCGCTGCCGCAGCGCTGCTCACTGTCAGGGCTGGTTATCAGGTCGGCGTGCTGGCGCCGACGGAGATCCTTGCCGAGCAGCACTTCCATAACTTCCGAGGTTTATACGCCGGTCTTCCTAGATCCGACCGGCCTGAGGTGGCGCTCCTGACAGGGAGCACGCGCCCGGCGGAGCGGCGGACGATTGTCGCCGGCTTGGAAACTGGTGTTGTTCAGGTGCTGGTTGGCACTCACGCCATTATTCAAGAGGACGTGCCTCTCCCCCGCATCGGTCTCGCCATCATTGACGAGCAGCATCGCTTCGGGGTACGGCAGCGCGCCGAGCTCGCGACCAAGGCGAAGGGCTTGCCACCGCACATCCTGTCCATGACCGCAACGCCGATCCCGCGCACGCTCAACATGGTGCTCAATGGCGATCTTGATGTCTCGATCATTGATGCATTGCCACCAGGCCGCATCCCGATTGAAACGCGACGCTACTTCGGAGACGAGCGCCAGCGTGCCTACGACTTGGTACGCGAGGAGATTCGCAAGGGACATCAGGTATTTGTGATTTGCCCACTCGTTGAAGAATCGGAGGCCACGGAAGCCAAGGCGGCACTTGCCGAGGCCGAGCGCCTTCAGCGCGACGTCTTTCCCGAGTTCAGGATCGCCGTGTTGCATGGCCGGATGCCGGGCCGGGAAAAAGACCGCATCATGACCGCCTTCCGCGACCATGAGGCCGACATCCTCGTCTCAACCTCGGTGATCGAGGTCGGTATTGACGTGCCCAACGCGACGGTGATGATGATCGAGGGCGCGGACCGGTTTGGTCTTGCCCAGCTTCATCAATTCCGCGGGCGCGTTGGCCGGGGCGGCAAAAAGTCGTACTGCTTGCTTCTCGCCGATGAGGCGACGCCGGAGGCCGAAACCAGGCTCGACATGATGGTGCAATCGAACGACGGCTTCGTGCTAGCGGAGAAAGACTTGGAGCTTCGAGGGCCTGGCGATTTTATCGGGACACGGCAGAGCGGCTTACCCGCCATGACCTGGCTTGATAATACCTTTGACACCAGGCTGCTTGATGCGGCGCGGCAAGCGGCTGAGGGCCTGCTGAGCCGCGATCCCAAGCTGGAGCACCCGCAACACCAGGCGCTCAAGGCCCGGCTGCAGGCATTTTGGGCCGCTGCGGCACCCGATGTCCCGGCGTCGTAAGCCATCCCTGGCACAACGATGGGCCGAGACATGATTGGGGCGGGGTTGTCACGTCAGCATGATTCTGAGAGCGAGGGAGTCGCATGCGGGTAATCGCCGGCGAGGCTAAGGGGCACATCTTGAAAGGCCCACCCAGCCCTGCCACACGTCCGATGACAGACAAAATTCGCCAGGCACTCTTCTCCACGCTCGCCTCGCTTGGGGTCATGCCGGAGCGCGTCCTCGATCTGTATGCCGGAACTGGCTCGATTGGGATTGAGGCACTCTCCCGCGGCGCGCGCTGGGCCGACTTTGTCGAGCAGAGCGCGGCGGCTTGCCGCGTCATTCGCGCCAACCTCGCTCACACGAAGTTCACCGACCGCGCCCGGGTGCATCAAGTTCCTGTCGCGTCTTTTTTGCAACGGAATGAGGCGCCTTACGATCTCATCATCATGGACCCGCCCTACGCCGATCCAGCGATCGTGCAGACCCTGGAGAAGGTCGCGGCGTCGCCATTGGTACAATCTGGCACGGTGGTTGTGGTCGGTCATTCGCCGAGGGTATCACTGCCCGATACCGTGGGGCGGCTCATGCGGCTCCGCTTGCGCTGTCATGGTGATAGTTGCTTCTCGATTTACGAAGCAGATGTCGAGAGCGCGCCCAGCGACAGCGCGGCGAGCGAAAGCGACGAGCCAGCAGCCGAGCGGGCACGCGCGTTGACGAAGGACACGCTGCATGAGGATCGCGATTTATCCCGGGAGCTTCGATCCCATCACGCTTGGGCACATTGACGTCGCAGAGCGCGCGGCCCGGCTCTTTGACCACGTCGTGGTTGCCATTTACCGGCAATCGGACAAACCCGGCGCACTCTTCACGATTGAAGAGCGCGTGGCACTGGCCAGAGACGCCCTGCGCCACATCCCGAACATCTCCGTTGACAGCTTCTCGGGCCTCACCGTAGAGTACGCCAGGGCGCGAGGGGCGGGGACCATCGTTCGCGGCCTGCGAGCGGTGTCTGACTTCGAGTATGAGTTTAAGCTCGCCCATATGAACGCGCATCTCGCGCCGGAGATCGAGGTCGTCTGTCTGATGACCTCCTCGCGTCACTCGTTCATCAGTTCGAGCTTGATTCGCGAAGTTGCCTCGCTCGGCGGCGACGTGGATGACCTTGTTCCGCCGAATGTCCGTGAGGCGCTCCGAGCCAAGTTTGCTCTCCGAGCCCGAGGCGCCGACGGCAATCGGCCAGACTAGCGTGACAAACGGATGGCACATCGTGGATCATCATTCCCAGCCAAGTCAACCGGCGAGCGATCCAACCGTCGCTCGCCCCGTGCTGAGCATCTAACGCCCAGCGTTGCCTCTGGAGCGCCTCAACGCATGCACGAGGACGACGAACCGACCGACGACGGCACTGTTGACATCTTGTATCTCATTGACAAGCTGGAAATGCTTGTCGGTGAGGGAAAGCGCGTGCCCTTCAGCGGGCGCGTCATGGTCGAGGAGAGTGAGTTTCTGGACCTCGTGGAGCAGCTTCGCTTCGCGGTCCCCAATGAGATCAAGCAGGCGCAACGCGTGATTCGCGAGCGCGAGCGCATTATCGCTGAGGCACAAGAGGACGCGGCGAAGATCATCGAGACGGCCCGCAAGCGCGCGGAATACCTCGTGTCGGAGGAGGGCATTCTCAACGAGGCGCGGCAGCAGAGCGAAGAGATTTTGCGCATGGCCGATGAGCGCCGCCGCCGCGCCAAGGGCGAGATCGACGTCTACGCGATGCAGCAATTCAATCGCGTGGAGGAGGCTCTGCGTGAGGGTTTGGAGATCATCGATAACGCGGTTCGGGAAACCGTCGACGCTCTGAACCGGGCAAAAAGCGCCATCGGGCAATAATCCCGGATCTTCCCAGTCCGCCCAGACACGTGATCGCTCGGCGCGGCGTCACCATTCGCGCGGAGCGCAACGCAGCGTGTCTGTGCTCACGCAATCGTGAACAGCGTCGTGACCGCTCCCGTGCTGGTGCCGCCTGGCGTTCCTTCGCTGGTGCCTGGCGCACCGTCACCGGATCATGCACGCGCGGCGCCCCCTGTCGTCATCACGCTCGCGCAGCGCGGGATGACGGGGCGGCAGGGGCGGGCACGGCACCGGCGCTGGCCAGCGGGCGACGCTCTCCTTGCAACGCGAGATCCTGAGGGCATGCACGGCGTAAGCACTGCTCGACTGGAGGAGCGCCGCGGGTTATTCAGCCCAGCAGCCTAGCGAAATGCCCGAAGCATGCCGAACGCATCGCTCAGCAACTGGCGCTTCGGCACCGAGCGGATCATCCGAGCGATGTTCTGCTGCTTTTCCTTCTTTGGCTTGCCGTCAACGGTCAGGTACTCACGGGCGATCTCCGACGCGATCTTCGGATAATCGCGCAGAAGATGGGGCCGGGCATGCGCGAACGGCGTGACCCTGCGGATCTTGCGCAGGTCCTTCAGGATAACGCTCTCATCCAGCAGCTCCCAATACCGCGAGAGCCGCGCGGCGGAAAAGTCGTTCTTTGATTTTGCTTCGATAATCGCTTGCGCGGCTAAGCGCCCTGAGATCATTGCTAAGTTGGCGCCCTCACGGTTCAACGGATTCACCAAGCCAGCCGCATCGCCGACAACCACCACGCCATCAGCAAAGACCCGTGGCAGCCGGTCATAGCCACCCTCAGGGATGAGATGCGCGGAGTACTCGATCGTTTCTCCGCCCTCCAGCAGTGGCGCAATCGCCGGGTGTCGCTTGAAATGATCGAGCATGTCGTTGACGTTGATCCCGCTCGTGATCAAATCGTGCAGCAGCGCGCCCGTACCGATGGAGATCGAAGACTTGTTGGTGTAGATGAATCCATAGCCGAGAAGTCCGCGCGTCGACTCCCCGAAAATCTCGTACGCGGCTCCTAATCCAGAGGGAAGCTGGAAGCGGTCCTCGATCTTCTCCGCTGGCAGCGCGATGAGCTCCTTGGCCACCAACGCTTGTTCGATCGGCTCCCATTCCCGGTGCAAGCCCGCGCGCTGAGCGAGCAGGGAGTTCGCTCCATCAGCCAAAACGACACAGTGCGCGTAAAGCTCCCCATCCGGCTCGCCGGTCGTCACGCCCACGACCCGCCCATCATCCCAGAGCAGGTCTGTGACCGTGAACTCCGGATAAACTTCTGCACCAGCCTCTTCCGCCTTTGTCGCGTACCACCGGTCGAATTCCGCCCGGAGCACCGAATAGGCGTTATATGGCGGCTCCGCGAAGCGCATCGAGCGGTACACCCCGCCAAGGAGCGCATCCTCGGTGAGCATCAGGTAACGCTGCTCGATGATGGGGCGCTCCAGCGGAGCTTCGGCCTCAAAGCCAGGGCACATCTCCTCGGTCGGCTGGCGATACAGAATGCCGCCGGAGACGTTCTTCGCGCCAGGATATTGCCCCCGTTCCAGCACAACGGTGGACAGCCCCGCAGCCGCCAGTTCCTTGGCAGCTGTGATCCCGGCAGGTCCCGCCCCAACGACAATGGCGTCAAACCGCTCGTCCACCGCTCCCTCGCTCCCTGTAGTCTCCGTGCTGGTCCACCATCGTGGACCAGAATGAGACGGCTCCTAGCCTTGCCGGCCATCACCCTGGCGCGCTGCCCGCAGCTCCTGGATAACCGCGGGGACGACCTCAAAGAGGTCACCAACGATGCCGAACGACGCGATCTTGAAAATCGGCGCATCCGGATCCCGGTTGATAGCCACGATAAAGTCCGAGCCCTGCATCCCGACAAGGTGCTGCACCGCGCCGCTGATGCCAACGGCAATGTAAAGCCGTGGCGCGACCGTCTGACCGGTTTGGCCCACCTGCTCCTGGTGAGGCCGCCACCCCGCATCAACAACCGCTCGTGATGCGCCGACAGCGGCTCCGAGCTCCGCTGCCAGCTCTTCGATCAGCGCGAAGTTCTTCGGCTCCTTCAGCCCACGTCCACCGCTGACGATCACCTTTGCCTCAGTCAGTCTCGCGGCCCCGCCTCCCTGCTCCTGCAAAATGCCGCGCACAGTCACGCGATGTTCAGCGTCGGTCAGCGTCACTGCCACACGCTCGATCTCGGCCTCGCCTCCCGACACCGGCGCCTTTTCGAAGCTTCCGGGGCGCACCGTCGCCATCTGCGGCTGGCTCCCGGCGAGATTGACGGCGGTTTGAACGCGGCCCCCGAGGACTGGCCGGATCGCGACGACCGCTCCTTGCTCCACACCCAAATCCACGCAGTCGGCAGCTAGCCCTGTTCGAAGGCGTGCCGCGACGCGTGGCGCATAATCGCGGCCGGAGGTGGTTCCTGGGATGAGCACCACCGCTGGGTTGACCCGCTGCACCACCTCCACGGTCACGGCCGTTGCGGCATCCGCCGTGTAGCTCGCCAGCCGGGCATCATCAGCAACGAGGACGCGAGCGACGCCCGTCTGCGCAAGCTGCTGAGCGGCATCTGCAAGATTGGCGCCGAACAGTGCCGCAACCAGGGGAACGCCCAGAGCCTCGGCAATCTTCCGCCCGGCCGTCACCATTTCCAGAGAGACGGGGCGCAGCGTGCCACCGCTAGCCTCTCCGACAATTAACACTCCGCCGTTTACCACCGTTCACGCTCCCGTATTGGACTGCATTTCGACCCGGACGGCCGATAGGCTAGATCAGCTTCTGTTCCTTGAGCCACGCCACGAGCTGCTTGGCAGCGTCTGCGGGCGGGACATCGTGCAGGATGATGCCTCCGCTGCTTCGTTCCGGAACGAACGGCTCACTCCAGCGCAAGCGGAGGCTGTCGCTTGGCACCGTGACTGCGATGTGGTCAACCGGCTTCTTCTTTGCAGCCATAATGCCCTTCAACGAGGGATATCGAGGCTCATTCAGGCCAGTCATCGCCATCAGCACCGCAGGCATGGCCAGCTCCACCACTTGCTTGCCCTCTTCGGTATCACGGTGAACGACGAGCGACCGGTCGGCCACTTCTACCTTTGTCACTGAGGAGACGTGCGGCACGCCAAGCAGTTCGGCGACTTGCGGGCCAACATGCCCGGTTGCCGAATCGTCAGAGTTCTGCCCGCAGAAGACGATGTCGAATGCCGTGCCCTTCAGGTAATCTGCCAGGATTTCGGCAACCGTCAGGGTATCCAAATCGTTCACCTGATCTACACCCAGGATGACCCCGCGGTCAGCGCCCATCCCCAGCGCACGCTGGATCGCATCCCTCACCTGAGGTGGTCCCGCCGAGATCACGACGACCTCGCCGCCATGCGCTTCCTTGATGCGCAATGCCTCCTCAATCGCGTACTCGTCGAACGAGCTGATGACCTGCTGGCCGCTGAAGACAGGTCGCCCCGTTGCGCGGTCAATCCGGACCGCGTTCATATCCGGCACTTGCTTGACGAGCACAGCAATCGTGTATCCCATGTGCGACGTTTCCCTCGCTCCTCACATGCTACTGTCCCGTAAACGCCGGTGATCGCTTCTCCAGGAAGGCCCGCATGCCTTCTCGCTGGTCCGCAGTCCCGAACGACTCTGCGAAAACGTCAGCCTCGGTCTCCAGTCCCTTGGCCGGGTGACCGGCAAAGGCCAACGACATCAACCGCTTGGCCGCGGTCAGCGCCCGCGGGCTGTTCCGAGCGATCTGCCGGGCCAGATCACGGGCACGCGGTAATAGCTCGGGCAGCGGCACAACGGCATTGACCAGGCCGATGCGTAACGCCTCCTCCGCGGTGACCCGCCGTCCGGTCAGGATCATCTCCGCCGCGATCCCTGGTCCCACCAGTCGCGGAAGACGCTGGGTTGCGCCCCATCCTGGCGGAATCCCGAGCGAAACCTCGGGCTGGGCAAACACCGCGTTGTCCGAAGCCAGCCGGATGTCGCAGGCCAGAGCGATCTCGCAGCCGCCGCCAAACGCGTAGCCATTCACCGCGGCGATGGTCGGTTGCGGCAGCCCTTCGATCGCATTGGCGACGCCATGGCCTAGCGCGGCAAAGGCTCGCGCCTCATCCGGTGTTTTGTTCACCATCTCTTTGATGTCAGCGCCGGCAGCAAACGCGCGTTCCCCCGCCCCCGTCACAATTACGCAACGCAGCGAGGAATCCTGGCGAATCGCTCGCATGGCCTCGATCATCGCCTGAAGCTGCTCCGTGTTGAAGGCATTGAGAGCCTCCGGGCGATTCATGATGACTACCGCGATGCCGTCCTCGCGCTCGATGTCAACTGCCACGAGCCGCTCCTTTTGCTTCCCGTAGCCACTCGCTCGTCCGGTCATCGAGGGTTGCTCGAAACCGGGCGGCATTCGCGACGTAACCGGTGGCACTCTTGATCAGCGCGCGCTGGCGCTCATCGTCCAGCATGCGCTTGACCGTTGCTGGCACCCCAGCCACCAGTGCGCCATCCGGGATGTCCATACCCTCTGGCACCACGGCTCCCGCCGCGACGATCACACCATTGCCGACCCGGGATCGCGACAGCACTACCGAGCCCATGCCGATGATGACGCCGTTGCCGACGGTTGTGCCATGAACCACGGCTCGATGGCCGACCGTCACGTCATCTCCGATGGTGCACGGAGCGTCCGGATCAAGGTGGATAACGGCGCCATCCTGGATATTCGTGCGGGCGCCGATGCGCACCGGCGCGACATCTCCCCGAATGACCGCGTTGAACCAGACGCTTGAGCCAGGTCCGATCTCCACATCCCCAACGATCACCGCACCAGGAGCAAGGAACACGTCTGGCGCGATGCGCGGGGAGACCCCGTTGACGGCAAGAACCAATGCGGATGGTGGTGCTGCCACGGCGTTATCCCCCAACCTCGATGATCACCGCGTCCCCCTGGCCGCCGCCAGAACAGATGGCGGCCAGCCCAATGCCGCCACCGCGCCGCCGGAGCTCGAGTGCGAGCGTTAGCACGATGCGCGCGCCGCTCGCACCAATGGGATGGCCTAGCGCGACCGCGCCGCCATTGACATTTACTTTCTCGAGGTCTACCCCGAGCCGCCGCGCCGAGATCAGCGTGACACTGGCGAACGCTTCGTTGATCTCCACGAGATCAACATCGTTGATGGTCATGCCCGCTTTCTTGAGCGCCTTGTCCGCCGCCATTTGGGGGGTATATGCAAGATACGCCGGTCCCCAGGCGGCGGCCGCGTGCGCGACCATCCTGGCCAGCGGCGTGAAACCGTGCTCGCGCGCCCAGTGCTCTGAGGCAACCACCAACGCCGCGGCCCCGTCGTTGACACCTGGCGCGTTACCTGCCGTCACGTCAAGTGCGGGATCGAATGCTGGGGGCAGTTTGGCGAGCGCTTCCAGGCTCGTATCCCGCCGGGGCGCCTCGTCCCGGTCAATAATGGTCCGATTACCGCGCTTGTCCACGATTTCTACCGGGACAATTTCCTCTGCGAAAGTTCCCCGGTCCTGCGCGGCAATCGCGCGCTGGTGCGACCGGAGCGCCCAACAATCTTGATCTTCTCTTGGCACGCGCTCTTCGGCCGCGACACGCCCGCCATGTACACCCATGTGGCACCCTTCAAGGGCACACATCAGCCCGTCGCTGATCATCATGTCCTCGAAGGTGGCATGACCCATCTTGAGTCCCTGGCGCGCGCCTCGGACGAGATACGGTGCTTGGGACATACTCTCCATGCCGCCGGCAACGATCAGATTGAAGCCCTCGGCCCGGATGAGCGTGTCCGCGAGCGTGATTGCGCGCATACCGGAACCGCAGACGCGGTTGATCGTCTCCGACGTGACGGTCTTGTCGAGACCAGCACGGAATGCTGCCTGACGGGACGGGATTTGGCCAGCGCCGCCCTGGAGCACCTGCCCCATGATGACGTGCTCGATGAGCGCGGGATCGACACCAGAGCGATTGATCGCGCCGCGGATGGCGGTAGCGCCAAGCTCCACCGCCGGGAGGGAGGCGAGCGCGCCGTTCAGCTTGCCGAACGGCGTCCGCGCGCCACCAAGTATCACGGATGTGCTCATATTGGGATCTCCCGGGGACGTGGGGAATCGGGCAGGGCCGGCGACGCTATGGACATGCGCCACTGCCTCCCTGCCGCTGATTCACGCTCGCCCCCAATCAGTCCGCGGCCACCGCACCGGCACGCTCGTATCCAACTGCTGGTGGCTGCGGGCAACGCAGCGGCTTGTCCTGGCGATAGCCGAGCGCGTATTCAGCCTGGAGAATGGTGTGAATCTCTCGCGTGCCCTCGTAGATGACGGCTCCGCGCGCGTTCCGCCAGAAACGCTCGACCGGATACTCGTTCGAATAGCCGTAGGAGCCGTGGATTTGAATCGCGTCGTCGGCGGATCGCAGGGCGATATCGCAGGCATACCACTTGGCGAGCGATGTTTCGCGCGTGTTGCGAATGCCGCGATTCTTCAGCTCTGCCGCCTTCATGGTCAAAAGCCAAGAAGCCTCATAGCCAGCGACCATCCTGGCGATCATCTGCTGCACGAGCTCGAACTTGCCAATCGGCTGGCCAAACGCATATCGCTCGTTAGCGTACTTGACACTTGCATCGAGGCAGGCCCGCGTGAGACCGCAGGCGCCGGCGGCCACGGTGAAGCGACCCTGGTCGATGCAGCTCATCGCGATCTTGAAGCCCTCGCCCTCCTCGCCGATCCGGTTCTCGACCGGAACGCGAACGTTGTTGAACGCGAGCTCGCCGGTGTTCCCGGCCCGCACGCCGAGCTTACCCTTGATCGTTCCCGTGGTGAATCCTTCCATGCCCCGCTCGATCATGAACGCGGTCAACCCGTGGTGCTTCTTCGACCGGTCAATGCTGGCGAAGACCAGGAAATGATCCGCAACATCGGCCAGCGAAATCCACATCTTCGATCCATTGAGAATGTAGTAATCGCCATGCCGCACCGCGGTAGATTCAATCGCTCCGGCATCAGAACCCGCATTCGGCTCAGTCAGTCCAAACGTGGCGATCTTCTCGCCGCGCGCCTGCGGGACGAGCCAGCGCTGCTTCTGCTCCTCCGTCGCCCATTGGTGCAGCGCGAGGCTATTCAACCCGACGTGCACGCTCATGATGACGCGCAGGAAGGTATCGACGTACTCCAATTCTTCGCAGGCAAGCGCCAGCGACACGTAGTCGAGGCCAAGACCGCCATATTCCTCAGGAATCGGCAGGCCGAGGATCCCCAACTCGCCCATCTTAGTCAGGATTTCGCGGTGAAATTCGCCCTTTGCGTCCCACTCACGAATGTACGGGGCAACTTCGCGCTGCGCGAATTCACGGACCATATCGCGAACCTGTTTTTGCTCCTCGGTCAGCTCGAAGTTCATGCCACCTCGTGTCCTTCCTTTGCGTCTCAACCATGCGCTCCGTCGTGGCGCCTCGTCCTGGCCACGGCAACACTGCCTAGCCGGCATCACCGGCTGGCCTAATCGCCAACCCGGCAGTATAGGGGAGCCAGCAGGCCGAGACAACTTGGTGAAAAGGCGCTGAGCGAGCTTTGGGCAGTGGCTCAGGTTGGAAGCTCGTCGGAGCCGCATCTAAAGAGGAGGCGACGAGGGACCGAGCGCGCATCGGAGCTGACCGGTTGGCCCAAAAGCAAAAGCCGCGGCGAACCGCGGCTTGGCACACTTTTGTGCGACATACGCATTTGGTAGCGCATAGGGGATTCGAACCCCTTTCGGTATTTCCCCTGGATCTTCGCGGGTTTTTCACCCTGGCTCCCGCGTTTGGTCACAAAATGGTCACGGAACTTGCCGCTTACGCGCGCTGCCCGGCTGCCGCCAGTGCCCCGGCGATCGCCTCGGCAGCCTGGCGCTGCATGTCCGCGGTGACGTGGCTGTAGAGGTCGAGGGTCATGCCGATGCTACTGTGCCCCAGCCGCTCGCTCACAATCTTCGGATGCACCCCGAGGGCAAGGGCCAGGGTGGCGCTGGTGTGGCGCAGGTCGTGAAAGCGGACGGGCCGGACGCCAGCACGGGCAAGAAGGGCGGCAAAGCGCCGGTAAAGGACGTTGGGGTGAAGCGGCGCTCCCAAGGCGCCCGCAAAGACGTAACCGCGATCGGCGTACGCCTCCCCGAGGCGGAGCCGGTGCTCGGCCTGCCGCAGGCGGTGCGTGCGCAGCGCCGCCAGGGTCGCTGCATCGAGGGCGATCCGGCGACGGCTGGAGGGAGACTTGGGTTCGTCCTCGGCCAGCCGGGCCGTCTCCCCGCGCCCGAGCCGGCGCTGGACGCTGAGCGCGCCCGCCTCCCAATCGATGTCGCTCCACTTTAGGCCGAGGAGCTCGCCCCGTCGCATCCCGGTGGTCAACGCCAGCCGCCAGAGGGCTTCCAGATCGTCCCCCTCGGCGGCACGCAGGAACCGCCCCACCTCGTCCGCCGTCCAGACGGTAAGCTCCCCGAGCCCGCGCCGTGGCGGCTCGACCGCATCGGCGGGGTTGCGGGCGATCAGCGCCCAGCGGACGGCATCGTCCAAGGCGTGGTGCACGACGGCGTGGACGTAGCGCACGGTCGTGGGCGAGAGGGGACGCGGAGGCGCATCCTTCGCCTCGCCCCGGCGCCGGCGGCTAGCTGGCGTGGCCAGCAAGGTGGCATAGAGGGCTTGCAGGTCGGCAGGGGTGAGCTTGGCCAGCTTGAGATCACCGATGACACCGGCGATGTGCAGGCGAATCAGGTCGCGGTAGCGGCGCACAGTCACCGGGCGTATCGACGGAGCGACGGCGGCAAGCCACCGCTCGAAGAATTCCCGCACGGTGAGTTTCCCAGCGTCGGCAAAGCCCCCGCGCTCGATGTCGGCCAGCAATGTGGCAACGCGAGCCTCGACCTCTTTCTTCGTCTTCGCGGTAATCCGCTTCTGGCGGCGCTTGCCGGTTGCTGGGTCAGGGGGCAAGTCCACCACGGCGGTCCAGGCATCGCCGCGCTTGGTGATCGATCCTCGTGCCATGAGACAATCCTCCTGCTATGCTTCCCATGTCTCCCGCGCCGCTGAATGGGACCTGGTCGTTGACCAGGTGGGAACCCATGACCCCGGCGCGGCGAGCGGCTGTTTCAAAGGGCCGCGAGCGTGGCCGGCTCACTTTGCGCCTTTTCCCGTTTCGTCGACGTTTTCCCGCTCACGCATGAACCGCTCGATTTCCTCGCGGCGAATCCGCCAGCCCGCGCGATCCGAGAGAAAACTGCCGCGCAGTGCACCGGCACGCAGCCAGCGTTTCACGGTTTCCGGATTCACCTTCAACAGGTTCGCCACTTCCTGGACGGTCAGCCACTCATCCATGGTTCCCTCCGTGCGCTCCGTCACCCACGTTAGACGTCAGTATATCGCACAATATGCGAGAATGTCGTGGAATACTGCGCTAAAGACGGGAAGGTCCGCAGTCTGCTGCCACGGGCTACGGCCAGCGAAAGGGCCCCCACCTGGTCGTTGATCAGGTGGGAACCCAAGGTTGCCAGCCCGCCATGAGCCACCGGACTCCGGGCCGTAAGGATCAGCGCAGCGGAGCCGGAAGCAGCGCCGCCCCGAGGTAGGCTGGGCGCCCGGGCGCAGCGCCACACGAGCACGGCGCCCTCGCGTCGCTCCGCATCATTGGCGGCAATGAGGGTCGCAATCAGCTTCGCGATTTCCAGCGGCCAGCTCCGCCGCCACCAGATCGTCGTGCCGCAGGTGCAGCAGCGTCAACGACGGCATCGGCTGTGGCGACAGCTCGGCCCACCGCAGCAACGCGAGGGCCACCATCACGCGCTCCTTGGGCTCCCCCGTCTCCAGCGTCTCGCCCAGCACCGCCAGCGCCTTCGGCACCAGCGCATGCACGGCATCGGCCGCCGCTTCCAACTGCTGCCAGCGCTGCACCTGCCGGCGCCATTCCCGCTCGGCCACGCGCAGGCCAAGCTCGGCTCGTTCCTTGGCTCGCATCACGTTTCCTCCTTGCTGAGGAGCCCAGCCGGACGGAGTCCCGCGGGAACTCCTCGTACGTTGCCCGGTCCCGTCGCATCGCCGATGGTCTGCTCCAGCCTCGCCGCGAGTCCCGCTCCCCAGGCCGCCTCACACGCCATCGCCTCCTCAGCAAGCCGCAGATAGGTGCGCCAGTGCATCCGGGGTGGCTTGGGCGGAAACGGCGCCAGGAGGTTGGGCGATCCTCCAAGCCGCTGGCGGATCGCCTGCGAACGGCGGAGGGCGCGCTCGTACGGTTCCTCGCGCGTGCTGGCATAGGCCAGGCCGTGGCAGCGCCGGCACCGGAAGCGCACACCGCCATAGAGCACGGCGCAGCGCCGTCCGCACCCCGGACAGCACCACCAGGGGCGCTGCCCGCCAAATGAGCAGGCGGTCCAGGTCAAGGCGATCCGCTCGCAGACCGGTTCGCCTCGGACCTGATAGTGCAGCAGCAGCGCTGCCGGCCGGCGCTCGCGGGAATTCTGCTCCTGCCCGGTCACAATCCAGCCAATGGTACCGGTCTCCCGGTCACCCCGCAGCCAGCGGACGATGCCCTGCGCACCGGGCCGGAGCCAGCCGTGCTGCGTCCAGCCGTGCAGCGCGAGGCGGTGACACTGATCCGTGGTGGCGCG
>JBHOQQ010000016.1:0-27101 GCA_042408955.1 Thermomicrobiales bacterium
AGGTGTTGACGATGCGCATCCCGAGCGCCGCGGCGATCTCCAGCGCCCGGCCGAACCGCTCCTTTCCTTCCCGCGTGTGCAGTTGGGCATGCCCGCTCAAGCTCACCGGCTCCAGCCCCAAATCCTGCAGCAGGCGTTGGACGACCCCGATCTCGTTGTCAGTCGCGGTGTCCGGATCAATATGCTCGAACCAGCCTTTGACCGCGCCGATCTCGACGCGGCGGTAGCCCGCTTCGGCCAGCCCCCGCAGCGCCTGCTCCACGCTGTACGGGGCAAAGACGATCGTTGAGCCAAGAATCGGGTTCGTGACGGATTGAGGACTGAGGACTGCGGACTGCCTGGTATCGGTCATGGCTGTCTCCTTCCCTGAGGTTGATCGTGTCGCTGGCGCTCGACGGCGGTGCGGAGACCGCCGGTCATGCGCGAGACCGCTGCTGCCCTCTCACGCCCGCGGTCGACCGTCGCATCCTCGCTGTACGCCGCATCATAGAGGACGTGGAGCAACGAGCGCACCTGTGCACAAGATGATTGCGCCATGGCGAGAAGATGCTCGACCTCACTGCGCTCACTGTGTTCGACCCCTCGGCAATGTTCGACATCACACGTACGGTGGTTGGTTCTCAGTCCTTTGTCCCCAGTCCCCGCAAGAACTCGAGTACCAGCGCGTTGAACGCCTCGGTTGCTTCCCAGAACATGCCGTGTCCGACGTCTGGCATCACGGAGAGGCGGGCGCCGGGAATGGCCTCGGCGATAGCCCGCGAGTAGCGCAGCGGCGTGAAGATGTCCTCGGCGCCACAGATGACGTGCGTCGGAGCGGCGATGAGCGGCAGGCGGTCGAGGGCGTCGTGCGTCTTGGCGGCGTGGGACTGCCGCTGGTACATCTCCAGCGTTTGAAGGCGGGGATTGGCCTGCGTCTCGGCCAGCAGGGAGCGCAGGTTTTCCGGATCGCGGTACCAGCGGTGGGTGAAGACCCACAGCCAGGTCGTGCGCGCCCACTCGACCGCGCCCTGCGCCTCGAAGAGGTGTTCCCAGAGTTCCCAAAGCTCGGCGAGCCAGGGATCGGTCTGTGGCCAGGAGCAGATGATGGTCAGGCTACGCGTCCGGTCTGGATAGGCCAGGCCGAACTCTTGGGCGATGGCGCCGCCCATGGACGCGCCGACGATGTGAGCCGCGCCGATGCCGAGGGCGTCCAGCAGGCCAGCGGCGTCATCGGCGAATTGCCGCATCTGGTACGGCCGTGGATTCCGGCCCGCGCCGGTTTCTCCCACATCCCGGTTGTCGTAGGTAATGACGCGGAACTCGCGGGCGATCGCGGGCACCTGCAGCTTCCAAGCGCCACGCTCGGCCCCGATGCCGTTGATCATCAGGACCGGCTCGCCTTCGCCGAAGATATCGTAGGCGATATCAAGGTCAGCGACGGTTGCGGTCGGCATGCGCTCCCTCCTTCAGCCAATAGCCGATAGCCCATAGCCGGTAGTACAGAGCGGTCAGCGCAAGCAAGTCTCCCCCTGTCTCGCGACTTGCGACTGCTAGCTCTCTCAATACACGCGGCTCACCGGATTTTCGGAGAAATCCAGGTCAGATCTCAACCAGGTGGACCCACGAGAGATGGTCGCGCACGGCGCTGGAGAGCCGCTCATCAGCGGTCCAGAACTCTGCGCCGTGCCACTCGGCTCATGGTAGGTAATGGGCATTGTACGCGGCTGGCCAGTTGAAACGCGCAGAGATCTCCATCGCACGGTGATGAAGGTTGTCGCCGGCGTCAATGGTTATCGGCAGGGTCAATGCGGCCTCGAGCGCCTCTGCTGCCCGGCTGGGGCTGAGCTCGCCAGCCAGGCATAGCCGGTGCAGGGCATTGGTCACTTCGGAGCGCAGCGGAGCCGGCACCGGGATGGGCCGGTTCGTGTTCCGCCAGCGCTCTCATAAGGTGCGGAGAGGTGGATGCATGGCTCGGGTCACCGAGAGAACGACCGGATTCGCCTGTCATGGCAACGTGGAATGGGTCGCAGCATCGTGCTCTCGGAGGGACGCGTGGACCAATTCGGCAACGTCTGGCCAGGGCCGGCCGCCGCGCTCCTCGGCGATTCGCTCGCCAACGCGTTGAGCACGCTTCCACCAGTTTGGTGGCTCAAATCGGGTCGCCCAAAGCTCCTCATACGCCTTGATGGAGAGGACGACGGCCTAAGGTGTGCCGGAGCACTCGATGATGATTTCCCCTCTTTCGGCGACATCTGGTAGCAGTTCACCGAGGCGGATGCGCACTTCCCTGACGCTGACAGTCTTGGCCATAACACAGCCTCACGGCCAGACGATGGAGGCAGCGCCTCACGAGCACCTCAACCTACAATCCACGGGAGGCGCGGACAAGAGCGTGTCCGCGAGATTACGATGGGTCGCGCGCTCTGGGTTAGGAAGACCGGTCGGGCAGAGACAGTACGCAATTCGCGCGTAGGGACCACGTCCTGCTGTGGGCCCAAGGGTAGCAGATAGAGAGGTTCAGCATGATGAGCGACGAGGAAGGGATGGCCGAAGTGCCGCGACTGACACACTTCGATGCGGCAGGGCGCGCTCGCATGGTAGACGTTGGGGAGAAAGCGGTCACACACCGGGTAGCGATCGCTTCCGGTCGCGTGACGATGCAGCCGGCAACGGCGGCGCTGATCCGTGAAGGGAGGGTAGCAAAAGGGGATGTGCTCGCGGTGGCACAGGTGGCCGCGATCATGGCCGCCAAGCGCACGCACGAGATCATCCCGATGTGTCATCCCCTGCTGCTGACGCGCATTGACGTTTCGTTCGAAATCGAGGACGCGGCCGTCGCGATCCAAGCGCGGGTCGAGACACGTGGCCAGACGGGCGTCGAGATGGAAGCGCTTACCGCGGTCAGCGCCGCGGCGCTGACCATCTACGACATGGTCAAGGCGGTGGATCGGGGGATGACGATCGAGGAGATCCGGCTGGAGCACAAGTCCGGCGGCCGCAGCGGCACCTGGGACCGCGGCGAGAGCACTGCTGAACCTACGTAGCATCCGCACCATGGTTCCACTGCGGACCATCGCCGCGAAGTTTGGTACCATCTGGACAATCCTGGTAGATCGTCGTGACGGTTCTCGGTCCGATCGCGGCAGCCGCGATCGTTGGGCAGCAAGAGGGGAGTTGATAAGCATGTCCGCGTTGCAGGTCCGGCTCACTCGGCGTCGCCTGGCTGCACTCGCAGCAGGGGTACCACTAACAACCATGCTTCCATCGGCGCAGCAAATCGCTTTGGCGCAGGACGCGATCGTCTGCACGATGGTGACAGACACCGCGGGTTTGGGTGACCAGAACTTCAACGACTTGGCCAACAAGGGCGGGATGGACGCCGCCCGGGATTTCGGTATCACCTGGAAGGTCATCGAATCGCAAGATGCCTCAGCCTATGTGCCCAATCTCACGGCGGCGGCGGAGCAGGGCAACCTGACCGTCGGCGTCGGCTTCCTCCTCACCGATGCAATCAACGAGGTGGCACCGCAGTTCCCGGACGATTGGTTCCTGCTCATCGACTCCGTTGCCGAGCAGCCGAACATTCAATCCGTCACCTTCAAGGAGCACGAACCGTCCTTCCTGGTCGGTGTCGCTGCTGGCATGGTGTCCAAGACGGGAACGATCGGGATTGTCGGCGGCATCCGTATCCCGCCGGTGATCCGCTACGAGGTCGGCTTCAAGTCCGGTGTCCTGGCCGTGCGGCCGGACGCTGAATTCTCGATCGCCTATGCCGACTCGTTCGGCGATCCGGCGAAGGGCAAGGAGCTTGCGCTCGCCCAGTTCAACCAGGGCGCCGACATCGTCTTCCCGATCGCCGGCCTCACGGGTGTCGGCTGCTACGAGGCGGTCAAGGAGCGCAACAAGCCAGGTCAGGAGTGGGTGATTGGCGCCGATGTGACGCAAGATCACCTGGCGCCCGGCTTCGAGCTGTGCGTCTCGCGCAAGGGCGTCGATTTCGCCGTCTACGAGGGCTGCCGGCAAGTGGTGGAGGGGACGTTTGAGGGCGGTATCCATAACTTGGGCCTGAAGGAAGGTGGTGTCGGATTCGAGGATCCGAACAACCGCGTGCCAGAGGAAGTCAAAGGCTTCATCCGCGCCTATCAGAAGATGATCCTCGATGGCACGCTCACGGTCCCAACCACCGATGAGGAGTTTGACGCCTTCGCCAAGAATCTGCCGCCGCTGGCAACGCCGATCGCGGCCGAAGCCACGCCAGAGGCGCAGTGAAAGGAGTCAGGGGAGCTATCAGCCGTCAGCCGTCAGGTGTCAACCGTCACGGATTGTAGGGGCGCGATGAATCGCGCTCGGTCGAGAATTGTCGGGGCAGGCCTGTGCATGCCATGCGCTTTGGAGGGGCAGACCGCCGGGTCTGCCCTCACCATCAGGGTTCGTCAAGAAGCGCGGATGCCTGATAGCTGACGGCTGAACGCTGACAGCTGAAACTCGCCGACTCCCGACTCCTGATGGAAAGGGCACGATGACAACAGCCCCTCCCAGCACGTTGCCGCATGAATCAGGCGTGAGCGAGGCGGCCGAAGCACCGCTGGCCGTTGAAATGCGCGGCATCGTGAAGCGCTTCCCCGGCGTCGTCGCCAACGACGGCATCGATCTTGCCGTCCGCAGAGGGGAGATCCACGCACTGCTCGGTGAAAACGGGGCCGGTAAGACGACCCTGATGAACGTGCTCTTCGGGCTGTACCGGCAGGATGCTGGTGAGATTCGCATCAACGGCGCACCAGTCCATTTCCATTCGCCGCGGGATGCCGTGGCGGCCGGGCTGGGCATGGTTCACCAGCACTTCATGCTCGTCAACCGCTTCACCGTGACGGAGAATGTCATCCTTGGGTCGGAAGGGCCGGCAACGCTCCATCTCGACCGGGTGGCTGCCGAGCGTCGGGTGGGTGAGCTCGCTGATGCTTACGGGCTGCGCGTTGATCCGCGCGCGCGCATCGAGGATCTCCCGGTCGGGATGCAGCAGCGCGTCGAGATCTTGCGCGCGCTCTATCAAGGTGGCCGAATCCTCATTTTGGACGAGCCGACCGCGTTGCTCACACCGCAGGAGGTTGACGAGCTCTATCACACCCTAGAGCGGCTGCGCGCGGGAGGCGGTACGATCATCTTCATCACGCACAAGCTGCGCGAGGTCGCGGCGATTAGCGACCGTGTCACCGTCATCCGGCGGGGCAAGACGGTCGGCACGCGCGTGACGGCAAACACCACGCCGCATGAACTTGCGGAGATGATGGTTGGACGGGAAGTGGCGTTGCGCGTCGATCGTGCGCCCGCCCTCCCCGGCGATCCGGTGCTGGCCGTGGAGGGTCTGGCCGTCCGTGGCCGGGGTGGTGTCCTGGCCGTGCAAGGCGTGAGCTTTGCCCTGCGCCGTGGCGAAATCGTCGGCCTGTGCGGCGTTGAAGGGAACGGTCAGGCAGAACTGGTTGAAGCGCTGGCAGGGCTGCGAAAGCCGGAGGCCGGCCGGGTCTTGCTGAAAGAGCGCGACGTGACGGGCGCTGATCCGCATACGCTGCGTCGTGCCGGGCTGGCCTATATCCCGGAGGACCGGCATCAGCGCGGTCTCGTGCTACCCTTCTCACTCACGGAGAACATCTTGCTCGGCAACAGCGAGGATCCCCCATTCAATCGGAGAGGGTGGATCAACTACGCGGTCGCCGAGCGGACCTGCCGCCGGTTGCTCCAGGAGTTCGATGTCCGCGCGCCAGGGCCGCGAGTGCCGGCAAGCACGCTCTCCGGAGGCAATCAGCAAAAGCTGATCATCGCGAGGGAATTGATGCGGCAGCCCGATGTGCTCCTGGCCGTGCAGCCGACGCGTGGGCTGGATGTTGGGGCGATCGAATTTGTCCACCGGCAACTCGTTCTGCAACGCGACCAGCAGCGAGCCATACTCTTAGTCTCCTTCGATCTCGACGAGATCCTCGATCTGAGCGATCGCATTCTGGTCATCTACCAGGGGAGGATCGTGGGAGAGTTCCCAAGCGGCACAGCGAGCAGAACCGAATTGGGCCTGCTGATGGGAGGCCGGACGCACGATGAGCGCAGCACTGGACACGCCGCAAGCTGAACCCCAGCGCTGGCTTCGGCGGGCAGGACCGACGATTCTCGCCTCGATCGGCGCGGTCGCATTGGCGCTTGCGCTCGGCGCGCTCGTGATCCTCTTCTCGGGACAGGATCCGGTCACGGCCTACCGCGCACTCGTCAGCGGAGCCTTCGGCGATCGCCGGGGCATTGCCGAGACGCTGGTGGCGACAACGCCGTACATCTTGGGCGGGCTCGCCTTTGCCGTCGCCTTCCGTGCTGGCATGTTCAACATTGGCATCGAGGGGCAGATTGTTATCGGGGGCCTGGCGTGCGGCCTGGTTGGCGCCTATGACCTTGGGCTCCCCCCGGTGATCTTCTTACCCCTCGCGCTGGCGGTTGCGGCGCTGGCCGGTGGGCTCTGGGGCGCGATCGCAGGGGCGCTCAAGGCCATTTCCGGTGCCCATGAGGTCATCACCACCATCATGCTGAACTACCTGGCCTTCCGGCTCCTAACCTATGTGCTGACGGAGACGGAATCGTGGTTACCGGTGAACACCCAGTTGCAAGCGACGAAACCCGTCCAGCCAGAAGCGCGGCTGCCGAATCTCCTGGAGCGGACAAGGCTACACGCTGGGATCATCGTGGCGCTCGCCGCGGCACTCGTGCTCTGGCTGCTCCTGTACCGCACCGCCTGGGGGTACCGACTGCGGACGGTGGGATATAGCCGGGGCGCAGCCGCGTTTGCCGGATTCTCGTGGGGCAGGGTCATCACCGCCGCCATGTTTGTCAGTGGCGCGCTGGCGGGACTCGCCGGAGCTGGAGAGACGCTGGGGCTCCAGGGAAAGCAGATTTCCGCGCCACAGGGGTATGGCTTCACGGCGATCGCGGTCGGCCTCGTTGGGCGGAATCATCCCGCTGGTGTGGTGCTCTCTGGCCTGCTGTTTGGCATCCTGCGTAGCGGGGCAACGGAGATGCAAAATACGGCTGGAACGTCCAAGGAACTCGTGCTCGTGCTCCAAGGGCTCATCATTCTTGCCGTTGCAGCGCTCGTCTCCGCGAGCCGGTTGCAGCGCTGGAGGGCACGCCGGGTGCGAGTGCGCCGAGCACAGGTGGGTGAGCTAACCACCGCCGGGGTGGAGCCGGATTCGCCACCGTCGATCTAACGTCGGCCTGGGTGATCGCTGGGCCGTGACGCAGGATGCGCTGTCACCATGAGTGATTTCTTCACCGTCGAGCTGCTGACGGCCGTGCTTCGCACCGCCACTCCGCTCCTGTTCGCCGCAATGGGGGGACTGCTCTCCGAGCGGTCAGGAGTCATGAACATCGCCCTTGAAGGCTTTATGCTGCTCGGCGCGTTTACCGCGGTAACGGGAACGTATTATCTCCATGATCCCTTTCTCGGCCTTCTCTGTGGCGCGCTCGCTGGGGCCGCCGGAGCGGCGATCCATGCCGTCTGGTGTGTCTCCTTCCGAGCCGACCAAATCGTCGCCGGGACGGCGCTCAATCTCCTTGGCGCTGGCATCCCAATTTTCCTCATCCAGCGACTCTGGCAGCAGTCTGGCCGGACGCCTTCCGTGGAAAAGCTGCCAATGGTCGCCAGCGGCGTGAGCGTGCTGGTGCCGATGGCGTTTCTGCTGGTACCGGTGATCTGGTACATCCTCGCCAAGACAAAACCTGGTCTTCGTCTGCAAGCGGCAGGAGAGCATCCGCAAGCCGCGGAAAGTGTCGGCATTCCGGTCACGGTCTACCGGTACGGCTGCGTGATCGCGAGCGGGGTCCTCGCGGCCATCGGCGGCGCCTTCCTCTCGATCGGCGATCTCTCGCTCTTTACCCGCGATATGACCCAGGGCCGGGGGTTCATTGCCCTGGCGGCGGTCATTTTCGGCAATTGGAATCCCCTTGGCACCTTGGGAGCGACGCTCCTCTTCGCGGGCGCGCAAGCCTTCCAGATTCAAGCGCAAGCAGCCGGCCTTGGCATTTCAAAGGATCTCCTGCTGGCCCTCCCGTATCTCCTGACCCTTGTCGCCATCACTGGTCTGGTGCGGCATTCCCGACCACCAGCTGGTCTAGGACGCCATCCAACCGCGGAATAACCGTGAGTCAGGCTGGGGATTAGGGGTTAGGGGCTGGGGGCTAGGGAAGGTTCGAGCTTCGAGCTATGAGCTATCAGCCGTCATCCGTCAAGGGTCAGGACATGAAGGGGCGCGATGAATCGCGCTCCTACCACCTACCGGCTATCGGCTATCGGCTGATGCCTGACGGCTGACATCTGATTAGCTGACGCCTATCGGCTATCGGCTATCGGCTACCGGCTACCGGCTGCTCGCTGCGAGTCCTCTTCCCCTTGCGTGACGGAGCGCGATCAGCGCAAGCGCCACCCCCGCGCCCAGGGCGTCCAGCAGCAGATCAAAAGGGTCGGGATCGCGACCCGGCACGAAGCTCTGGTGCACTTCATCCGTGATCCCATAGAGTGTCGAAAGCGCCAGGGCCAGCACCAACGCACGGCGCAGCGGCACGCCCTCCCGGCGCATTCCCCAACTCAGCAGGGAAGCCAGAACCGCGTAGACGGTGAAATGTCCCAGAATGGAGACCGCATCAATCCCACCCGTCGGCAGCGAGCGCCGGGAGGACAACCCAAAGATCACGGCCATCCAGAGGATCGCCGGACCAAAGGAGATAAGCCAGCCCGGCCACCAGCCACGGCCCGCGTGCGGCGCTCTCGCAGTCACACTGTCCTCCTGGCTCTCCATCATCACAACGAGCCCACTGCCGGCAGGCGCTCTGCGACGAGGTACCTTTCGCGCTAGGCTCCAGCGCTGGCCCACCACTATGCCTGACGGCCAGCGCCTGAACGCTATCGTACAATGACGCGCTGGGAGTGTGATTCGGGCCCGAGCACGTCATCGGGTACGCTGGGGAGGAGTCACAGCAGCAACGTGGCGGCCAGATGGTTCCGGCTCGCTGTTGATCTGGGAGGAGTCTCTGCCCGGTGATGGCACGGGCAAAGGGGGAAGAGTGATGGCGGTGCTAACGGAGCGGACGCGATCGGGATATGGGGCGAGTTTGCCAGGAGCGGATCAGCTCGCCTGGTACTTCTTCCGTGTCTCCGGCGTGCTCCTTGTCGTTTTGGCAGGTGGCCATCTCTTCATCACCCATTATCTCAATGTCCCATCGGAGACGACCTTCGATTTCGTTGCCGAGCGGTGGAGCAATCCACTCTGGCGCGCCTTCGACTGGACATTGCTCCTCATGGCGCTCTGGCACGGGCTGATGGGTTTGCGCGTCTCCGTGACGGACTACGTCCGCGCCGCGGGCTGGCGCGTTTTTGGCCACTCGCTGGTCTGGGTGCTCGGGCTGATCTTCACAGTCATCGGAACGATTACGGTGGTGACGTTTAATGCGGACTTGGCAGCCACGCGCGAGGGGCCGCTCTGGCTGGCCGATGTCTTGGGATACTCGTTGTTCGTTTTTGCAATCGGGACGTATGGAGGGATCGTGGCGTTTATCATCTGGGTAGGCCGGGCGCTTCGCAGTGGGACACGCCCCATCTACTCGGGGGATATCGGCCAATATGCGTTTGCCCTGCATCGCGCGACCGGGCTCGGCGTGCTCTTCTTCCTGCTCGTCCACATCATTGACATCATGCTGATTGGGCTTGGCAAAGAGGTGTACAACGAGTCGGTGGAGTTCTATGCCAATCCCTTCCTCCTTCCGATGGAGATTTTGCTCGTTGGAGCGGTGCTGTATCACGCATTGAACGGCATTCGCATCATTCTGATTGATTTCTGGACGCTCGGAACGCGCCGGGAACGGCATCTTTTCTGGGCCGCGCTGCTCGGCGCCGCGTTGCTCACGATTCCCAGCGCCATCATCATCCTGGTGAATGAGCTTTAGCCCGGCCGACTCCGAAAGGGGCTGGGGAAGGTTCGAGTTGCCGGGCTTCGTGTTTCGAGCTCTCGGCCATCACCGATCAGCCATCAGTAGGGGCAGACCTCCCCGCCTGCCCGAACTTGCCCCTCCCGGAATCGGCGGGGGCACCCTCTGGGTTGGACCGGGGATGAGGGTCCAAGGAGCCAGCGGCCGTCAGAACTCAGCCGTCAGGGAAGCGGGTCAGGCATCTGTGTGTCCCTCTCCATCGTGACGACTGAACGCTGACACCTGACAGCTATCGGCTGACTCCCAACCTCCCTTCGACGTACACTGTTGGTGCAAGGAAGGAGGGACAGCGATGTCCAGCCATCTCTTACGTCGGCTCATCCCAGGCCGGTGCTCCCTCACCGCGGTGCTCCGCGCGCTCCCGGAGCTTGCCGTTCTCCTTGCCGCGCTGCTGCTTGTTGCCCAGCCATTGCTCACTCAGGCAGCCACCGGTAGCGGCCGAACGGTCATCGTCGCCAACATTGACGGCACCATCACGCCCGTGATGGCTCGATATGTCGAGCGGGCGATCAAGCGCGCCGAGCGAGACCAGGCCGCCGCGCTTGTCCTTCAGATGGACACGCCCGGTGGCCTGAGCACGGCGATGGACGATATCATCCGCTCCATCCTGGAAAGCGAGGTGCCGGTAGTTGTCTACGTCGCACCACGCGGGGCACGCGCGGCCTCGGCCGGGGTGTTTATCACCTATGCCGCGCACATTGCCGCCATGGCGCCGGGCACGAACATCGGCTCGGCAACCCCTATCTTTCTTGGGGAGGACGGCAGCGCTCAGGACGGGAGTGCTACGCTCCAGCGAAAGGTGACAAACGACGCGGTCAGCCAGATCAAGAATTTGGCACAGTTGCGCGGGCGCAACGCCGAGTGGGCCGAGAAAGCCGTGCGTGAAGCCGCCAACATCACCGCCGACGAGGCCGCTGCGCTGCACGTGGTGGACCTTCTCGCGCCGGATTTGCCGTCGCTGCTCGCCGCAATCGATGGGCGAACCGTGCAGATGGCATCGGGGACGATGACGCTCGCGACCAAGGACGCTACCACCCGCGCGCTGGAGATGACTGTCTTTGAAGAATTCCTCCAACTCATCGCCGATCCAACGATCGCATACCTCCTGCTCAGCTTAGGCTTACTAGGCATTTGGATTGAATTGTCCAACCCCGGGATTACCTTGCCGGGTGTTGCCGGTGCCATCTCCCTGATTCTCGGCCTGTTCGCGCTCGGCACCCTCTCTGTCAACTGGACAGGCGTGCTGCTGATCGCGCTGGCGTTTGTGCTGCTCATCCTCGATCTCTTTGTGCCATCGCTAGGGCTGCTGACCATTGGTGGCCTCGTGAGCTTCGTCATCGGATCGTATCTGCTCTTTGGCGACGAAGCGGCGCCCGGTTACGAGGTGTCGCGGACTGCGATCTGGGCGCTCACCGCGTGCCTCCTTGCCTTCGCCCTGTTTCTGGGCTGGTCGGTCATGCGGGCACGGTTCCGGCCACCTGCGACCGGCAAGGAAACGCTCGCCGGGCAGATCGGTGAGGTGCGCAGTCCTCTCGCTCCGAGCGGCATGGTGCGTGTTCAGGGCGAGCTGTGGCGCGCGACGCTTGAGGAGGGCTCTCCACCCGAATTGCCGGTCGGAGCGCAGGTCGTGGTCACCCGTGTGGATGGGTTGCGCCTTGTCGTTCGCCCCGCGACCGATGAAGACCTTCGCCAGGTAACCAGCGACAAGCGACGGATTATCGGTGACCGGCGCGAAGTGGTTCCAGTTCGGGAACCAGCGCCTGCGCCGATCGCGCGGACGGAGGGCTCACCCTCCGCATCCTGATCAGAGCGCGTTTCCTGTGGGGCACGCCGTGCCCAGCATGATAGGAGTCGGCAATGAGCGGAGTGGGTATCGCTGTCCTCGTTATCATCCTCTTTCTGCTGATCGTCCTTTCCGCGGCGATCAAGGTCGTCAAAGAGTATGAGCGCGGCGTCGTCTTTCGCTTGGGACGTCTCGTGGGCACACGGGGACCAGGGCTCATCCTCCTGATACCCTTCATTGAGCGCATGGTCAAAGTGGACCTGCGCACGGTGACCATGGATGTGCCGGCGCAGGAGGTCATTACGCGGGACAACGTGACTGTCCGGGTCAATGCTGTCGCCTATTTCCGGGTGTTGGACCCCAACGCTGCCGTCGTCAACGTTGCGGACTACATCCGGGCGACATCACAAATCGCCCAGACGACGCTGCGGAGTGTGCTGGGGCAATCGGTGCTGGACGAGCTGCTGAGTGAGCGAGACAAGATCAACCAGGAACTCCAGCGGATCATTGACGAGCAGACTGAGCCCTGGGGCGTCAAGGTAAGCATTGTCGAAGTCAAGGATGTTGAGTTGCCGCAATCGATGCAGCGGGCGATGGCGCGCCAAGCGGAAGCGGAGCGGGAGAAGCGGGCGAAGATTATCCACGCCGAGGGCGAGTACCAAGCGAGCCGGCAACTCGCCGAGGCCGCCGAGGTGATTTATCGCAACCCGGTGGCAATTCAGTTGCGCTATCTCCAGACGTTGACCGAGATCGGCGCGGAAAAGAACACGACGGTGGTGTTCCCGCTTCCCATCGAACTGATGAGTGCGCTGATCGGACATGCCGGCGCGGGCCGGCGGGAGCCCGTTCCGGCCCCGGCGCCAGGGCCGGCGTCGGAGCCAATGTCACACCCAACTCCGGTTGAGCCAGCGCCAGTGGCTGGCGAGTCTCGCTTCGCTGGCCTGCCGCGGAGCGAAGACACCACGGCTGGCGAAGACGAGGCTCCCGCATAGGTGTCGGGAGCTGGTTTTTGGGCTAGGGGTTAGGGGCTGGGGGCTAGGGAAGTTACGAGCTTCGAGCTGCGAGCTTTGAGCTATTGAGCTGTCAGCTATCAGCCGTTAGCCGTCAGGGGTTAGCCGATAGCCGATAGCCGGTAGCCGATCAATCGTAGGGGCGCGATTCATCGCGCCTGGTCAGAAATCGTAGGGACGCGGTGCAGCACGCCTCGCCCCCATTCGTCCGAGGGCATCGCGCGGGGCGAACGTCGCTGCACTCAACATACTCGGGAGATGGCTCAGCCCACTCTCGCGCGGGGCTAAAGTCCCCGCGCTCAAGGTACGAAGCCCCCTCAAGGGGGCTAGACCGGACATCAAGTGTGCGGAACAAGCCGGCTTTAGCCGGCTTTGCGTTGTCAGCGCAGGGTCTTTAGCCCCGCGCGACGCTGGCGCGGTGGTGCGCGTTGCGCGCCTGCTTTGGCAATGCGTCGCCCTCCAGCGAGCCCGCCCGCAGGTCTTTCGCCCCGCGCTCCTGCCCCCGCGCGATGTCGCCTGACGGATAGGGACTGGACGGGTGCGATAAATCGCGCCCCTACCGACTCCGGATTGCTCCGGAGGCCACAAGTGCCTCCCCTACCAACTATCGGCTACTGACTACCGGCTATCGGCTGAAAGCTGACCCCTGACGACTGCTCGCTTCCCCTTGCCGAGAAATCGCGCTTGTGAGAAGCTTCACAACGGTCGTTGACGGAACGCTGTGCCCAGCATACAATCAATACAGCTTCGGGCGGTTCCCTTGGCACAAGCCACGCGTGAGAAGAAGACGACCGATGCCGCGGAGACAGCAGGCGCCAATCGAAGCTTCTGCGGTTAGCCCGGCGGTAGCGACCACCGGGCCAGTCGTCGTACCCACTCTGAACGGCACCGCCGACGAAGATCTGATCCGCGCTGCCACCGAGCGCCTGGAGGCAGCGATCGCGGAATCGGCCCCCAATGTCGATCTTGATTATGTCCGGCGGGCTGTTGCCTTCGCCACGGAAGCCCATGCTGGTGCCCGCCGGCGCTCAGGCGAGCCCTATGTCGTTCACCCAATTGAAGTTGCAACGATCCTGGCTCGTATGCGGCTCGATCAGGAAACGATCGTCGGAGCGCTGCTTCACGACGTGGCCGAGGATTGCGGCGTTGCCCTGGATCAGATCGAAAAGCAATTCGGCAGTCGCGTTGCTCGTCTCGTTGATGGCGTGACCAAGCTCGGCCGAATCCCGTGGACTGGAGAGATCGATCAGGCCACCAAGGAACGGGAGCGCCAGGCCGAAAGCCTGCGCAAGATGTTCCTTGCCATGGTGGACGATATCGGTGTCGTGTTGATTAAGCTGGCGGACCGGCTCCATAACATGCGGACGCTGGAGGCGATGCCGCGCGACAAGCAGGTGCGGATCGCTCAGCAGACCATGGAGATCTATGCCCCACTGGCCAACCGCTTGGGACTGTGGCCGATCAAGTCCGAGCTTGAGGACCTCGCGTTCAAGTATCTGCAGCCGCACGAATACGCCATCCTCAAGCAGAAACTGGATGAACGAGGCCGCGATCACGCGCGGTACCTTGCCAAGGTGCAGGATCAGCTTCAGCGCGCCCTTTCCGAGGCCGGCATCAACGCGAAATTGACCGGACGCTCAAAGCACATCTATTCGATCTACCGGAAGATGCGCCAGAAACGCCGATCGTTCGAGGAGATTTACGATGTGATCGGCGTGCGCGTCCTGGTGGACAAGAAGGCGGATTGCTACGGGGCGCTCGGCATCATTCACGAGATGTGGCATCCGATCCCGGGGGAGTTTGACGACTACATCGCCACACCGAAGGAAAGCATGTATCAGTCACTCCACACCGCGGTCATCGGTCCTGAAGGGCGAGCACTCGAAATTCAGATTCGCACCCATGAGATGCACGAGATCGCCGAATTTGGCGTCGCCGCGCACTGGCGGTACAAGGAGGGCGCCAAGGTCGACGCGCGGATCGAGGCGAAAATCGCATGGCTTCGCCAGTTGCTGGAGTGGCGCGACGAGGTGCGCGATGCCGAGGAGTTCGTCGAGTCGCTCAAGAGCGATGTGTTCCAAGATCAGATCTACGTCTTTACTCCGAAGGGCGACATCATCGAGCTTCCGGCCGGCGCAACGCCTATTGATTTCGCCTATCGCATCCACACAGAGATCGGTCACCATTGCGTCGGCGCCAAGGTGAACGACCAGTGGGTGCGGCTCGACGAGAAGCTGCAAAACGGGCAGGTCGTTCAGATCCTGACGAGCAAGACGAAAGGCCCGAGCCGCGACTGGCTTCAGGAAGATGCCGGCTACGTCACAACAGCCAGCGCTCGCGAAAAGATTCGCCAGTGGTTCCGGCGACAGGAGCGGGAAGAGAATATCGCCCAGGGCCGGGAGATTCTGGACCGCGAGCTTCGTCGCCTTGGCCTTGAGCTCAAAGCCGAGGATCTCCTCAAGCATTTCCCACGCTTCACGAAGGTGGAGGACTTCCTCGCAGCCATCGGCTATGGCGGCGTCTCGCCTCAAGCCATCGTTGCCAAGCTCGCGGCAGATACCGGCACGAAAGAAGCGCTGGCGGCCACGCCTCATGTGCCGAAGCCACGAGCGCCGCAACGGCTGACGGTGACCGGGGTTGGTGACCTTCTGACTAACCTCGCTCAGTGCTGCCGGCCAGTCAGTGGCGATCCGATCATCGGCTACGTCACGCGCGGCCGTGGCATCACGGTGCACCGGGCCGATTGTCCAAACGTTGCCAACGTCCCAGAGCCGGAACGATTGGTCCCCGTCGATTGGGGAGAGCGAGGGAAGGACGAGACATTCCCGGTCGGGATCAGAGTCGTCGCCTGGGACCGGGTTGGCCTCTTGCGTGACATCAGCACGATGCTGGCGGACGAGCGAGTCAACATCCTCTATGTGCACACCACCACGCATGATGATCGGACGGTCACCCTCGATCTGACGCTGGAGGTGGTCGATGTGGCGCAACTGAGCCGGGTGCTGCACAAGCTCGAGAACATCCAATACGTCTTCGAGGTGCGCCGTAACACTTCCGGCGGCCGCGCAGGAGCGGCCGCATGAGCGCGTCAGTGCGGCCGGCGCTTGCGATCGGCGAAGTCTTGATCGACCTGATCGCCGCCGATGAGGCAACGCGCCTCGAAGACGTCACGTTGTTCGCGGCGCGCCCAGGCGGCGCTCCAGCAAACGTCGCGGTCGCGCTCTCGCGCCTTGGAATACCCAGTGCCTTTTGCGGCGTTGTTGGCAATGACCCTTTTGGCAACAAGCTGCGGGCCACGCTCACGGCCTTCGGTGTCGATAGTACGCGGCTGCGCTCGACCGACGCGGCAGACACGACCATCGCGTTCGCCTGGAAAGATGAGCGCGGTGATGGGCGGTTCCGCTTGCTCAGGCTGGCGGATGTCCTCCTCAGCCCGGCTGATATCGCTGCTGCCCGCATCGAACAGGTGGCGACGATCGTTGTTGGCTCGGTTGCGCTCGCGGCCGAGCCGTCCCGCTCGGCCATCATGGCGGCTGTCGAGACTGCTCAGGCAGCTGGCGTGCCCATCTGCTTCGATGTCAATCTGCGCCCAACGATTTGGCCCTCTGTCGAGGCCGCGCGGGCCGCCTGCGAACCCATCGCTCAGCGTGCCACGTTGCTCAAGCTCAGCCTCGATGACGCACGCTTCCTCCTCGGCGCCAGTGATCCAGTCGAGGCGCTCAGCCAGCTGGAGTCCTACGGCGCTCCGTTTGTTGTGCTCACCGATGGCGCGCGCGGTGCCTGGTTTGCCGGCTCGCACGCTGAGACGTCGGGCGATTCCTATCTCCCAGCGTTTAAGGTCGACGCCATTGATCCAACCGGCGCGGGCGACGCCTTCACTGCCGCCCTGATTGCCCGGCTGCTGGCCGCCGGATGGCGCCGGCTTACCCGCGACGACGTTCGCTTTGCCTCGGCCGCCGGAGCGCTTGCCACAACACGCCGGGGAGCGATGGAGGCACTACCAACGCCCGGCGATATCGAGGCATTGCTTGCTCAGGATCAGAAGCTGAGCAGCGCACTGTAATCTTCCTCCTGCCGACGCCACCCGCGATTCGTCTCCTGCCGCTGGCTGGCGTACCATATGCTCCAGGATGTGTTGACGACGGCTCGGGAGCGCGCTCGTTGCCTACGATTTCCGACCCTATCGCATTCCGTCTCTTTGGTATTGATGTTCGCTGGTACGCCGTGTTCATACTTGCCGGCATCGTCGCGGCGATCGCCGTTATGTACGTCATCGCGCGGCGCCGGGGCATGGATCCCGAGTTCATTCTGGATGTTGCTCCCTCGGTAGTCGTCGCCGGGATTGTGGGCGCACGCGCATATTACATCGTGCTCAAGGCGAGCTATTTTGCCGAGCATCCCGGCGAGGCACTCAACGTCCGCCTCGGTGGTCTCACCATTCATGGAGCGCTCGCTGGTGGCATCCTCGCTTTTGCCTGGTTCTGCTGGCGTCGGAGGCAGCCATTCCTAGCTTGGACCGATGTCGTGATCGCGGCAGTGCCCATCGGGCAGGCAATCGGACGCTGGGGCAATTGGGCCAACCAAGAAGCATTCGGTACGCCGACCGATCTCCCGTGGGGCGTGCGCATCGATCCAGCTCACCGCCCACCGGAATACGCCATGTATTCGACGTTTCATCCTACGTTCCTGTACGAGGGCATCCTCGATCTTGGCATTGCGGCGATCTTGATCTGGCTCGTGTTGCGGCTGCCGCACGACCGGCGGTTGCGCGAGGGCGACGTGCTCTGGACGTATTTCGTGCTCTATGGCCTCGCCCGCCTGGCAGTGGAGCGAATCCGCACGGACAGTCTGTACATTGGGCCGCTCCCCGCCGCGTATTGGGTTAGCGGAGCGCTCATCGCCGGTGGCCTGCTCATGATCGTGCTTCGCCACGCGGCATGGACCGGCCGGCCCGCGCCCCTTGAGGCGGAGAGTGAGCAGGGTAGCGCCTGATGATGCAAGGATTCTCACGCGTGGAGTCGAATGTGCTTTCGCCAGAGGACCGGCACCGAATCTGGCAGTATCTTTCCTGCACGCTTGCTGCCCATCTCATCATGATGCATGACATGCAGCTCATTGATGACCGGGTGCAAGCGATCCTGTTTGCTGCACTGGATGCGGTTCGTGGCTCCGAGCCGCCTAATGCTGTGCTTGCATCGCTCGTCGCGCAGTTCGAGGACCGGCTGGACGCCGTGACACCTGCCGGAGTCGCTGGCACCGCGCGCGTTGGTCGTGGCGTCGCCGATGTCGTCGCTACACTCATGCGGCTCGATCTGCGGGATCACCTGCTCGCCACGATGACCGATCTTGATGAGCTTCGCGAGGCAGCAATCCAGCTTGCCGAGGATCATGTGGTGACCCTAATGCCGGCCTACGCCGGAGGGCAAGCGACCCAGCCGACAACCCTTGGGCACTTCCTTGGGGGCCTCATCGCTCCGCTGGCTCGGGCGGCAACCCGGTTGCGCGCTGCCTACGATGAGGTCAATTACTCACCGCTGGGTGCCGGAGCGCTCGCATCGTCCGGCTTGGGCATCGACCGCGAGCGCCTGGCGAGCGTGCTCGGTTTCCATGGCCCCGTGCCCAACACTTTCGACGCGGTCGCGGCGACCGATCACCTGGCGGCCACCGCCGATGCGCTTGCTCACGCGATTGCGCCAGGGTGCCGGCTCATCGAGGAGGTGTTGAGCTGGTTGCGCTCCGAGCCTGGCAGCGTGCGCCTGACCGATCGCTGGGTTGCGAGCAGCCCCGACCTCCCGCACTGGCGGGCGCCAGTGGGATTGCAGGCACTGCTGGCGCGCGGGCGCAAAGCTCAGCACGACGCGGGAGCATTGCGTGCCCTCGCGGCCAGTGCTGGCTACGGGCCAGTTGCCGGGTGGGCCGATCCGCTGATCGCCGCGACGCAATCGCTCTTCCAGGATGCCAGGAGCTTTCTGAGCGATCTGAGGCAACTCCTGAGCGGCATGGAGATCAACCGGGCGTACCTGGCGAATCGCGCCGGACGCTCCTACCTCACCAGCAGCGACCTTGCTGATGTGCTCATGCTCGAAGAGCAGATCGATCCAGGCGCGGCGCGCTCCATTGCCGCGCTCGCGATCGCGCGTGTTATGCAAGAGGGTGTGGAAATCAGCGCCCTGACACCCGACATTATCGACGCGGCGGCGCTCGTGGTCTTGGGGCGAGAGCTGAAGGTCGAATTTGAAGTCATCAGCCGGTATCTGGCGCCCCGGCGATTCATCGAGCGTCGCAGCGCCACGGGCGCGCCATCGCCGGCAAGCACCCGGGCATGGCTGGCCGCCGAGCGCGAGCGACTGATCACCGACCGCCAGTGGCACACGGCAGAAACATCGCGCCTTGCCGCCGCCCTTGCCAGCCTCGAAGCTGCAGAGCGGGAGGCGCTCGACCGCGCCCCATCGGAGTGAATTCAACATTTTGAAGCAATGCTATCTCAAGAGACCTCTCCTAATTCATGGTCGCAATCTACACCCGTGCACACCGCTTGACACCTCTCGTATGTGCTCCTAGAATGCCGCCACCTGGAACAATCGGCAATCTTCTACCGATGTACGTTCCTAGTTGGTATCTGAGATCGCCCGTTTGCCCTCACGAAGCAGCGGAACACGAGCGCAGTAAGGAGAACGGCCATGGCGGGCGTACCACTCGATCCATCGAACCGGCACCAGGAGCTTGCATCTTTGCGCATGGACGTGTGGAATGGTCGCATGAGCCGGCGCGACTTCGTTCACCGTGCGACCTCGTTAGGGCTGTCAACGGCGGCAATCTCGGCACTTTGGACCACATACCGGGCTCGGCCTGTCAATGCTAGAGGCGCTGTGCATCCCGGGAATCCGTTCTCAGCAAGGCTCCAGACATCCGAAACACCAACTCCTGGCGGCACGCTGCGCTTTGCCAGGGCGGAAGACTCCGACAACCTCGATCCAGTCACCAACGATGGTAACGTAAATATTTGGATCTTCATGAACATTTACGATCAACTCATTCGCGTTACTCCAGACGGCGTCAATCTGGAGCCAGCACTTGCGGAATCTTGGGATATTTCACAAGATGGCTTGACGTACACCTTCCATCTCCGGCAGGGGGTAAAGTTCTCGGATGGCACGCCGCTTACATCCAGCGACGTCAAATACTCTCTTGAGCGGGCAGCCAACGACCCAGCCCAGACATGGACGTTCACGCTAACCGCTCTCCAACGGGATGCCAATGGCCAGGTAACGGGAATTAGCACCCCGGATGACCACACCGTTGTTATCACGTTGTCTCAGCCGTGGGCTCCATTTCTGTCCGACATGGCAATGTTCAACGTATCAATCATTTCCGAAGCATTTGCAAAAGGGAACGAAGCTCGTTTGGTGGAAGAGTGCATGGGCACGGGGCCATTTGTCCTGGCCGAGTGGAGAAAAGGGGAATCGATCACATTGGCTCGGAACCCCAATTATTGGGAGCCAGGACTGCCTTTGCTCGACGAAATATTCGTAAGCGTTGTTCCTGATGATAACACACGCATACTTCAACTGCAGGCTGGCGAAATCGATGCCATGTACAATGTTCCGTCAAGCCGCGTTGCTGAGCTGCGACAGGATCCTAATCTCCAAGTGTTGGAGTTCCCCTCAACATTTACTGCGTACATCACCCTAAACACACGCATTGCTCCACTTGACGACGTCAACACGCGCCTTGCTCTCGCCTATGCCACCGATCGCCAAACGCTAGTTGATGTAGTGCTTTTTGGTCTCGGTACAGTAGCAACCAGTTTTATGCCCAAGGGAGCACTGTATTGGAACGATCAACTCCCAGGGTTCCCTTATGATCTCGAAAAAGCCAAAGAGTATCTATCAAAGTCGAAGGCGCCTGATGGCTTCAAACTTGAGCTCACGTTCCAGGGAGGTGACGCCGAGGTGCAGCAGCTCGGTGCTGCGCTCAAGGACATGTGGAGTAAGATCGGCGTCGACCTGCAACTCAATCCCGTGGAGCAAGGGCTGTACAGCGACATGTACAACAATCACACCTTCCAGGCAATGTACAATTATTGGACCAACGATATCATTGATCCGGATGAGCTTGTTTCGTACGCACTCCTTCCAGAAAGTTCCGAAGCCTTTCAGACTGGCTGGCAGAACCAAGAGGCGATTGATCTTGCCAAGCGAGGCGCTGCTGAGCTTGATCCTGAAAAGCGAAGGGAAATCTATTTCCGTATTCAAGAGATTTATGCTGCTGAATCACCTATGCTTTACCTCTACCACAAACCGTATCTCGACGCAATGACAACAAATGCACATGACTTTGGTCACCCTCCGACTGGCCAGTGGGTTTGGAAGCGCACCTGGATTTCTCGGTGAATCAGCCCGGCAAAAGGCAGCAGCTTGATGTCGGAGCTCGGCATCTGCCCGCATTGTTCAAGCTGAGATGAGCCGCGGCCGTTATCTTCTTCGCCGTCTCGTGCAAATGATTCCCGTGCTCTTCGGGGTCACCGTGGTGGTATTTCTCTTGTTGCACCTCATCCCAGGCGATCCTGCCCAAACTATGCTCGGTACACGGGCCAGACCAGAGGCGCTTGCAGCTTTACGCCATGAGCTGGGATTGGATCGACCATTATGGGAGCAATACCTTTTCTATCTCCGCGATCTCACTCGTCTCGACTTAGGGAATTCCTTGAAATACAAGGTCAGCGTCGAATCACTCATCCAAAAGCGTATTGGGGTAACGGTGTTTCTGATCGCGTACTCCACGATCCTGACCATAGCGATCTCGTTTCCTCTCGGCATCGTGTCTGCCATGAAGAAAGATCGATTGTTTGATCAGGTAGTGCGGGCAATTCTCATGATAACGATGGTGATGCCTGCCTTCTGGGTCGGAATCTTGTTTCTCATCTTTTTCAGTATCCGGCTCGGCATGTTTCCCGTTTCCGGCTATGGAAACGGATTCTACAGCCATCTTCACCACCTGTTTTTGCCATCCCTCACAATCGCGCTCAGTCTCGCCCCGATTCTCGTGCGCTCCCTTCGTGGAAGCATCCTTGAGATCCTAGAAGCTGACTACGTGCGGACCGCTCGATCAAAAGGCCTGCCGGAAGCAACCATCGTCGTCGGCCATGTCCTGCGCAATGCTTTGATCCCAACTGTAACTCTGCTCGGTCTCTCCATCGGATATCTCTTCGGCGGAACTGTGATCGTTGAACGGGTGTTCAGTTTGCCGGGTGCGGGGGCTTTGCTTGTTGATTCAATCGGAGCTCGCGACTATCCCGTGGTGCAATCCATGACGCTCATTTTTGCAGTGCTCGTCATCTTGGTAAACCTGCTCACCGATTTGATCTACACGTTCCTTGATCCACGTGTTCGCTTGGGATAACACCATGTCTTCTCCGGACGTCACTGCGATCCCCACGTTGCTGCCGGTGCGATCAGCTCAAGCCATTCGCTGGCACTTGGTGCTCATTCGGCAACGAAGTGTGTTGGCCGGTGCAGCGATCGTGTTGCTCATTGTGATCGCGGCTGTTTTGGCTCCGGTCCTTGCCCCGTATGGCCCGCAGGACACAAATTACGAGGCTCGCCTTGCTCCTCCAAGCCGTTCTCACGTGTTTGGCACGGACAATCTTGGCAAGGATATTTTCTCTCGCGTACTGTATGGTGCGCGCATTGATTTGCAGGTGGGTCTACTCAGCGTCATCGCGCCCTTTCTCATTGGGATTGTTCTTGGCTGTCTTACGGGATACTACGGGGGCAAGATTGACGCGCTGGTCATGCGTGTTGTCGACGTTGTTCAAGCCTTCCCATTCCTTGTCCTTGTAATTGCCATCGTGGCCGTGCTCGGGCCCGGTCTGCAAAACATGTATGTCGCAGTTGCCGTAGTTGCTTGGGTGAGCTATGCGCGCCTCGTTCGTGGTGAGATTCTCGTCGCGAAGCACAAAGAGTACGTAGTGGCTGCTCAAGCCATAGGGATGCGTGATATGAGAATTATCGCTCGTCATTTGTTGCCCAATGTCGTTACTCCAGCAATTATCTTCGCTATGGCGGATATCATTCTCTACATTGTCCTAGCTGCCAGCCTCAGCTATCTCGGTCTCGGTGCCCGCCCCCCAGCACCAGAATGGGGGGCGATGATCACAGAAGGCCGCACCTTCATGGCCAACGCCTGGTGGATGAGCGTGTTTCCTGGATTAGCAATCGTCATCACTGGAATTGGATTTTCACTACTCGGTGATGGCTTGGCTGATGCCCTCCGCCCATCTCGAAGGTAACAGTAGTCCCTCCGAAAGACCTTTTCTCCAACGTGCATTCTATGGTTGAAACGTTGTCTAGCATGGAAATGGGTAATTAGTGGTCATACACTCATCCGCAAGGGAACAAGCAGCACGCAAGAAAGGACGTCCCTGGCTACACGCGGTATCATTCATGAGGTCACTATACTGTCATTCGCTTGATGGTGACCATTTATGGTTGTCGCACAAGACGTCACGAGGGATCACCTATCGCACACGCGACCTCACCTACCCTCAAGCCACGCGAGCAGGCGCTGCTGGTAGCCGTGGAAAAGGCTGGCGCACGGTGGCGCGTGTCGGACTCCCTTGAGGAGCTAGCACGCTTGGCCGAGACGGCTGGTGTCGAGGTCGTCGGCGCCGTTACCCAGAAGCTGGCCCACCCGCTCTCCGGCACCTACGTCGGCAAAGGCAAGCTTGAGGAGATCAAAGCCCTGCGCGACGATCTGGGCTACGATCTGGTCATCGTTGATGACGAACTGACCCCAGCGCAGCAACGCAACCTCGAGACAGCGCTCGGCGTCAAGATTCTCGACCGGACCGCGCTGATCTTGGACGTTTTTGCCACGCGCGCCCAGACGCATGAAGGGCGTCTCCAAGTTGAGCTGGCTCAATTGGAGTATCGCTTGCCTCGCTTGACCGGAATGTGGACACACCTCTCGCGCCAGAGTGTCGGCGGCGTGGGTCTGCGCGGTCCCGGCGAGACGCAGCTTGAGTCCGACCGCCGCGAGCTCGGCAAGCGCATCGCGTTTATCAAGCAGCAGCTCGGTCAAGTCCACCGGCACCGCCAGCTCTATCGCGAGCATCGCAAGGAGCGCCAGATTCCTGTCGTGGCGCTCGTCGGCTACACCAACGCGGGCAAGAGCACGCTGCTCAACGCCCTCACCGGCGCCGGGGTTCTGGCTGAGGACAAGCTCTTTGCCACGCTCGATCCAACAACGCGGCGCGTTCCGCTCGGCAGCGGCCGTGACATCCTGCTCACCGACACAGTCGGATTCATCAATAACCTGCCCACGATGCTGATCGCCGCATTCCGCGCCACGCTCGAAGAGATCAACGAAGCCACAGTGATCATCCACGTGATAGACGTCACTCACCCGAATGCCGTAGAGCAGACCGAGACAGTCAACCGCGTGCTCGAGGAACTCGGCGCGGACGACAAGCCCATGATCGCCGCATTGAACAAGATTGATCAGCTTGACCCAACGGAAGTGTCCATCGCAGAGCTTGCGCAGCGCCTTGAACTGCCGCCGGATGTCATTCCCATCTCCGCACGCGACGGTCTCGGCCTCGATCCTCTGCTTGCTACCGTCGACGCAATCCTCGCGCGGGAACAGACCTTGGTCGCGGTTACGTTGGCTGTGCCCTTTGAGCGAAGCGATCTCGTTGACCGTTTTCACCGTTTCGGGCGGGTAGATGAGCTGTCGCACGATGAGCGGGGCACTACCGTTCGCGGCGCCCTGCCTTCGGCGCTGACGGGCGCTTTTTCCCCGTATCTGAGCATCCACGGACCCGCACAGCCACCGGCGCTGCCCGCGGCCAGGGAGTCGGCCGCGTGAGTTCTGTTGGTCTGCAAGCCCGCTTGGCCATGGTGTCATCCCGCGCAAAGGGAACACCACCTCATGATCGGGAGACAATCACCCGTGCCGCACAGCGCTCCAGCGGCGGATTCCCGCGGCGTTCCTCCGTTCTGGGCACGACGCCAGCGCCGGGCGCGAGCGTGATTAGGACTATCGTAGGAAAAGTGCGGACCGGCCACCGTCTCCCTGTTCCGGCCCCTCCGACCCCCCGGTATACTCGCGATGAGGGGTGCGGTCCCCTGCCATATGACATTCGGAAGAGAGGACACCCATGGTGGACGTGCTGACTGACATGCTGGCGCGGTTGCGGGTCGATAATGATCTTGATTTGGCTGCGATCAGCGCCGATGGCCTGCTCGTTGCAGCCGATCACGTTGACGGGTTGGACGCTGAGGGAATTTGCGCCACTGCTGGTGACGGCTTCTTGATGATGACCGCGCTAGGCGGCGAGCTTGGCCGGGGCGAGCCGCGCATGCTCACGGTCGAATACCAGCAAGGGACGATTGTTCTGTGCCCGCTCGATCATGGAGCGACGCTGGTGCTGCTCACCGGCAGCGCGTTGAATCTCGGGCGCTTGCGCCTTGCCGCCCGCCGCTTCCAAGCGCAATATCTGGCAGCAGTCGAGCAAGCCGCTTAGCCCATTAGTGAACCGGCAGATCGGTTCATGAGGCCAACCACGGTGCCTAATACGCGAGACGCACGCCAACCAAAACAGGCACACCCCACGACCTACCGAGACGCGGGCGTGGACATCGATGCAGCCACGCGAGCCGTCGATCGGATCAAGGCGCACGCGCACTCGACGTTTGCCGTCTCCGAGGCCGCGGCACCGATCGGTCATTTCGGTGGTATCTACCGGCTGGCAGGCGGCCCTGACCGCCTCCTGGTCGCTAGCGCCGACGGGATCGGCACTAAGCTCATGATCGCGTTCGTGATTGGCGAAGAAGCGCACGCGCGCGTTGGCGCCGACCTCGTGAACCATTGTGTCAACGATGTCCTCGCCTGTGGCGCCCGGCCGCTCTTCTTCCTCGACTACGTGGCGATGGGCAAGCTCGATGGCGCGGTTCTGGAATCCCTCGTCGCCGGCATGGCGGCTGCCTGCCGGGACAATGGCCTAGCGCTGATCGGCGGCGAAACTGCGGAGATGCCAGGGCTCTACCAGCCAGGACACTATGATGCTGCGGGCTTCATCGTCGGTGAAGTCGAGCCCGCGCGGCTCATTGATGGCCGCGCCGTGCAAGCCGGCGATGTGTTGCTCGGGCTCCCGGCCGAAGGCTTACACACGAATGGCTATAGTCTCGCACGGCACATCCTCGGATTGACGGGCAATCCCGCGCATGACCGGCCGATCCTCGATCAGCCGCTGCCCGGTGGCAACGGGGAGACGATTGGTGATGCGCTCATGCGGCCGCATCCGTCGTATTTCCGCGAGATTGCGCCGCTTCTCGACACGGGTGCGATTCATGGTATGGCGCATATCACCGGCGGCGGTCTGATAGATAATGTGCCAAGGATGCTTCCTGACGGACTTGCCGCGGAGTTCGACCCGGCCGCATGGCAGGTCAATCCGATCTTTCGCTACCTAGTGAGTAAGGGCCAGGTTCCTCCCGAAGAACAGTACCGCGTCTTCAACATGGGAATCGGCTTCGTGCTCGCGATCGCCCCCGAGCGCGTCAACGAGGTATTGGCGGCGCTCCCGCACGCCGTCGTCATAGGCCGCGTCGTCGCTGCCGGCGATGAGCGGCTCCCGCGCGTGCGCGGGTTGGTGGGACGCACCGATGGCAACGTCGATGCCTAATTCAGGCAACGCCTCTCGGCCGAGCGGAGCGCTGATGTCATCACCGGGGACCCAATTCGATCCGCATCTGTCCCAACTTGTCATTGACGAGGAGACGAGCGCCTCGATTCTCGCCATCCTGCGCCGCCTCATTCAGGATTGCCAGGCCATCAGCGGGATGGTGCTTGATCGCGCGGGCCAGATCATCGTCTGGACGGGGGAAGGCTATGAAGATCAGCGGATGCAGCTTGGCGCGCTCATTGCCGGAACATATGCCTCCACGCGAGAGGTTGCGCGCATCCTGCAGGAGCATAGCTTTCGTACCCTGCTTCAAGAAGGAGCCAAGGAGAAAATCTTTACCGAGGCAATTGGCGACCAGTGGCTCGTGTCGGTGATCTTTGGCCGGCACACGCACTTAGGTTTGGTGAAGGTGTTATGTAACCGGGCAACGGTCGATCTCGCCCAGATCCTGGCGCAGACGGTCGAACGGAGCAAGAACCGGCCCCGGCTTAAGGATACTGGCCTGATGCGCATCGCGAACGATACGATCGACCTTCTCTTCCGGGACGAAACCGAGAAGTGATGGGCTGAGGAAAGGCATTATGGCGCTCATCAATGTCGCTGCCCGGGAGATACACGGGAAGATCGTGTA
>JBHOQQ010000140.1:0-33559 GCA_042408955.1 Thermomicrobiales bacterium
AGGGGACGCGGCACAGGAGGCTTCGCCGGCATGGCGTTGGAAAAGGCGTATAAAGAGATCATCATTCGTGATAACCGTCGTCATGACGCTGACACGGGTTCCCCCGAGGTTCAGATCGCGCTGCTGACGGAGCGGATCAACTTGTTGACGGAGCACCTACGGGAGCACAAGCATGATTACCACTCCCGGCGCGGGCTTCTCAAGATGGTCGGGCAGCGGCGACGGTTGCTGAATTACTTGAGCAAGCAGGACGTTGAGCGGTATCGCCAGACGATCGCCAAGCTCGGACTTCGGAAGTAATTGCTCCGCTGGCAAAGCGAGCGCTTCCCTGATCACGGACGCCAATTGCTCGCCCTACCGGTCGGAGACATCTGAACGCACCCAGTGCCGACTGCGCAGGCCCAGGGCGTTTTGCTCTGGGCTTTTTTCATTTGTGAGGTCGGGGCCACTCGAAGCCGGAGTAGCACGGCGCTTGCCGCGAACCGGATGAGCGTCTCGCAGTCTTCCCGGCCGCATCACAGGGAGGCTACGGTGGGATGGGTGGAGTGAGGAATTGGAGCGTGATGGGGTGATCAGCGCCATCACGCTCCAGTCCCTCATTCCTCCTCCCACCACCGTACACCCGGTCAATTGGACCGGTTTGTGTCGTTGGGAACCTGCCACTCTCACCAGGGTGGAGTTATGTGAGGAGGATAGATCGTATGTCGGTTGATCTTTCATCCCGTGTCAAGACCGTTGCCCTCGACGTTGCTGGGCGCACGTTGAGTTTGGAAACCGGCTTGCTCGCGGAGCAAGCCCATGGGGCGGTTGTCGTCCGATATGGCGACACCATGGTCTTGGTGACTGTTGTGGGGGAACGTGAGGCGCGAGACGATGTTGATTTCTTCCCGCTGACCGTTGATTACGAGGAGAAGATGTACGCTGCCGGGAAGATCCCGGGCGGGTTCATTAAGCGGGAAGGGCGCCCGACCGAGCAGGCGATCCTGGCCGCGCGCCTGACGGACCGGCCGATCCGCCCGCTATTCCCGAAAGGGTATCGCGCCGAGGTCCAGGTCATCTCCACGGTCATGTCGGCCGATCAGCAGAACGATCCCGACATTCTGTCCATCATCGGCGCCTCTGCGGCGCTCATGATCTCACCGATCCCGTTTGAAGGTCCAGTCGGCGCCGTTCGGGTTGGCTTGATTGACGGAGAAATTGTCATCAACCCGACGCTCCAGAGCCTCGAGCGCAGCGACCTCGACATGGTGGTCGCGGGCACTGCTGATGCCATCATGATGGTCGAGGGCGAGGCGCGCCAAGTTGCGGAAGAAACGCTGCTGGAGGGTATTGTCCGGGCACATGACGAAATCCGGCGCATCGCTCAGCTTCAGCACGATCTTGTCGCGATGGCTGGCAAGGAAAAGTGGCCGTTCACGCCGCCACAGAAGGACACAACCCTCCTTGACGAGATGGCAGCATTCCTGGGCGATAGCTTGCGGGAGGCGATCAGTAATCCGGACAAGGTCCTGAGGCTCGAACACACTGATGAGTTGCGCCAGCGCGCCTACGAAGCCTTTACCGCGCCGGGCGAGGACGGTTTGCCCCGCCATGATCCGAAGGATGTTCTCGATGCCTTTGAATCCTTGCTGAAGGAGGAGGTGCGGGGAAGCATCCTGCGCGATGGCATCCGGCCTGATGGGCGCCGGCCCGACGAGATTCGCCCGATTTGGTGCAAAGTCGGCTACCTGCCACGCACGCACGGCTCGGCGATTTTCACGCGCGGCCAGACGCAAGTGGTGACCATCGCCACGCTCGGCTCGACATCTGAGGAGCAGTGGCTCGATTCGATTTCTCCCGAGGAGAGCAAGCGCTATATTCACCATTACAACTTCCCTCCCTTCAGTGTCGGTGAGATCCGACGGCTACGCGGCCCGAGCCGGCGGGATATTGGACATGGGGCGCTGGCCGAGCGCGCCCTGAAAGCGGTCATCCCCAGCGAGGAGAGCTTCCCCTATACGATGCGGTTGGTGTCGGAGGTGGTGAGTTCGAATGGCTCGACATCCATGGCGAGTGTGTGCGGCAGCACCCTCGCGCTCATGGACGCAGGGGTGCCAATTTCTGCCCCGGTCGCTGGGGTGGCAATGGGCTTGGTGACCGACCCGGAGACTGGCCGGTACACGGTCCTCTCCGACATTCAGGGTATCGAGGACGCGCTCGGCGACATGGACTTCAAAGTCGCTGGGACAGCGGCTGGGGTGACCGCGATCCAGATGGACATCAAGGTGAAGGGCATCACCCCGGAGATCATGCGCAAGGCGCTTGCCCAAGCACACGAGGGCCGTCTGCATATCCTTGAGAAGATGCTAGAGACGATCTCCGCGCCCCGGCCATCGTTGTCGCGCTACGCTCCTCGCGTCACGCGCATCAAGATCAATCCCGACAAAATCGGTGTACTGATCGGGCCGGGTGGAAAGACGATCCGGGCGATCCAGGAAGAGACGGATACGAAGATTGAAATCGACGACGATGGAACCGTCTCGATCACCGCGTCTGACCCGGAGAAGGCAGAGCAAGCCATCCGGCGCATCCAGGGCCTGACCCAGGAGATCAGGATTGAGAAGGGCGAGATCTACACCGGCAAGATCGTCTCGATCATGCCCTATGGGGCGTTCGTGGAACTCTTCCCTGGCAAGGACGGCCTCGTCCACATTTCGGAACTGGCGGAGGATCCTACCGTGCGGCTGACCCGCGTGGAGGACATGTTCAAGGTCGGCGATGAGATTACCGTGATGGTGACCGACGTAGCACCAAACGGCAAGGTCAGCTTGTCCCGGCGGGCGGCACTGACTGGCCTCATGCCCGAGCCTCGCGTGGAGCGCGGACCGCGGCGCGATGAACGGGGCGGCGGTGGACGGGAGCGAGGCGATAGTGGTCGCGGTGGTGGTCCGAGCCGGCCCGGGGGCGGGCGACACCCGGAGCCGCGGCGCCCAGCGTAGAGAGGTGCGCGCAATAGGCTGATCGCTGATAGAAGAGTGAGACACTGGCCCGGAACCCACGCCGGGCCAGCATGTTTGGCCGCGAGATGAGATCACTCATGCTGGGAGCGATGCCGCTGCTCGTGTTGGGCAACCGGCCTCCTTGGCTTCAGATCAGTCACGTTGGAGCGTCCTGAGCGCGCACTGGGCCACGCTTGCCGCGTTCGTCCTCATGGAATCGTGACCAGGATCGTGACCACGTCCGTGCTGGTGCGGCCTGGTGCTCCTTCGCTGGTGCCTGGCGCGCCTTGTGTCCGCACGGCACCCGTTTGTCGTCATTCCGAGCGGAGCGAGGGATCGCTTCGCGAGCGATCAGGTCTCAGCGATCAAGCATCAGGATGCGCGGATGCAAAGGCACACCAATGGCTGACGGCTGATGGCTGACGGCTGACAGCGTTTCGCACTCCCGCGCGATCGCGAACGGAATGACGGCATCACATTGCCGCGTGGCTTTCAACCGCCCTGGTGCACGCCAGAGCGAGGCTCGCGAAGCGTCCTCACCGCCTGGCAACATTCACGGCGTGCACCAGGGATTGGGTAGGCAAGCGCCGCGTTAGCGGGCCGGCCCGATCGGTGGCTGGGGACCAATGACCTCCTGCCCGCCAAGATACGGACGGATAACTTCGGGCACTCGGAACGAGCCGTCATCTTGCTGGTAGTTCTCGATGATCGCGATCATGGTGCGCGGCAATGCGAGTCCCGAGCCGTTCAGGGTGTGCAGGTACTGTGGGCGACCACCGCCAGCAGGCCGGAACCGGAGGTTTGCCCGGCGAGCCTGAAAATCAAGGAAGTTAGAGCAGGACGAAACCTCTAGCCATTCGCTCGAACCTGGCGCCCAAACTTCCAGGTCGTATTTGCTTGCGGCGGTGAAGGAGAGGTCGCCAGTGCACATTTGGACAACCCGGTAGGGAAGCTCCAGCTCCTTCAACACATCTTCCGCCTCACCGATCAGCCGCTGATGCTCTTCGATCGAGTGATCGGGATGGACGAACTTCACCATCTCGACTTTGTCGAACTGGTAGCCCCGCTTGATTCCCCGGACATCCCGGCCGGCGGAAATCTGCTCCCGGCGGAAGCACGCGGTGTAGGCAACGTGATAGATTGGGAGTTGCTCCTCATCGAGGATTTCGTCGCGGTAGAGATTGGTGACCGGCACTTCCGCCGTGGGAATCATCCATTTATCTTCGTAAATGTCCCGGAAGAGTCCATCCGCGAATTTGGGCAGTTGGCCGGTGCCAACGAGCATCTCCTCCATCACCATGAATGGAGGATAGACTTCCTGGTAGCCGTGCTTCTGGACATGTAGGTCTATCATCCAGGTGATGAGCGCCCGCTGAAGACGCGCTCCATCCCCGCGCAAGACATAAAAGCGGGAACCGGAGATTTTGACACCCCGCTCAAAGTCGATGATCCCTAAGTGCTCACCAATCTCCCAGTGTGGGCGTGGGGGAAAGGCGAAGGCCGGAAGTTCTCCGACGTACTTCCGAACCACGTTCGCCGACTCATCCGGGCCATCGGGAACGTCTGGGAGGGGAAGATTCGGCACGCGAAGCAAGAGATCGCGAAGCTCCGCATCAAGCATTTTGACCTTGTCGTCAAGCGCCGCGATTTCATCCCCCAAGGATCGGAGGCGTTCGATAAGCGCCTGGCGCTCAGCCGGGTCTGTTGTCCGGCTGACGGCTTTGGATCCTTCGTTACGCTGCGCTTTGAGCGTCTCCACTTGCGTGAGTAGGGCTCTCCGCCGCTCGTCAAGCGCGAGGATTTCGTCGATCGGCGCGGTCGTATGCAAGCGCGCGATCTGAGCCTTGACTTCCTCTGGTTTTTCACGAATCAGCCGTAGGTCGAGCACACGTTCCTCCTGTGTGGTCCGGCGCACTTGTGCCGGAATACATCGCGTTAACAGGGCGACGCCCCGCATGGTGGCGCGGGGCGTCGGAAGGCGGCAAGGAAAAGCCAGGCGCCAGTCCGGCCCTTAGTGGTGACTCAGACTGTGCCCGTTTTGCGATTGCGCAATCGCCCGATATCCGGGCAAAAACTTTTCCCAAGCCTCGATGATGTCCGAATCAAGACGCCGTTGAATCGTGTAATACACGCCGGGAGATGGTTCATACGGTTGTTGCCGTAGCGTCATCTTCGCTTCGCTTAAGGTCTTGCCACCCTTGCGATGATTGCATGGCTTGCACGCCGAGACCAAGTTCTCCCACGTGTGTTGACCACCGCGAGAGCGCGGGATCACGTGATCAATCGTGAGGTCATTGACCTGTCGCCCACAATACTGACAGGTGAAATTGTCACGGATGAACACCTCGCGCCGCGTGAGCTTCACGCGTGGCCGAGGACGCCGTATCAAATACACAAGACGAATCACCGACGGGGACGGGAACTGTTGGCGCGTGGTGTTCACCGTCGTCTCGTGGGTCTCAAGAATCTCCGCTTTCCCGTCGATCACGAGAACAATTGCGCGACGGACGTTGCAGATGTTGAGTGGCTCGTAGTTCTGATTTAGGACGAGGACTGCTCTGTTCACTCCTTCGATGACCCTCACCTCAAAGGTTGCCGTGGGTCACCTTCGCACTAGGCACCGGACGCAACCGACCGTCACGCCGACTCTATGCTTCTTCATACTACCATGATCCTTGAGCAGTCGTCAGCACATTCAGGACGAATGTCGCATGGCCTCAGACGACCCAAAACCCGAGCCCGTAGAGCATGGCGAGCATCGACAGCAGCAGCGACGAGCCGACCACGAGCGGGTCGCGTAGCCAGCCCCACCGCGAGGCGCCATTGTCGCCGGTGACGAGAAGGGCAGCGGCGAGATAGACCCCCGCCGCTGGCAGGACGTACCGGCCAAGCGAGACCCAAACGAGGGCGCCCTGCACGACGATGATCAGCGTCGAAAACATTGCCACGCCTGGATCAAGACGGCGCCAGACAACCGGGAGAAGCGCCAGGTAGCCGAGAGCAACCACGAGATCGATGAGCACGATTAGATCCTCCGGGCGCCCGCCGAGCGCTTGCCGGGGATGCAAGAAAAAGAGCTCAGCATAAAAGCGCACGTGCTCGTTCCATCCGCCCCAGGTTGACTGTGCCTCGAAATAGGCGAAGGGGTTGCCGAATTGCCACCAGCAATAAGCCCCATACAGGACAGTGCCGGAAACTGAAAGCAGCGCTGTGCCCACCGCTTCGTGAAGTTTGGCCCTGTTCTTCCAGGCGAGGACGAGCAACGACGGGGCCAGGGCGAGGCCGAGCAACCGGGTGGCGCTGGCGAGTCCTGCAGCGAGTCCAGCCAGCCACCAGCGCCTGTGGCCGGCGGCTGCCAGCGCGATCAGCGACAGCGCGAGAAAGAGTGACTCGGTGTAGGCCGCGTTGAAGAAGAAGCTGAACGGAGCAACGCAGAGAAACACCGCCGCCTGCATTCCAACGCGATCGCTAAAGCGGCGCGCCCCCATCCAGGCAATCGTGGCGACAACGATACAGAACGCGGCGTTGGAGATGAGCAGACCCGCGAGCGCGAGATGGGCCGGCGTGGGTTCGGCTCGGACGAGCGCAACCAGCCCGCGCATGAGGAGTGGATAGAGCGGGAAAAAACCCAGACCACCGTGAGGACTCGGGTTGGCGTCCCCGTAACCGACTTGGGCAATGGCGACATAATGAGCGGCATCCCAGCGCGCCCAGCCATCGAGTGCAGGATGGTCGGGGAAGAAGCTATCGGGGAGTTGGACAGGATATAAGCCGAAGCGAGGGAAGATACGAAGCGCGAGCCAGACGACGCCAGCCAGGACAAGCCGGGAGGCGACTGCGAGCACGAGCGCATCGCGCACAGCGGGAGGCAAGCGCCGCCCGTGCTGCGCGGTACGGTCCCGCGGTAGCCTCGATGCGCCCGGTCGTCGAGCGCCTGGCCTCTGGAGCGTCGTCAACGGTGATTAGTCTCCGAGGTCACGCCGCAATTGCGTCAGATCGTCCGGGCTGAAATCCTGCAAGCCTTCTGCGGCTTCGAACCAGTGACTCCACAGCTCAGTAAGATCTTGCCCAGATGCCTGCTCAAGGGCATGCCGGAGGTCGTCCGGCGTGGCAATGGCAAAGCTGAATGCGAACGCAGCCGCGTACGCTTCCAGGCCGGAAAAGAACGCCGGGTCACCGACAGCGCTCCGGATAGCCGCGAAGCCGAGGGCCGCCTTCGCGTAGACCATCGTGCCGTAGACATTCTGGGAAGGAAAGCTGTCCGTTGGCTGGTCAACGATGGAATCGCCTTCTCCCGCGAAGAGCATGGCGAGATAGGGGAGCTTGAGATTGATGTTAACCTGGTAAGCGTAGCGTTCCGGACCATACTCTTGCTCAAAATAGACGGTGGCTACATAATTCGTGAGACCTTCATCAAGGAAGGCATGAAGATATTGATTGTTACCGACCAAACCGTACCACCACTGATGCGCGACTTCGTGCGCGACGACAAATTCCAGGAAATCTGGTATCCGGCGGGTATACGCATCCGAAGCGTAGTGGTCGCCACCGATGAAGAGGATCTGCGGAAACTCGACCCCTGCTGCACCGTTGCCGAGATCGACCTGGACGAGATCAAGCTCCGTGTATGGATAGGGACCGAACAGGCGATTAAAGACCGCTAGCGATTGAGCACCCCAAAGCATGACATTCATCCCGCCGCTCGCTGAGCCGGGATTGAACCAGGACCTTACGGTCGTGCCGCCAACGGGCAAGGAGTCTGATTGAAAGTCGTCGTCGATGACCAGCACGAAATCGCGCACCGGACCCGACACGAAGTGCCGCTGCGTCATGCCGGGAAGGGTCTTGCGCGCGGAGATCTCCTCGCCTGTGGCGACGACGACGAGGTCACTGGGCACCGTCAGACGGACATCGAAGAGCGCCGTGTTCGTGAAGACCGGGTCCCCATGGATGCTGACCGGTTGCAGATTCCAGCCAGTCTCACGGTCAAAGCCGGCAAGGAGGGGAAGCCAATGGGCGAGCGCGTAGGTGCCGTTGACGCGATCGTAACCAAACATGCCATAGGTCCGAGTCGGGTTCGTTGGGATGGTTGTGGTGAATTGCAATTGAATGTCGAGTGCATCGCCATTTGCCAGCGGCGTGGGAAGAGGGAGGGTGGCGACCGTGTCGTCGCTATCCAAGGCTATGGAAACGGGGGTGCCTGCAACCTGTGCGTCAGTAATATCGAGTTGGGCAGAGCCATATTCGGCGCTGTTCGGATAGAGGCGAAAGTACAGCGATTGTTGCTCTTGGCCGGTCTGATTGACGAATTTCAGGTTCAGTGTTCCAGTCAGGCGCGCGTCCTCGTTTGTGGCGGGCGAGAAGACCGCGGAAACGTCGTACCGGGAAAGCTGGCCTGCTGTCTGGGCAAAGGCCCGCTCGCGAAATTCGGGGAGCAAGGGCGCGTACAGCTCTGGGGATGAGTCACCGGGGCCGTGCGCGCGCGGAGTCGCCTCGGCTGCCGTGGTTCCTGCGCTGGGGGAGAGGAGCAGCGCTAGCACCGCCAATGCTTGCACAAAGCGAGAGATGATGACGATCCGGACCAACGCCACGTAAGCTCCTTTACGGCTTCGACGCCCGGTGGCCTTTGATACGCCTGAGCTTCGGATCACGCCGGTGCCTTCCTGGCCATTGTACTCTAGGGGGCGATGGCCGCCGCCAACGGTCGGAGGTCGGCAAAGCTGCCAATGACGTCTACCGATGCAAGTTCGATGCATGAATACCGGGATGAAGCGCGTGAAAAAACGCAAGGCCAGATAACCGAGGATGCATTGGGAGTTTTCGGGTTGGCAGCATGACGATTAGGCTCGATCTCCCGCCAAGCATCTGGCGCGCCATGGTTGAGCACATGCAGGCCGCGCTGCCGGCTGAGGGATGCGGTCTGATCGCCGTACCCACGGTATCGACGGCAGTTGTGCGAGCGGTGCGGTTCTACCCAGGCACGAACATCTTGCGCAGCCCCACGCGTTTCGTGATGCATCCCAGGGAAGTTCAAGCGGCGTTGGACGACATGGAACGCCATGGCTGGCGGCTTGGCGCGATTGTGCACAGCCACCCCACATCGCCGCCATCTCCGTCACCGATCGATTTGCGGGAAGCATATTACCCGGACGCACTGATGCTGATCGTGTCGCTTGGGGTCGATGGGCCAAGCTTGCAAGCTTGGCGGTTGGAACGGAACGGGAAGACATTCAACCCAGTTGCCGTGCCAGTCGTCGTTGGAGAGGCGGGAGAGATGTGAGGCGCGACTGTCGGTCGTGTTGATTTCCTGTATCCTTTCACGCTGAGCGGCGAGGATTGGCCGTACGCTCTGCTGAGCATCGCGTCCGTGAGACACGCTGCGACCAAACGTCGGAGCACTTTAGCTTGGGGCCGGTTGAGCCTTTATGGGAGTATCGGTGACCAACGCGATTCGATCGCGCGAAGAAATCCTGGTGGCGCTTGCTGCCTTCCCTGATGAGCTGGCCCGCATTGTTTTCATGGACCATAGTCCCGAAGCGCTGACCCGGCCAGCGAGCGACGGAGGATGGGGCGTTGTCGAGATATTGCCTCACCTTCGAGACTGGGAGGAGATTTATTTCGAGCGTGCCCGGCGCATCGTGGAAGAGGATCACCCCTACCTGCCCGGATATGACGATGCGTTGTGGTCTATTGAGCGCGACTATCGCAATCAGGATCCGGTAAACACGCTAGAGGAATTTCGACGTCTGCGCGAAGCGCATGTGGCGTTCTTGCGCGAACTTCCCCCGGAAGCGTGGGAACGGACGGGGGAGCATGGATATTTCGGTGTGATCACGCTGCGCTGGTTAGAGAATCATGTCTGCGACCACGACCAGGAGCATCTCCAACAAATTCGGGACGCGCTGGCAGGGTAGCACTCACGCCGCTTCTGGTGGCGAGGGAGGGAAGACATGAGACTCCTGCAGAGGTGGCTTGTGGCCGAATCGTCGGCCAGGCATTGGAGTGGAGTGTTGTCATGACGCAAACCATGGAGTCCCCAAGACTTGGCCAGGTTCATGGACCAACAGCCGCGGATGTTCCGATTACTGAACTCGATAATGACTCGCTCATCATCCGTCTCCATTTCACAGTTAACCATTTGTCGCGCTGGCTCACGCCGGTGCACGATCAGGCACTGCTGGCGCGCAGCCTGCGCCGGTCCGAGCCCTCGGTGAAGGACCTCGTGATACGCTTGCGCGATGAGGAGCGGCGGATTTTCCCCAAGATGCACGTGATTGCCGTACACGATAATCCCGATTTGGACAAATTGCCCGAGCCAGAGCGCACCCCGGAGCAAGAGGCGTTGGACCGGTCGCGGACGACACTCGGGATCGTGGCGGAGTTCCGCCGTCTGCGGCAAAGCACATGCTCCTTGCTTCGCTCGCTGCCAGATGACGCATGGTTGCGTGTTGGCACCAGCCGGAAGGAGCATGACTGGCAGATCAGGACTCTGGCCGAGCACCTCGCGAATCACGACTTGGATGTCCTTTACCAGATCGATGTGACGCTGGACCGCATTGGCGCGCGCGAGCACGTGAGTTCTGCCGCCCGTGCCCATCTCGATGAGCTGCTGCGGCTGGTCCCGGTACGGGTGAGGCGATCCTGATGCCGGCAGGTTCGCATGAGCCAACGCCGCCGGCTGGACACCGCGAACCGTCGATCGCCGAAATCCTTGCACGTGAATTCTTCGCTGCGATCGATCAGCGGGATCCTCGCCGGTTGCAGGCAACACTGGCGGAGCATGCAACCTTCCGCGCGTTGCCGCACGCTGCCCCTGTCCGCCCGGCAGACGAAATCGTCGCCTACTTTGGCGCGGTGGTATCGTCGTATCCGGAGGCTCGCTGGGAGGTCAGCGACGTCATTGCAACGGAAGATCGGGCGGCGGTGCAGTTCGTGGTGCGCGAATATTCTCCCCGGTTGGGGAGGGAACTCATCTCTGAGCAGATTGCCGTGTTTCGCGTGGCGAACGACAAGATCGTCAGCATTGTGGGGTATTACGACACCGCCGAGTTTCGCCGGTTGTTCTGGGAGGAAGCGTAGCTCGGACGGTTCTCGGTGCGGCGCGCTTTCTCCTTGCGCGATGCATCCGTAATACACCGGTTTAGCACGCTGAACTAGGCCAGGGCGTCGGGGCCAATAACGCCCGTCGCGACGACGCGAGCTTCTCCGCCCAAATAGACGTTCGTTGCGCTGCTCCCCTTGGCAGTGAATCGCACAGTCAGTGGCAGGCCGCTTGTTGTCAAAACGGTCACCGGTGATTCAACCAGTCCGAGCGTGCTGGCGACGACGGCGCTCGCAACCGCCCCGGTTCCACAGGCCAGCGTCTCATCCTCGACACCCCGCTCGTAGGTGCGCATGCGCAAGGTGTTCCCACCAATACGGGCAATCACATTGACGTTCGTGCCGTTCGGAAAGAGTGGGTGATGGCGGACGGCCCGGCCAAACGCAAGAAACTCCGCTCCAGGCGCGAATGCCTCAACATCCTCGACGATCACCACGACGTGGGGAACTCCCACAGTGATTGCGTGGATCGTGACGTGGCGGTCCACGGCAGCAATCGCTTGCCCGGCAACCACCGGTCCGGGGTCAATCATGCGAAGGTGGACACGCCGCGAATCTGGTTCGACTTCGGCTTCGACGCGGCCAGATGGCGTAGCGAACGTGCAGCGGGCTGGCGCGATGCCCTGAAGATAGGCGAAGCGGGCACCACACATCGCGCCGTTTCCGCACATTTCGCCTTCACTACCGTCGGCATTGTAATACCGCCAGCGAAAATGGACGTCATGAGAATCCGGCTGCTCGATTAGCACCACACCGTCCGCGCCGATCGACAAGCGTCGCTGGCAGAGGCGTTGGATGACAGCGGCGCGGTTCTGCTCAGGAAAGCATTCGTTCCGGTTGTCAATCACAATGAAATCGTTGCCGCTGCCGCTCATCTTGGTAAACGAGACGGCGGCGAGTGGCTCGATGCGGCCGGTGGCATCAGGAGTCGGATCCATGATCGATTGTGGCATGTCCAGGTTCTCCGCGCGCCAGAGTACGTCGCGTGACGGGCATCATGCCGTGCCGGGTCACCTCGTCACAACTCGTTCGGACTGCCGCGATTGTACCCTCGATGGGACAGGCAGCGAGTGCCACGCCAGGCGCAAAGGCGTCCCGGCGCGAGAGAATCGCACACGGACGTGCTAGACTGATTGGAAAGCAAGCGCCGGTAAGAGTTCCTGGTGGCTGCGCAAGAATGGTCGCCTGGGTAGTTAGCGTTTGCCTGGGCAAGCGTTAATGGTTCGGATGTAGGTGCGCACCGGTGTGGTTTGCCCTTTATGGTTGCATACATGGAGATCCTTGGTTCCCCGCTTGATCTTCAGACATGCGAGCTTACGCAGAGGAATTGGGCTGACCTTCCCGGACGGTGGGCGTTGGCCTTGACACCGGCTCGCGCACCTTTTGTCAGTGTCAGGGGCAGTGGAGGAATGCGAAGATGACTGACAACGGTCCAGTGAGTGTGGGATCAGCGGGATTGTCACCAGCGCCTCAAGGTTCAGAAGTCGCCGTCTTTGTCGATTTTGAGAATATTCGGTACTCGACGATCAACTCCTATGGGCGGGAGCCAGATCCCCTCACCTGGCGTGACAAGGCATTGAAATACGGATTGATGGCCGTTGCTCGCGCGTATGCAGACTTTGACCAGCATCCCCCGGCCATACGGAACCGACTCGACGTCGCTGGATTTGAAGCCCAGCACTATCCGGCCAAGCGCACCATTGATAATCAAGGTCGGGAGAAGATTGTTTCCCGGTCGGATCTGAACTTCGCCCTCGATATCATCAACACGGCACTGGCTCGACCAGATATCAAAACGTTTCTTCTTTTCACGGGCGACAAGGATTTTATTCGTGTGGTCACGACGTTGCGCAACCGGCTTGGCCGCCGCGTTGTGATCTGTGGTGTGCCTGGCTCGATTAGCCCGGACTTGGTGGCTGCCGCGGGCGAAGAGGACCCGCTCTTCATGCGCCAGTCGGTCGATGTGGATTTAGCGGTCATTCGCGCCATCGACGCCTACATCCGGCAACTCCATCCCGGATTTGTGCCGACCCAAAGCCATATGAGTAGGACGCTCTGGCGCTTCATCGATCGCTCGATCTTGCCCTCGGAGCATATCGAGGCGAAGGTGATGGAGTTTCTGCGCAAGGGCATTCTGACCAAGCGGCAGACCATCAACGGTCAGAACCAAGAGCTGGTCACCACGGAGCTCAATCCCAACCATCCCCTCGTTCAGCAGGCGTTGCCCGGGTACGGACGCGATGACTACGAGGGACCATCGGATGAGGAGTTCTTGGGCAATCTCGGGGAGGACGATTACGACGATAGTGACGACCTCGACGATGCGTTCGAGAACGAGGAACGCCAGGACGACGTCGTGCACGCCAAGGAGTCGGCATTCCCAGGCATCCGGCGCGCTCGCTAGAGCGCTGTGCAGACCATACGCGTCAGCGCCCCTTTCGCGGTGATCCCGAGTGCACGGGTGAACCGCCTATCTCCGTGCTTTCCAGGATGGACACGGATGGGCGCGGGTTTTGAGGCCCACGCGGGCGCAGCACCGCGCCCAGCCGTGCAGTGTCCGCTCTAACCTGTCGGCGTGGCGAGCTCCGGTTCCGCGAATGGGTCGGGGGGCGGACAGCCGGGTTCGCCTGGTAACAGCGGACGAACGGAGAGGTAAAAAGCCTGACCGTCGCTTATCCAAGGCGTCAGAGTGTTCGCGTTTTGAAACGCGGCGACAAGGGTTGCGGCCTCTTCTCCGGAGAAAACAGCGCAGCGCGCGGTGGCGGGGAGTCCCGGTAGCGTGGCCTGGCTGAGACCAGCTAGCGGAACGGTCAGCGGCCAGTCTTGCGGGGGCTGGTTTGCGGCGGGATCGCCGGGGGCAGGCGTTGGTGCCGCTGGGTCGATCGGCTCTGCAATCACCTGAAGACGCTCGATCTGGTATGGCTCATCTGCCTCGGCGATGGCTTCGGCTGGAAGCCAGGATGAAAGATTTAGTGCCTGCTCATAGAAGCGACGGAGCCGCTCGACCGCCGAGCGCTCCTCCGGAGTCCACCCTGGGTCATCATCGAATTGCAGCGCATACACCAGGACACGCGTGACCTGCCCATCGGCCCTGACCGTGAAAATAGTGGTTGGAGCGTCCGCAATCAGGCGGTTCTGATAGTGCTGGTCGCCCGTAAGGAGCCCCGCCTCACGCGCGGCCGAGAAGAGCAACTGGATGCCAACCTCGGTTAATGTAGACTCGCGAAGATTCGGCAGCAGTGGCGGTGGGAAGATGGCGGGGATGGGTCCTTGGGTAATGACTCGCCCGTCGGGGTACAGCACGAAGTCTGGCAAGGTGCTGTATGCCACTGCGACCGGCACGAGGCCGCCTGCAACGTCGATGCGGATGACCGGCTGGTCTTCTCCTGGAACAGGCGAGGCGGATCGCTCAGCCCGCGATGGAGTGGCTGATACGGATAGTGGCCAGGCAAGGGCGGCCACAATGGCGCCACCGTGACTGAGGAAAAGGCGCCGAGAAAGGCGATCAGGCATCTGCAATCGCTCCACGAATGTCGCGATGAACGCAGGGGACCGTCCCCTGACTTGCATGATCAGACGTTGCCGCGCACCTTTCGGTTCCCAAGCACGTCGAAGCAGCCCGGGAGACTGTGGATCACCGTGATGCGGGGCGCCCATGTCTCAGCACTCACGGTGCAAGGAGACGGTAGCCGAGGGCTATCGATGGCAATAGCTAGTTGACCGGGGAATGTCCCTGGCTCTGCCGGGCGGGCTATGATGTTTGGCGTGCCGCTTCGCTAGATCAGCGCGCCCACGATCAGGCGCTGCAAGAGCTGGAGAAGCAGGATCGCGACGATCGGGGAGATGTCGAACATGCCAAATGGCGGGACGACCCGCCGGATTGGCGAGATGATCGGCTCCGTAATGTCGACAAGAATCCGTCCCACCGACGAGCGCAAGCCGGGGTCAAACCAAGAGAGCAGCGCCCGGCCGACTATGGCAAAGGTCAGCACGGTGAACAGCAAGCTAATCAACGAAGCAAGATCGTGACTTGACATAGAGCATCCTAACGGCAGGAGGATCGAGGCCCACGCCAATCCCTCCGGAGCCGTGACAGCATCAACAGTATACCTGATTGACGATCCACATCCTCAGGCGAGGCTTGCTGTGCTTGAGATCCGCGAGCGTGCTTCGTCGGCTGCGTCGGCAAGCACACCGATGCTCTCAGTGGTTATTGGCGCCAATGAGCAGATGACGTGACTGACGCCAGCAGCGGCGTATGATGCTAAGCTAGCCGCAACTTCGTGCACCGAGCCACTGATGTACTTCTTGGGATCGCTGGCTTGCTCCGGCACGGTGCCAAGATCGGGAAAGGCGATGTTCAGACCGACGGTGACCTCCAGGCTTCCCAGGTCTCTCCCAATCTCCGCGCACGCCCGCTCCAAGGCTTCTCGCCGGCTTGCTAACGCATCGACATGCCCAAGCCAGGCAGTATTCCAAGCATCTGCGAACTCAGCAGTGAGACGCAGCATGCGCGGCTTGAACGCGGCAATCAGCACGGGAATAGGCCTGCGCGGTCTCGGCAGCATTTCACAGTCCGGCGCTGAGTAATACGAACCTGTGAAATCGACGGTTCCCTCTCGAACCAGCGGCACGATGATGCGGCAAGCTTCTTCAAATCGATCGACCAAGTGGTCGAATGGAATGCCGAACGCGTGAAACTCTGGCTCGTGCCAACCCGCGCCCAGGCCGAGGATGATGCGCCCGCCGCTGATCTCGTCAAGAGTGACAGCCATCTTTGCCGTGAGGGCAGGATTGCGGAAGGCCGTGCAAAGCACCAGCGCGCCGAGCTGGATGCGTGAGGTCGCTTCTGCCAGCGCCGTCCATGTTGTGAACCCTTCCCAAACCGCGGACGGAGGACGACCGGGAAAGCGATACAGGAGGTGATCATAGATCCAAACCGAATCGAGCCCCCGGCTCTCGGCGAGGAGCGCAAACTCCCGTAATTCACGGTAGTGGAACGGGCGTCCCAACGCCTCCTGTTCACCGAGTGGCAAGATGATCCCAATATTCACTGCTCCTCCTCAGGTGCGTTACGTGTTCGTCATCGAGCACGGCGCCGAGCCGCTTGCTCGTGGATCCCCAGCCAACCGCGATTGTCGCATATGGACCGCGCGTTTCGCTCCAGGAGCAAAGGGGCAGCAGTCTCTTGCACGCTTGCCAGAGTGAGCGCCCAAATCCGCGAGCAGGCACCAGTCCGCGGTACAATGAATTGGAGCCTGCCAAGAAGGCGGCGGGTCAGAGGATCGGCGCGTGTAGATGAGGTGGAGGGCCAGCGAATGAGTCCAAAGCTTTGGCGGGGAAAGCATCCGGGTCAGCCGGCATGGCACGGCAAACCGCAGCCCCAGCCGAAGGACCTTGGCGATGGCTGGCGCTTCACCCTCAAGGGTTCGCCCCGGCATTATGAGGATGTGCGGCGGATTATCGAAGCAGATCCTGGTGCCCGGGTCTATTTCGGTGAGGCGCTGACCTATGAACGGGGAACCGGCGTGGCCCTTTGGCGCGTGGAAGCTACCTCTTTCGACTGGCTGCCCAAGCTCTACGCGTGGTGGGCGGAGCAGGAGCGCATCGAGCCCGTTCAATTCACGTTTCACCTCTATCTCCCTGATAACCTCAAATATCCGGCGCTCAATCTTCGCCAGCACACACCAGAAGAGGTTGCGGAATTCATCAAGGCCCACGCACCCCGCGGAGCCGCGGCAGCGACTGCTGCGGCCAGGCGAATCTGAAGGTGCATGAAAAACCGCCCCGGCAAAGTTCCGGGGCGGTGTTGTCGAAAGGTTGGTAGCGTTTTCGGCAAGATCGGAACGCCAGGGGCGCGATTAGTCCGCGCTGGCCTTCTGCTCCCGCTGTGGCCGCGCCGGCAAGGCGACAATCGGCCGTCGCTCTGGATGCATCTTCCAACAATCGTTCACCGCTTCTGTCGCGATGCAATTGGCCACGTCAAGTTCGTCCCGCAGGGCCCAACCCAATGCGCACCGCCAGAACGGACGGTGTGGCTGTGTGGGATGGGGACCGCGACCTCGTGACAGCATCGGACACCCATAGCGCCCCGACTCCGCCGGTGACTCCTCCCCCACGAGGGGCCGGCGTCGCTCGCGGCTCATTGGTCTAACCCTCCCTGGCATCGCCAGAGGGCAACGTACACCGAACCTGCCGTGCCTGGCAGGCTTGGCAAGGTCCTGGAGACAGCGCCGGTCAACTCTGACCACGTCGGCGCGACACTGGCTGACCGGGACCGCACCATCGTTGAACAGGCACACAGACCTGCTCTGGACACTGAGTATACACCTTGCCTTGACGATACCCGGCGGCCGCGCGACTAGCGCCTTGACTCCCAGAAGGATCGCAACCGGCCCAAACCCTTTGCCGTCACTCGCCCGGCCGCTCGTGCGCCTTGGCTCGCAAGCCAAACTGCGGTGTCTTTCGTGACTCGAAGATCATTGTCGAGATCCTCTTGGCGAACGCCGGCGCGCTCCAGGTGTTCGGTAATCAGCTTCGCATCGGTTGAACGGACGACGTGCCGGAGCGTCAGGAGGAGTACAAGCAGATCGTCGAGTTGACCAGCGACAGGGATAATGCCGGGAACGAGATCGATCGGCGAAACCGTGTACGCACCACCGAGACTGAGCTTGGCCTTGGCCGAAAGTGGTACGCGAGAATCACGCATAAGGTTGGTAATCAATAGCACGTACCGTGGAATGCGCCGGACCGTTTCCCAAAAGCGCTCGAGCTGCGGCTGACCGGGGCTTGCTTGCGTGCCCTGGGACGTGTCGTCAGCCGGTGATTTGTTCAGTGGATCTTCCCGTGGCGACGATCTCATTTGCTCCTCTTGCACCATCTGGACTGCTCCGCAAGAGCGATTGTCCGATGGAATCCCCCTTATGACCAGCATGTTTCACTCGGCGTCTCGGTGTGTGTTAGCGCTCAACGAGAGGGCGTGATGGCGGAAGCGACAGCACTGGCTGCCGCGGTACAAACGGGAAAGGCGAATCGGATTCCGGAGCGGATCCAGCCATCGTCGCGGCCGTCGGCGAGCTCGGCGAGCACCACTGGACCTGATTGTAAGACAGTGACCAACCGGCCGAAGACCGCAAGCGAGGATCCTTCCACGAGCGGTTCATCAACATACCATGCGCGGACGTAGCGGGATCGGATGGTAGTGGCCTCATCCTGGCTGAGAAAGACATTCGCCACAAGTGTCCTGCGGGACTGTGGTGAACTGGCGTCGCGATACGCGAGCGCGATGTATCGGCCGCTTGGCGCGAGGCGATCGGACTCGGTCGGGAGCAACCCGCATTCCAGTGCATGCAGCTTGGCATCGCGGACCATCAGGCCGTGGAAGGGCGCGAGCGTCTGAAAAACGTCCTGAAAGAACGGGTCAGTGGCCAGTGATTCTCGCTGGCCGCGCCCGGCTTCGATCGCGAGTTTCACGAGGTTGGGAGAGGCAGAAATGAGCAGGAGGTTGGGTTGCAGTGCAATGGCGTTCGCAAGGCCAATGGAATCACCATTGAGAATCGGCGTGGGGGTGGCGGTCGGGCTGTGCACGAACATCGTCACACCAAGGTACCGCGCCCGGCGATATCCAGCTTTTCGCAAAGCTCGCTCGATCGCGGCTTGATCAAATGTGCCAGAAAGTATGGCTAACTCCGCGTTGGGCCCTACCGCGACCCACGAGGCCACATCATGAAACGAGTAGCCAAACCGGTCGCGCCAGCCAATGAGTCTGCCAAGCGCCCGTGGCGACGGAAGCAACGCCAGGCGTTGCACGATGGTAGCGCTGGCCAGAATCTCAGCCTGTGCACCGTCAGTTCCGTGGGTCAGCCACATCGCCAGGGCAAGGCGCGTCTCATCGGTGACCGGAACCCAGCGCAACACATCTAAGATCATCGGGCCGGGAGGCGGTTCCGCCGTCGGCGTGCTTGTGCCGGCTGGACTCACCATCGCGAGCGCCTGGCAGAGCACCGTGAGCCCGAGCATCAACCACGCTCGGACGGCAATCTTACCGCGCCCCGTTCTTGTCTTGGTGAATCGTTCCCCAAGGCGATTCGAGAAGGGATTTCGACGACGGTCAGGCCAGGATGATGACCTGCGCATCTAACCGCCGATAACTTGTCGCAGCACAAACAAGGCGTTGGCTGGTCGCTCAGCGACGCGGCGCACGAAGTAGGGATACCACTGGCTGCCAAAGGGGACATAGATGCGCATCCGGTACCCATCGGCAACCAGTGCTACCTGCGCATCCCGGCGCACGCCGTAGAGCATTTGGAATTCGTACCGATCCGGACCAATGTGCCGGGATCTCGCAAACTCCTGAGTCGCTCGTAGCAGCGACTCGTCGTGCGTGGCGATGGCTGGATAGGTGCCGTGCTGGAGCAGGAGCTCCATGAGCGACCGAAACTGCTCGCGAATCTCTCTGGAAGATTGGTATGCGATGGATTCTGGCTCCGCGTAGGCGCCTTTGACCAGCCGCACTCGGGCGCGGCGTTCGATCATGCGCTCGACGTCGCCGCGTGCGCGTCGCAAGTAGGCTTGAATCACGATGCCGACCTCGGTGGGAAAGGTATCATGGAGATCTTCAAAGATGCGCATCGTGCGCTCGGTGTACGCTGAGCCTTCCATGTCGATTCTGACGAACCCGCTAACGCGCCGCGCCGTGGCAAGAATCGGAAGCATGTTCTCTCTCGCGACGTCGTCGTTTAGGTCCAAGCCAAGCATTGTCAGCTTGACGGAGATGTTGGGCTCCAAGTGAGAAGCCGCGAGCGCTTCAAGAATGCGGACGTAGTTGGCGCTTGCGGTGGTGGCCTCCTCTGGCGTGCGGACATGCTCGCCTAGCTGGTCGAGCGTTGTCGTGAGATTGAGGCGGGAGAGGCGGCGAGCGACTGCCAGCGCACTTTCTAGATCTTCTCCGGCAACAAATCGCGAAACGAGCTTTTTGGTTGCCCCGTTTTTGCGAATCGCCTGCTCGACGGGTCGGGCATGGGCGAGGGTGAGGACCATCCGGCGGTAGACTTGCATCGAGTTGGAATCCCCGTTCCATCGCCAGGCGATTCTGGAAGTCTTGTTGCCTGGCACGGCGCTCGTAATGAGAGCGTAACACACTTGAAGTGAAGCTATCGTACGGCTCGGTGTTGCCGCCGGGTGGAGCGTCGTTGAGTCACGACCGGCTCAATTTGCATGGGCCGACATCGAGGTGCATTCGCACGAGGGCACACTGAGCCAGGCTCATCATGCCAACGATGAGCCCGGCTTGGTGAGTGAGTCCGAGAACGTTGGCCTCAGGTCGTGGCAGGGCTTTCGGCTCGCGAGCCCCAATACGCGAGGATGGCGATCAAGATACCAACGATAACGCTATTCCACTTCTCATTGTTCTCTTCGTAGGCGGAAATGATCCACGGGGCGATGATGAGCCACAAGCCGAGAATGATCATGACCCAGGACAGCCAGCCGGTCGATTCCAAGTCTTCCGCGCGGACGAGACGGTACGCCGCCGCGGCCGCGATGATGACTGCAACGATCGTCGCGTTCCACCCTGCCGCGTCAGTGTATTTCAACACCCACGGAGTGATGAACAGCCAAATGCACAGCAGGATGATCAGACCATGTGCGAGAGCGACTGGACCACGAGCAGACATGGCTCACCTCCCCTTGGAGCGCACACGCCTTTCCTACCCGACGCCACCTACTTTACGAACTTCCCTGCACCCGCCTATGGTACCAAAAGAGCCGAAAATTCGCGCCAATGGGATAACGGGCGATAGGTGTCTTCATGTGGAGGTAGCCACGTGAGCGTGGTGAGGGCTCTTGCGCACCTCAGAGCGCTGGAGAGCGCTGATCCGACGGCGGGTGCACCTGCGCGATCAGGCTGACCGCGACGAGGGACAGGATTCCGAACGCAGTCAAGAGCGGTAGCGCGAAAAACGGGATGTGGTATCCCCGCCAGTCCGCCAGTGCACCAGTGAGATAGGGTCCGACAACGAGTCCAAGATCGCCGCTGAGGCGCACAAGCCCCACTGCTTTCGCACCGCGGCCGCCGCGTTGAAGCACCAAATCGCCACTTGCATTTCCTGCCGCAACCTGGCCAGTGCCATACAAGATCAGCGCGGGCACCGTCCAAAAGGGATGAGGGGCGGGAAGGACGAGGAGCATGCCGGCTGCCGCGAGGATGAGGCCTCCGAGAGCGAGGTGGTTGCTGCCCCACCGTTGGATCGCGCGTCCCACTGGAAACGAGACCAGCAGGTGAACCACGGTGATGACAAGGAGCAGGTTGGCGTTCGTTTCCGGAGACGCGCGGAATTGACGTTGAGCATACAGCGGAAGGGCGACAAATAGGCTGTAGTTGATATAGACGATGAGGTTGAGCATAACCGGCAGCGCGAGTGCTGCCCATTGTGTGGAACTCGCCTGGGGTGATTCAGCTTCTCGCCGGATGCGTGTCGCTTGGGTGTCCTGGCTGCCTCGTGATCCCGCGAGTGCGAGCAACAGTAAGATGCCACTGAGCACCGTTGACAGCACGAACACTGAGCGCCAGCCAAGGGATCCTGTCAGGAACCCGCCGCTTTGCAGCCCGAACACTCCTCCGAGCGTGGCAGCGAACCCAAAATAGGTTAGTGCAGCACCCTGGCCTGGTTTGATGCGGACGAGCGCGCGGAGGCCCGCGTTGACGAGCATCGCGATGCCGAGACCTTGGACAACCCGGCCAGGATAGAGCGTCGGGAGGTGACCAGTGACCGTGACGAGCACTGAGCCAATGCCAAGGAGAGCAGATCCGAAGGCTGCTATCACCGACGGTCCAATGCGGTCAACGAGCATCGCGGCGGGAATATTGCCAAGCAGGCGCCCGGCGAAAAGGAGTGACCAGACTAGGCTGGCACCCGCTGCGGACAACATCAAGCTCTGCTGGATAGCGGGCAACGCGGGTGAGATGATATCGATCGTCCAGTAGGTGAGCATGATCATGGCGAGGGCAATGGGAAATGGCGCGGTGAACCGGGCGAAGGATGTCGAACGCGGACTCCGTGCCGCTGGGCTGGAGTCGTTGTCCGAGGATTGCGCGTGCGTGCGTCGTAGCATTGCGTTTCGATTTCCTCCCGTACGCCACGGTGCACAGCTTACCAAGGACGAACGAGCGCGCGACGGGTGGCGGCAGGTGGCGACGAGCCGCGATTGGCTGAGGAGGACGAAAATTCCGTGCACGAGCCAATGTTTGTAGGCTGCCAGGGTGGAGCCGGGCGCTTCGTGCCTGGTACGCGGTTTCCGGTGGCGACGACCGTGCGGGATGCCCTCTACGACCGGATACCGCTCGGTGAGCCTGAGATCGCCATCATCGGCACCCAAGAATTCCTTCGGCTCGACCGGATCCAGCAGCTTGGGTTCGTTTCCCGAGTGTGGCCGGGAGCGAAGCACACGCGCTACGAGCATTCGCTCGGGGTGTTCCACCTTGCGCGCCTTGCCGTTGAGCACCTGAGATCGCTACCCGACGGCGAGTGGATCACCGACGAGGACGCGCGAACGATCTGTGCCGCCGCGTTGCTCCACGACGTCGGACACTATCCGTTTTCCCACGCGATCGAAGAACTCGGGCCGCCGGTACTGCCGCACGAGCGGGTCGGGAGCAGACTCGTTGAAGCATCGGACCTAGCCGGCGTTCTCCGTCAGCAGTGGGGTGTGGATCCACAGCGGGTGGCCGCGTTGATTGATCCAGATGGGCGAGAGCTTGTTGAGGCGGACCGGGTATTGAGAAGCCTGCTTTCTGGCCCGCTTGATGTCGACAAGCTCGACTACCTGCCCCGTGATGCTCGGGCCTGCAATGTGCCCTACGGAGGCGTTGACACGGCTCGGTTGATTGACGCGCTTCGGTTTGCCTGGCTGGATGCCGGGGAGCTTAGCGGAGTTTCCACCCTAGGCAGGCAACAGCACCTGCAAATCGTCGTTGGCGCCAAAGGGATCAGCCCGCTGCACTCGCTGATCAACGCACGGCAGGAAATGTTTGACAACGTCTATTGGCACCACACGAACCGCGCGTGCATGGCGATGCTGCTCAGAGCAGTGCAGGAGGCGGTGAGAGCGGAGGCGATTGATCCGGCGGAGCTCGCTGCGCATGATGATTTCTCGCTGCTGGAACGGCTGAGCGCCGGTGATATGCCCGAATCCACGCGGCGATTGACGCGGGCGCTCAAGGAACGGCGCATCCACAAGCGCGGAGTCGAGGTGAGCGCGCGATCCTTTGAGCTGTACGCGCGGCTTGGCAACTTGTTCTTTGATCCTGAGGCGAGGCGACAGGTGGAGATCGATATGGCGGCTCGCCTGTCGCGCCGCATCGGTGTTCATGTACCTCCGGATGCTGTGCTCATCGATATCCCGAAGCCGGAGAAATGGCGCACGAACGTTTGGGTGGCATTCGACAACCCGCCGGTCGGCTTTCAAGAGCTCATGCCCTGGAAAGAAGTCGTTGGCCTCAGCGACGATGATTTCAAGCGCTATGAGGAGCACCGGCGGTTGATTCGGATTGTCGCTGCCGCGCCGTTTCGCGATGCCGTGCGCGAGCATTGGGAGGCGCTCGTCTATCCCCTGCTTGGTGGCGTAATGTGACCGGCGAGGCACCGCTCCCGCTACTGCGGAGTGCTGAGTGCTGAGTGTCGGCTATGCTATCGGCTATCGGCTCATACTGCGGAGTAGGGACTGCGCGATGCCGGCGAACCTTTGAGCGCGACGAGGATTAGCGTTAGTCTGCGGCAAGCGAGGCTTGCTCTAGAATCGGCCGGAGATATTGCCCAGTATACGACGCGGGATTGACCGCGACCTCTTCCGGCGTGCCTTCAGCGACGATTTGCCCGCCGCCGCTGCCGCCCTCGGGCCCGAGATCAATGATCCAATCGGCGGACTTGATCACGTCGAGGTTATGCTCGATGACGATTACCGTGTTCCCGCCATCGGTGAGGCGCTGGAGCACACCGAGCAAGCGCTCGATATCGGCGAAATGGAGGCCGGTGGTCGGCTCGTCGAGGATATAGAGAGTGCGGCCAGTCGCGCGGCGCGAAAGCTCCGTCGCGAGCTTGACCCGCTGTGCCTCGCCACCCGAGAGTTGCGTCGCTGGCTGGCCGAGGTGAATGTAGCCGAGGCCGACGTCTTCCAAAGTTTGGAGTTTGTTGCGAATGGCTGGGATATTCTCGAAGAAGGCCAACGCCTCGGTAACGGTCATCTCCAACACGTCTGCGATGGATTTGCCCTTGTAGGTGATTTCAAGCGCCTCGCGATTGTAGCGCCTGCCATGACACACCTCGCACGGAACAAAGACATCCGGCAAGAAGTTCATCTCAATCTGGATGATCCCTTCACCGTGGCATGCTTCGCACCGCCCGCCTTTGACGTTGAATGAGAATCGGCCTGCCAGGTAACCACGAGCCTTCGCCTCCGGGAGCGAGGCGAAGAGTTCCCGTATGGGGGTGAAGACGCCGGTGTACGTTGCTGGATTGGAGCGAGGGGTCCGGCCGATCGGGCTTTGATCAATATCAATGACTTTATCGAGGTAGTGCATGCCCTCGATCCCCTCGTGGGCGCCTGGCTTTTCCTTGGCGTTGTGGAACTCCATTGCGAGCCGGCGATACAGGGTATCGGTAATGAGCGTGCTCTTTCCCGATCCAGAGACACCAGTGACCGCGATGAAGGTGCCCAGCGGGAACTTGACGGTGATGTTGCGCAAGTTGTTTTCTCTCGCGCCTTTCAGCACCAGGAACTTCCCATTGCCCTTCCGGCGGGTGCGCGGAATGGCGATCTGCCGCTTGCCGCTGAGGAACTGGCCAGTGATCGATTCCGGGACGCGAGCAAGATCTGGAATGCGGCCTGCTGCCACCACCCTGCCGCCGTGGATACCGGCGCCCGGACCGATGTCAATGATCCAGTCGGCAGCCCGCATCATCTCTTCGTCATGCTCGACGACGATGAGTGTGTTGCCAAGATCGCGCAGCTTCAGCAGCGTCTTGATCAGGCGAGCATTGTCCCGCTGGTGGAGACCGATGCTGGGCTCATCGAGGATGTAGAGCACTCCCATGAGACTCGATCCGATTTGTGTCGCCAGGCGGATACGCTGGGCTTCTCCGCCGGATAGCGTCGTTGCCGAGCGGTCGAGCGTCAGGTAATCGAGTCCGACATCAACGAGGAAGCCCAAGCGCTCCCGGATTTCCTTCAAAATCTGCCGGGCGATGAGATATTCGCGAGGCGTCAGGGGCGCGTTGCCGTGATCAGCAGGATCGACCGCCAGGCCATTGACCCACGCTTGCGCCTCTCGAATCGGCATGCGCGTGACGTCGACGATGTTCTTCCCGTCAATTCTCACGGAAAGGACTTCTGGCTTGAGCCGCGTGCCCTTGCAGGTCGGGCACGGACGTGACGATTGATACCGGCCAAGCTCCTCGCGTATGTAATCGGAATTCGTATTTGCCAAGCGACGTTGCAAGTTGGGGATGACCCCTTCGTAGGTCACGTCGTACGCCTTGATGCGGCCGTTACCTGACCGGTATTTGACGGTGATGCGCTCTTGCCCCTTGCTGTAGAGGATCTTCTGCAGGATGTCGCGTGGCAGGTCCTTCACAGGAGTTTGAAGCGAGAAACCGTACTTCTCGGCGAGTGCTAGTAACTGTGCCTGATGCCAGGCATAACCTTCACCGCTCTGGCGCATCCAAGGCACGATGGCTCCTTCGGCGATTGACAAGCGGGGATTCGGAATGATGAGTTCCGGATCGAACTCCATTTTCATGCCGAGTCCCGTGCACTCAGGACACGCCCCGTGTGGCGAATTGAAAGAAAATGTCCGCGGCTCAAGTTCGCCAAGACTGATGCCGCAATAGGGACAAGCGAACTTCTCGGAAAAGAGAAGCGCCTCGCCGTCAACGATCTGGCCGACCGCGATGCCCCCCGCGATACGCAGCGCGACCTCAAGCGAATCAATGATGCGGACGCGATCTGGATGATCCTCGGGGGCAACATTTGGCTCGTGCCGAACGATGATGCGATCGACGACAACTTCGATCGTGTGCTTCTTGTATTTCTCAAGCTCGATGTGTTCGTCGATGTCCCGAACTTGCCCATCAACGCGCACGCGCACGAATCCTTGCCGGCGGATCTCGTCGAGCACGCCCTGATGCTCGCACTTGCGGTCTCGGATGACAGGGGCAAGAATCATGAGGCGCGTTCCATCGGGGAGCCCCAGAATTTGGCTTGCCATCTGTTGGACAGATTGCTGGGTAATGGGCCGGCCGCAGCTTGGGCAGTAAGGGCGGCCGATGCGCGCGAAGAGGAGGCGAAGGTAATCGTAGATTTCCGTGACGGTGCCAACCGTCGAGCGCGGGTTACGGCTCGTCCCCTTCTGATCGATTGAGAAGGCAGGTGACAGACCGTCAATGTGGTCGACGTCCGGTTTTTCCATCTGGCCGAGGACTTGCCGCGCGTAGGCTGACAATGACTCGACGTACCGGCGCTGTCCCTCGGCGAAGATCGTGTCGAACGCGAGGGACGACTTGCCGGAACCGGAGAGGCCCGTGAAGACGACGAGCTTGTCGCGCGGGATCTCGACGTCAATGTTCTTGAGGTTGTGCTCGCGGGCGCCGCGGACGGTGATCTTGTCATGCAGCGGCATTGGGTTGTCCCTCGACAAGCAGTTGCGTCAAGCCAGATGAGGCGCGGTGCGCTCGTGTCACGGTGACCCACTCGAACAAACGAGCGCACTTGCGGAGTGTACCACGCCAGGCCATGAACGTACATGTTGGGCTGGCGTCGCACCCCTGCGAGCACGTTGACAGAATGCGTGGCTGGATATCAGAATCGCATCAGGTGCGTAAACGCCTATGACCGGGAGGAGTAGGCGCGGCAGGAGCCGACAGGAAACGGGGTCGTCGACTGAGAGCCCCTACGGCGCACCTAGCGCCGAAGTCGCCCGCGAGGTGATGAATCGAACACGCGAAGCGCCGTTGAGAGGTTCATCCGGGTGCGCCCGTTAGCGCGCGCAAGAGGGAGGATGGTCCGCTGCCTAGGCGATCTTGTCCGAGAATGGCCGGGAGGAGCAGCGGGGCAATCTTCCGAAGCAAGGTGGTACCACGGATCGACCCGTCCTTGCGCATAGTGCGCTGGGCGGGTCGGTTACTTTGAGGTGTGAGGAGGCCGCGATGGTGGCGGAAATCGAGCGAGACCGGCCGGAGGCCCCGGCTGCCGCCGAGGAGCTGGCGGCGGCATTTGATCCGCACGAGGTCGAAAAGGGCCTCTATGACTGGTGGGATGCGCAGGGCTATTTCAAGCCGAATGACCGGCGGGACCGGCGCCCCTTTGTTGTCATCATGCCGCCGCCCAATGTTACAGGTGCGCTCCACATCGGCCATGCTTTAACCATGACGATCGAGGACGTCATGGTGCGGTGGCACCGAATGCTTGGCGACCCAACGCTCTGGCTGCCTGGGGCGGACCACGCCGGCATCGCGGGACAGTGGGTGGTCGAGAAGCTGATCGCTCAGGAGGGGCTGACCCGGCATGACCTAGGGCGAGAGAAATTTCTTGAGCGGGTCTGGGCGTACATGGATAGTACCCGCGGCCGGATCCGCGACCAGTTGCGCATTCTCGGCGCGTCATGTGACTGGTCGCGCTTCGCGTTCACCATGGATCCCGGACCAGCGCGCGCCGTGCGCAAAGTCTTCAAGCACCTGTATGACAAGGGGCTGATTTATCGAGGCGAGCGTCTCATCTCGTGGTGCCCGCGCTGCATGACGGCCCTTTCGGATCTTGAGGTAGCGCATAAGGAGATCCAAGGTTCCCTGTGGCACATTGCCTACCCGGTTGACGGCAGCCCGACGGGAGAGACCGTGGTGGTCGCCACTACTCGGCCTGAGACAATGCTAGGCGATACCGCGATCGCGGTGCATCCGGCCGATGAGCGCTATACGCATCTCGTTGGGAAGTACGTCCGGCTACCGATTCTCGGCCGATTGATCCCGATCATCGCCGATGAGAGCGTGGATGCCAGCTTCGGCTCCGGCGCAGTGAAGGTCACTCCTGCGCACGATCCGAACGATTTCGAGATCGGCAAACGCCACGATCTGGCATTCGTCACCGTCATGAACCCTGATGGCACGTTGAACGCGGCGGCCGGGCCATTTGCGGGGATGACGATCGCCGCTGGGCGCAAGGCGGTCATCGAGCGGCTTGAGCACGATGGCTACTTAATGAAAGTGGAGCCGCACACGCACGCGGTGGGCCACTGCGATCGGTGCGGCACCGTGGTCGAGCCGCTCCTGAGCAAGCAGTGGTTCGTCGAAATGAAGCCGCTCGCCCAGCCGGCAATCGACGTTGCCAAAGATGGCCGCCTTACCTTTGTTCCCGAGCGATTCAAAGGCGTGTACCTTAACTGGCTGGAAAACATTCGCGACTGGTGCATCTCTCGGCAGCTCTGGTGGGGTCATCGCATTCCTGTCTGGTACTGTCAGGAGTGTGGCGACACCATCGTTACCGATGAGGAAACGCTGATCGCCTGCCCAACGTGCGGTGGCCGGGTGGAGCAGGATCCCGATGTCCTGGATACCTGGTTTAGCTCTGGGCTGTGGCCGTTCTCAACGCTGGGATGGCCGGAGCAAACCGAAGACCTCCGCCGGTTTTATCCATCGTCGGTCATGGAGACGGGATACGAGATCCTGTTTTTCTGGGTCGCGCGCATGGTCTTCTTCGGCATTGAGATCATGGGGGAGCCGCCGTTCCACACCGTCTATCTCCATGGCACCGTCCGAGACGCGGAGGGCGCCAAGATGAGCAAGACCAAGGGCAACGTTCTGGATCCTACCGAGATCTCCGCTGAATATGGCGTTGATGCGCTGCGCTTCGCGCTCGTCACGCAAGGCTCGCCTGGCGTGGACATGCGATTGAGCTTGCCACTGGTGGAATACAACCGGAATTTTGTCAACAAGCTCTGGAATGCTACGCGCTTTGCGCTCCGCTCCATTCGATCCGCCGAGGTTACGGTCCTGGGTGACGGCCCAGCTCGGCCACACGGAGAGCTCGCGCTGCCCGACCGGTGGATCCTCAGCAGGAGCGACGCGATCACCGCGGACGTGACATCCCTGCTGGAGCACCATTTGTATGGCGAAGCGGGACGGCAGCTTCGTGATTTTGTTTGGTCAGAATTGTGCGACTGGTATATCGAGGCGACTAAGGTTCGCTTGCGGGGTGAAACACCACGTCCGGCTCCTGAGCGACTGGCCGCGGCGCAGACCCTTGCCTTCGTCCTTGAGCGGACCATGCGGTTGCTGCATCCATTCATGCCGTTCGTGACGGAGCGGCTTTGGCAACAGTTGCCGCACGCTGGCGACAGCGTGATGGTGGCGGTATGGCCAGAGGCTGGTCAGCGCGATCATGAGGCGGAAGAGCACTGGTCGGTCGTGATGGATCTGGTCACGAAGATCCGCAATGCCCGCGCCGAGGCGAATGTGGAGCCCGGCCGGTGGATTGCGGCGGACATTTACGCTGGGGAGCGTCGAGAGGCGTTTGAGACAGTGCACAGCGAAATCTCCTTCCTGGCGCGCATCGCTGAAGACCGGTTGCGCATCCTGCCTGGGGAGCCGGTGGCCCAGGAGCAAGCGCTGACCGTGGTGGCAAGCGATGTTGTTGCGGTACTGCCGCTGGCCGGCATGATTGATTTGGAGGTGGAGCGAGCCCGCTTACGCAAGGAGCTTGCGCAGGCGGAGGGAGAGCACCAGCGCCTCGCGGCGCAACTGGCGAACACCGCGTTCGTGACCAAGGCCCCGGCCGCGGTGGTGGAAGGCGTCCGCCAGAAGGCGCAGCTTGCGTCGGAGAGGGTTGAGGTACTGCGGCGCCGGCTTGAAGAGCTCAGTGGCTAAGCCTCAGTGCACCGGGTTGCGTGGGGCCTAACCGATGGCGATCCGACTGCTGGGACAGGATACGGTTGGCAAGATCGCGGCCGGTGAGGTCGTCGAGCGACCGGCATCGGTGGTCAAGGAGCTGGTGGAGAACGCGCTGGACGCCGGAGCGCGTCAGATCTCGGTAGAAATCAAGGGAGGCGGGATCGATCTCATCGAGGTCAGTGATGATGGCAGCGGAATCGCCGAAGGGGAGTTAGCTTTGGCGCTCCAACGCCACGCAACCTCGAAGCTTGAGCGCTTCGAGGATCTCCACAGGATCCGGACCCTCGGATTTCGTGGGGAGGCTCTGCCGAGTATCGCTGCCGTCTCCCAGCTCGTCATCCGGTCGCGGGAGCGCACAGCGGCACATGGGGCGATGATTCGGGTCGAGCACGGGCAGATGGGACCAGTCGAGCGGATAGCCGCCGCTCCTGGAACCACCGTCACGGTGCGCGACCTCTTCGCCAATGTTCCAGCGAGACGGAAGTTCTTGCGGCAGCCGGCGACTGAGGGAGGGCTCGCCTGCCGTGTCGTCGAAGCCTACGCTCTTGCCTATCCTGATGTGGTCTTCTCGCTGGCTGTGGATGGACGGCAAATCTTCTCTACGAGCGGCAGCGGCGATCCAATTGCGGCGGCCACCGCGGTGTTAGGGCCAGAGGTTGGCCGGGAGCTTCTGCCGCTGGAGCCCTTGGACCCGGCTGCCGCTGTCCCCGGAGTTGATGTACGTGGGTGGGTTGCAGCACCCACAATTTCACGCTCGCATCGTCAAGGCATGGTCTTCTTCGTCAACGGGCGCTGGATCCAGAGCCGGCCGCTGGGATTTGCATTGGAGGAGGCGTATCACTCCTTGTTGATGGTGGGTCGGCACCCGGTCGCGCTCGCGCTGATCGCACTGGACTCAGCGGCGTTGGATGTCAACGTCCACCCAACCAAGGCGGAGGTCAAGTTCGCCGACGAACGAGCCGTTTGCCGGGCAGTGCAGCGAGCTGCCCACGCAGCGCTTGCGGGCGCTCCGCGTGATGAGTTGCCGAGCATCCGGTTTCAGCCTCCATCTGCTCCACGTCTGAATCAACTGCCGATGCCGTCGTCTGCCGGCCAGCAGGAAGCACGGCAATTCCCTGGCCACACTGCCCCAGAGCAAACAACCGGCACGACCCGCGTGCCCGGCCTGCCAATCTTGCGGGTTCTTGGTCAAGTCGCATCTACCTACATCATTGCTGAGGGGCCAGAAGGGCTGTACCTCATCGACCAGCATGCCGCGCACGAGCGCGTCATGTATGAAAAGATCATCGCCCAGTTGGCAGCACAGCAGGTCGACAAGCAGCCACTGCTCGACCCGCTGGTGATTGAGCTTGCGCCTGAGGAGATGGCTGTCTTCGAGCGATCGACAGAAGAATTGCAGGCGATTGGCTTCGACTGTGAACCGTTTGGCGATCAGACGGTGGTGATTCGGGCAATCCCAGCTCTTGTCCAAGGGGTGGATATTGCCGCCCGGTTTCGCGACATGCTCCGCGAGCTTGCCGATGGTGGCGCGGGGACAACCTGGCTCGACTCGGTCGCGATCAGCGCCGCCTGTCACACCTCGATCCGAGCCGGCCAGACCCTTTCGCTAGCGGAGATGCGGGAGCTTGTCGCTCAGTTAGAGCGGACGCAGCACCCGCGCGCCTGCGGCCATGGCCGTCCGACGATGCTGCAACTCAGCGCCGCCGAGCTTGAGCGCCAGTTTGGCCGGCGCTAATTCACCGCTCCTCCGTGCGCATCACCCGAACGAGTACAACCGTCAAGCCGAGGATGACCAACAACAGCAGGATCGAGGCGGCTGATGCCTGGCCCATGTTGAGGTTCGTGAATCCGACTTTCCAAATCCGGAACGAGACCGTCTCAGTCGCCCCGCCTGGTCCTCCCGCGGTGAGGATGTAGATTAAATCGTACGTCTTCATGGCTGCAATCATGCGAATGAGGACGGCGACGAGGATCACGGGCGCGAGCAGCGGGAGGGTGACCGTCCAGAGCACCTGCCAGCGGCTCGCGCCGTCGACCACAGCGGCTTCCATGGGCTCCTTCGGCAGGGCTGTTAAGCCGGCCAGAAGGATGACGAGCAACAGCGACGTTTCGTGCCAGGCGTCGACGCCGATGACGGCGGGCATGGCCGTGCCGCGGTTGCCGAGCCATTCCTGGCCCGGCAACCCGAGTTTCGTCAGGACCCAGTTGACGGCTCCCAAATCCGGGTGCAGCAGGAGTCGCCAGATCAGTCCCACTGCGATAGGGCTGACAAGGAGCGGAATGAGCAGGATCGCGAGATACAAATTGCGAAACCGGAGCCCGGGCTGATTCAGTAGGAGTGCGAGTCCGAGCGCGATCACGAGCTCGATGAGCACGACAGAAACCGTGAGGACGACCGTGTTGCGGGCGGCTTGGATGAAGACCTCCATTTCGAGCACGTTGCGAAAGTTCTCGAAACGGATGAAATCACCAATGCCGCCCTCGGTCAGATCATACTCGTGGAGCGAGACCCAAAGGGCGTACGCGAGGGGAAACCCGACCACGGCCAAGAGACCGGCAACTGCCGGCATCACCATCCAGATGCGAAACGGCACCTGGGGACGCCTGCTTCGCCGCGGAAGCTCGGCAGGGCGTGCGGCAGCCTCGGTGCGCCGTGGCACGACGTGACTCAACGATGAATCCGGTGACATCTCCAACCAGTCGGGTTTCCAACCACGTCGCTGCTACAACAGATCCTTGAGTTCGTCGGCAGCGGCGTCCATCGCTTCTTGTGCGCTCTTGCCGCCGGCGACGGCATCACTCAGGTGGCGTCCAACGATTTCGACCAGGGTAGCCTGCTTCGTGACCGCGGGCAATCCTTTGCCGGTCGCGATCAAATCCTTGACCTGTGCCATCCACGGGTACTTGGTCGTGTATTCTGGATTGTCATACGGTGCCTTCTGGGCGGCCACGCCGCCGCCAAGGGCGCGGCGCATCGCGACGTCCGGCGATTCCACCCATTTGATGAACTCCCAAGCGGCGTCCGGGTTGGGAGAGCTCTTCGGGATTCCCCAGCTCCAGGCGCCGGTCAAGCCGGTGCCGCCGGGCATGGTCGTCACCGCTCCTTTGCCCTTGACCTGAGATTCTTCGAGATTCTCACCATCGGAGAGGAGGAAGAGGTAGCTCACGGCGCTGAATGCTTTCCCCTGCCGCCAGAGGGCACCGGTGTCGTTGAGATCGGCATTTGCCGCGCCCGGTTGGGCCGCGTTCTTGATGGCGTCGATGTACAGGCTCGCCGCCTTGACCCCGAGCTCGTTATTGATGATCGGCTCGGTAAGTTCGGCGTTGTAGAAGTCACCGCCAACGCCGTAGAGATAGTTGCAGAACTCCATGACGATCGGATCGCCCTGCATGCCTTGCATTGCAGCGCCGTAGAGTTCACCCGGCCGGAGCTGTTGAACAACCTTGATCTGCTCGACGTATTCCTCCACGGTCGCTGGTAAAGCCAGATCTTTTCCTGCCTTGGCCTTGTAATCACTCTGGAATTGGGGGTCGGCCATCAGGTCT
>JBHOQQ010000144.1:0-52272 GCA_042408955.1 Thermomicrobiales bacterium
CCCTCCTGATCCAGACCACCACGATCCTGGCCGGTTGCCAGCATGGATCGCCGGCCGGGATCGTACGTCTGTGCGGGGCGCGAAGCAAGCGCATGAGCGTGGGGAGTCACGCTCAGACGCGAGCATCGCTCCTCGCCTCCGCGCTCGGGAAAGCAGAATGGTTAGGCCCGTCGGCCGGTGAGGGCGCCAACGACGAACGTGACAACCAGCGCACCGATGACCGCCACAATCAGGCTCCCGATGTTGAACCCAAATTGAAAGCTGCCGTCGGTGACAAGGCCGTAAAGAAAGCCGCCAACGAGTGCGCCGACGATTCCGAGAATGATGTTCATCAGCCAGCCTTGCTCTTTGTTCGTCCCCGCGATCAGGCTGGCAATCCACCCCGCGAGGGCTCCAAAAATCAACCAGCTAATTGGCCCCATCGTGCTCTCCTCTCTCCCTGTCGCTTCATGCGTTCGCAACTGGGCGGCAATGCCTTCCCGTATGTCGCATTACAAGAGGCGTGCCAAAGCTCATTGCATACCCCGGCGACCCACCAAGCCGGGCCACGCTTGAGGAGACGCCGGCTGGGACGGGACCCCGCGCGATGAGGCATCGCGTGGGGTCCCGGATGTCCCTCGTTTTAACGACGCGGACGAGACTCGCATCCGGCAGGATGTCTGGGCACCAGCGTGCTCGCCCGGTGGATGGAGAGCCGGTGGGTGCAGCTCGGATAGTCACCCCGGTCAGCAGAACCAACTGAGGAAGGCACGGCAATGGCGAGGCGTCCCATAGCATGGCAGTGGCAAGAGACAGCCGATGATTTGGCACACCTGGTGAGCTTGGAAGGAAATGATCAGCGGCGGCGCCGGCTCCTGGCGCTCTGGGCGGTGAGACAGGGTGAGTCGCTGGATGTCGCGGCGACCATGGCTGGCGTCGATAAGCGAACCGTGCGCCGCTGGCTCACGATCTACCGCAGCGAGGGGCTTGCGGAGGTGCTGCGGCGGGTGCCTGGACATCATGCCGCAGGACGGCGTCCCAAGTTGACAGCGGAGCAGATCACGGTGCTGGCCGGCCACGTGGCGAGTGGCACATTCCAGACGGTCGGAGACGCGGTAACCTGGGTACAGGCGACATGGGGTGTTGCGTATTGCTACCAGGGCATGCACGCCCTGCTCCGGCGCAGCGGCGCCCGGACGAGCGACTTGAGACAACGACGCCTCTAACGTCTTCTGAAAGTGGATTGGCCCACCTGCGCATAAGCTCGTCCCTTACACGCACATGATCCATAAGCATTGCAGGAGCGTCTGCCATCGGCGCGCTCAGATCAGAATCGCTGGTCATATAACACGCTCAGGCGGACGAGTGATGCGGCCTAATCCAGCGAGGTTTGCTGAACATTTACCCAGCTAAAAGGGAACGGCAACTCGTTGATGGCCGCGTAACGCAAGATAATGAATTCGTCGTACAGCCCGCTAACGTGGTGCATCAACCGACGCTCGGCTTCTGGCGCCTCTTGAATTGGGTGGCGATTTGCCTGTCCGTCAGTACGAAATGCTCGCTCCCCCTCATAGCTCACAGCATATGGAGCGTGATTAATGCCAATGAGTGCAACACAAATCGCCTGATTGCCCCCTCGCCGGAATTGCCATGCTTGATTTTGCAGATCGTTCATCACTCGATCGATCTGCTTAATCATCGCCTTATGCAGGATTTTCACCTCGACGCCGATTTCGATCGTGGCAACCGGTCCCCGGCCAACGTGAAAACCAGGCACGACGACGATATTGGCCCCAGGAACGGCCTCTCCGAAGGTTCCGTCTCCCCGTCTGGCTCGAATTCCTTGCGTCACATTCGCAGCATTGACGACTCTGCTCCGCTGTTGCACGCGAGTGACGAGTTTTCCGGACCGGCCTAGAGTGAACAGGTCTTCAAACAGATGCATCGCAACGAAGTTGCCCTGGCTTGCGTTGCGATGCCGATAGGGATGCCCCGAAAACAGTCCCTCAAATGCGCTCAGAACCCGATTCGACACACTGAGCTCCTCACCGCGCCGGATATGCGAAGCGCGTTGCTCACTGTCGCCAGCTTTTCATAGGCGGCTATCAAATAGGCTGGCTCAATGTCGCTGCCAATTGAGTTTCGGCCAGCGTTGATGGCAGCAATCGATGTGGAGCCAGTGCCAACGAAGGGATCGAGCACGGTGTCCCCAGCAAACGAGAACATCCGAATAAGCCGTTCGGCTAACTCCACAGGGAACGGAGCCGGATGGCCATTACGGGTCGATGAGCCACGAATGTCGGTCCAGATCGAGCGCATCCACACCTGCATCTCTTCTCTAGTAAGCATCGATAAGGCTTTTTGGAGTGGGGACACAGAGCGATACCGGCCACCCTTGCGCAGGAAGAGAATATATTCAACGTCGTTCTTAATGATTGCTCCTGGTTGATAAGGTTTCCCATAGAAGCCAGCGCCATTGCCAGCTGCCTCGGTGACACCGTTGGCAATCTTGTGCCAGATGATCGGCGTGAGGCAATCCAAGCCAAGCTTGCGAGCGCGCACCTGGATATCAGCGTGTAGCGGCATGATGTAATGCCGCCCGCCTTTCCTTCGAGGTACACAGACATCGCCTACCACGCAACAGATTCGTCCGCCGCCGACGAGCACCCTGGCGCACTCTCGCCAGACCTTATCGAGTTCAGCGAGAAAGACTTCGTAGTCTTCGATATCTCCCATTTGGGACGGATTCCCGGGCTGATATTGCTTCAACGTCCAGTAAGGTGGTGAGGTTACGACCAAATGGACTGATTCGTCGGGAATCCAGGAGAGATCACGTGCATCGCTTAGCCGGAGCTCATGGGTGGTTCGGTCGAAGGGTGGCGGCCATGGAGCGGTGCGGTAATGCGCGTTGGCTGCCAAAAGCGCCTGAAGCGCCTCTGGAGTATTGTCTTCATTGGGAAGGTCGAGTGGCGGTGATTCTATCGGAGAGCTTGCTACACCCCAATCCACGAATGCCAGTTGAGGTTCGGCGATCCGCTTCATGAGCCGGTTCATCCTAGCGCGGGGCGTGCGCATTTCGTATGCATTGTACGCGGGTGGTCAAAACCGCGTGAAGAGGCATTGCTCCTAACTCCGTGATGCACGGTTGTCATGCATGCGGCAGGCAATGTTACGCCTGCGAGACGCGCTATCGCTATGATGCCTTGCGTGGCGAGGATGAGCCGCGGGTACGAATGACGCGAAGGCGCAGGGAAGCTGGAGAGACGCATGATGACTGCTGAATCCCCATCACGCTCTGGCTCGCAGGATCACTTCAGGGTTCTCGTCCCTCTGGATGGCTCCGCGCTCGCCGAGCAGGCGATTCCCTATGCCGCCGTGCTCGCTGGGCCAGGGGAGGAGATTACCTTTGTGCAAGTCGCGCCGCCTCCGGAGCCAATCGTTGACCCTGTCCGGGGCAAGCTGCCACTCACCGACCAGGATATCGCCCGGTATGAAGACCGGATTCGGGCAGGATTGGCAACCATTGCCCGGCGGTGGCAGGCAGTCGTGCCAAGGGTCAAGCTGGAGGTGGCGTTTGGCGACCCAGCGGAGGAGATCATCCGGCTCGCCGAGCACGACCGGTACGACCTGATCGTGATGGCCAGTCATGGCCGCGGAGCCCTCGGGCGCTGGACCTTCGGCAGCGTCGCCGACCGTGTTGTCCGCTCCTCCACCGTGCCCGTCATGATCGTCCGGCCACAGGATGCGCCGGTCGAGATCGGCATGGCCCAGATACATCGCTTCATCGTGCCACTTGATGGGTCGGAACTTGCCAATCGCGTGTTGCCGCTTGTGGAGCGGCTGGCCCAGCGGCTGCGTCATCCGGTCATGCTGATCAGCGTCGTGCCCCCCACGGATGAACTGCTCGGCCCAGCCGCGCTGGCCGCATTCGTCTCCGGCGATGCCGTCCGGCGCCAGCGAGAGGAGATCGAGGCACGCATGCGGCAAGCGCAAGAGGCAGCGGCAGCCCGGCTAGAAGCCGCTGGCATCCCCACCGAGCGGCGCATCGTCGAGGGACAACCGTACGCGATGATCGCTGACGCCGCGCAGCCTGGCGACGTGATCGTCATCTCCACGCACGGCTACAGCGGAATCAAGCGGTGGGTGCTGGGCAGCGTTGCCGAAAAGCTGATTCGCCTCGCGGGCGCTCCAGTGATCATGATGCGGTCTCCGGAGGCTCCAAGCGATCATTGAGGAGCACGTGCGCTGAGCAAACCGGCGACAGGCGCTAGCTGATGCCACCGCGCTCGCAGAGCACTGCGGACTGCGGGAATCCGGGCTACGCGGGCCGCCGTGCAAACGCGAAGACGCCGGCGCCTTCCACACCGATCGCGTTGTGCTCCAAATGGATACTGGTAATGTTGAGCCCGGCAAACGGCTCGATGCCAAAGAGCCGCCGCAGGTGTTCGTGCGGCCGGTTGTATCCCTTGATCAGGGGTGTCACCATCGTTGCCACTTCGACCCGCCACGTGATCGGCCGCGAGTCTCCGGTTTCTCGCCGGTAACGCTCCACACGGGCAGCGATGGCTGCTTCGGCCATCAGCAGCGCGCTCTCCCCCACGGCCTGGCTCATCGTCGCCTTATCGATGATGTCATCCGCGCCAGCCGCCCGGAGAGTGAGCGTCACCGACGCCGCTCCGCGTTGAGCGGCGAATTGCGGGGCGAGGATGGCATCAACGATGTCCTGCACCGCGTCGAGATCGGCGCTCATCACGACATCGCCGTCCCCGGTGTACGATGGGATCACGAACGAACCTGGCGGATACGCGCCATCTGGCTGGAGCTTCGTCTTCTTAAGCAGCACCGCTGGGATCCCGGACGCGATCGCGTACATCGATCCAATGGGATACCCCGACATGCCAGGCACCATCAGCACGTCCACGCGCCGCTGCCGCAGGTGGACGGCGACTTCCTGGATGTGCATTGCCAGGTAATCCGGCCTGGCAGCGGTTTTGAGCAATCCGCCGTACTCGATGCCAACCCCACCGCCAGGGAAAACACGCACGCTGCCAACGCGCAAGAGCCCCCGTAGCAAGGACCGAGCACCCGGCGAGAGGTTGGAAACCGCGATCGCGCTCTCCGCTTGCCCATATGGGATCACGGCGCTAGGGTGGAGCACACTCCTCTCTACCGCTTCCTCGTGCGGCCGCTCGTACCTGCGCAAGCACGCGGCCTGCCCGTCAGTCGCCACGGCCTCACCCAGCGACCGGCGGCGCACCGCGATCTCCGCCTCATCTACCCGCGCTGCCATCCCCACGCTCCTACCGGTTGGAGTCGCGCGGTCCCCCCGGCCACCACGAGCCCGAACCGGTGCCCGTATTCTAGCCCGGAGCAGCACGCACCTCACAGGAATCAGCGGCACGGCAGCGCACATCGGTTCCAACGTTCGAGCGCGTTGCCCTCGTGATGCTCCGGTGCGAGCTACCGCATCCCAGCGTCATCCCGTTCGCGATAGCGCGGGAGTGCGGAGCGAGAGATCTCGCCTCGTTCCGTTGAACAGGAATCGCACACCACGCCAGAGGGTTTTCAGGGAGAAAGCATCTTTTGCGGACGCTTAGGCGATTGACCGAGTGAGCGCCTCGCCGCCTGTGTTACGAGTTGCCGGCGCGCCGCCGCGTGCGCCGCCTGGGGCGTGGCGCCGGTGCCAATACCCAGCGGGAAGATGGCCGTCCACCCGGAGCATGGTTGTAGCGCGATGATGGTGCATTCCCAGCGGTCACCCAGATCAGCGTCCCGCTCGACAAAGCGCAGCAAGAGACCCTCGGCCGCGTACGACCGGACAAGCCGATCGAGCTCGCGCCACGGATTTGGCGAGACCCCCACTGCGCGCTTGGACACCGCAACAGGGGATCGCGCCACGGCCTGCACCGGCCGCTCCGGCTCGGCGCTGCGCACGGCGGGAAGACCACATTGGGGGCAGAGGCGGTGGTCTACCGTCAGCCATGCACCACAGACACATTCTGCCATTGGCTCCTCCTCGCTTCATGACGCGCAGCCTCCAGGCACTCCCTTTCATCCCGTTGATTCCCGCGCTCTGCTATCGTTTCCGACGCGGTCCAGCAAACGGCCAGCGAGATAGCAGCACACGCGGAGAGACCAAGGATGGACGGGAAGACGCAGAGACTCCTGGTTCGGAACGCGACGCTCCTCGTCACCATGGACGATGCCGACACCCGCATCCCCGATGGTGGGCTGTACGCTGTCGACGGCGTGATCCAAGCAGTTGGCCCGAGCGACACGCTTCCAGCAGAAGCGGACGAGATCGTTGACGCTCGCAGCATGGTGATCCTGCCGGGGCTGGTCAACACGCACCACCACTTCACGCAAACGCTGACCCGCGCCATTCCCGCCGCCCAGAATGCCTCGCTCTTCGACTGGCTCCGCGCGCTGTATCCCATCTGGGCGCGGCTGACGCCGGAGGCGGTGCGCGTCAGCACCCGGCTCGCCATCGCCGAGTTGCTCCTCTCCGGGTGCACTACCGCCAGCGACCACACCTATCTCTGGCCCAATGGCACCCGGATTGACGATCAGATCGAGGCGGCGCAGGAGATGGGGATCCGCTTTCACGCCGCGCGCGGCTCAATGTCCGTCGGTGAATCGAAGGGCGGCCTGCCGCCGGATACCGTCGTCGAGGATGAGGAGGCGATCCTGCGCGATACGCGCCGGGCAATCGAGACGTATCACGATCCGAGCCGCTACGCGATGCTACGGATCGTCGTCGCCCCCTGCTCCCCCTTCTCGGTCTCGCCGACGCTGATGCGGGAGAGTATCGCGCTCGCCCGCGCCTACGGCGTGCAGGCGCACACGCACCTGGCGGAGACGCTGGATGAGGAGATCTACTGCCGGGAAGCGTTCGGCAAGACGCCGGTGGAGCTTGCCGAGGAACTTGGCTGGGTCGGATCGGATGTCTGGCACGCGCATCTGGTGCACGCACACCCGCCGGAGATCCAGCGGCTGGGGGCGCAGCGGACCGGCATCGCCCATTGCCCGACCTCGAACATGCGCCTCGCCTCTGGCATCGCGCCGGTCCGCGCCTGGCTCGAAGCCGGCTGTCGGGTCGGGCTCGGCGTGGACGGCTCGGCGTCGAACGACGGCAGCCACCTGCTGGCGGAAGCCCGGCAGGCGATGCTCCTGCAGCGGGTGGCCAACGGGCCAGCGGCGCTCACCGCCGTGGAAGCACTCCGCCTGGCGACCCGCGGCGGCGCCGCCGTCCTCGGCCGGGACGATACCGGCTGCCTCGCTCCCGGGATGGCCGCCGACCTCATCGGCTACCGGCTGGATACGCTGCCGCTGGCCGGTGGCGCCGTGCACGATCCCCTGGCCGCCCTGGTATTCTGCCAGCCACCGAACGTGACGCTGAGCGTCGTCAACGGCCGCGTGCGCGTCCGCGACGGTGAGCTTCTCGGCGTGGACCTCCCGGCACTCATCGCCGATCACAACCGCATCGCCCGGGCGCTCCTCACCGGCTAGCGATGCCGATGAGCGGATTGGCGGGCCGGCTGTCCTGTTTGGGAGAGATTCCTCGCACCGCACTCCCGAGCAATCGCGAACGGAATGACGCCCGGCTTCCGTCGCGCATTCGCAGCGGCGCATCGTCAGCATGAGTGTTTGAGCGCGGCGCGATCCCGGCATCGGGCGGGCCGAACGTCTTTTCCCTCGCGTTGCTCGGGACCAGGCTCAGCCATAGAAACCGGCGAAAGCCGGCTGTAAATCCTCGTATGTCGTGTCACATCTAGCCTCTTTCAGGGGGCTTGGTCGCTTGAGCCAGGGTCTTGAAGCCCGCGCTCCCGCTCCGCGCAACGGGCGGCATGTTGCCGGCTGACAGCACTGGTGTTCGGGAATTATCCGGGCGGAGCTATCAGCTTCACTTCCGCACACGGACAAAGAGCCGGATTGAACCGGTTCATCTCGGACGCATGATACCGACGTCCTTCCGGGTTGACGGCGCGGCGCCAGCATCGGATCATGCGCGCTTACGAATAGACAGCACGGCACGGGTCGTGCGCGGTTTGAATGGCTGATGATCCAAGCGGAGTGCACCGATGGCGGAGAAAGACTTCGTGGTGCTCGATGAGCGGTTTCGCAAGTGCTTCATCCCGACGGCGCAGGTCGAGAAGCTCTTCGATGGCTGCCGCTGGGCGGAAGGCCCAGCCTATTTCCCGGCCGGCCGCTACCTCGTCTGGAGCGATATCCCGAACGACCGGATGCTGCGCTGGGACGAGACGACCGGCGTCACCGGCGTCTTCCGCCACCCGGCAGGGTATTCCAACGGCAATACCGTCGACCGCCAGGGCCGGCTCGTCACCTGCGAGCATGGCAACCGCCGGGTAACCCGCACCGAGCACGACGGCTCGATCACCGTCATTGCCGACCGCTACGAGGGAAAGCGCCTCAACAGCCCGAACGACGTCGTCGTCAAATCGGACGGCTCGATTTGGTTCACCGACCCGGCGTACGGCATCGATTCCGATTACGAGGGCTTCAAGGCCGAGAGCGAGATCGGCGCATGTTATGTCTATCGCGTCGATCCGAGTACCGGCGCCATCCGCGTCGTGGCCGACGATTTCGTCCGCCCGAACGGCCTGGCCTTCTCCCCGGACGAGCGCTTCCTCTACATTGCCGATACCGGCGCCACGCATGTCCCCAACGGCCCGCGCCACATCCGCAAGTTCACCATCAGCGACGACGGCCGCCTCTCTGGCGGAGAGGTCTTCGCCACCTGCACTGCCGGCTTCTTCGACGGCTTCCGCTTCGACACCGAGGGCCGGCTCTGGACGAGCGCGGCGGATGGCGTGCACTGCTACGACCCGGATGGGACGCTGCTCGGCAAGATTCTCGTGCCCGGCCCGGTGGCAAACGTCGTCTTCGGCGGCCCGAAGCGTAATCGCCTCTTCATCTGCGCCACGACGGCGATCTACTCGGTTATGCTCCCTGTCAACGGGGTGAAGACCTTCTAGCGGCCGCGTGGTGGTTGCTGGAAACGTCTCGGAGAAATTGCCTGGCGCAGCAGAAGGAGCGTTGCTGCGCCAGGCGTGCTTCGACTCGTGATCTACCGGCTCTCCAACTCGGCCACGATCGCCTCGGCGAGCGCATTGACGTCGGCGGACGGATCGCCGGCCGGGGAGGAACCGCCGATGCGGATAACGTAGTACCCGCTGCGAACATATAGCACATAGATATTGGCGTCACCTGATTGGGTCAGCGCTCGCTGCTGATCGCCAATCTGCGGCGCGTCTGCCTCCTCATAACCAGAGGCTGCCAGAACATTGGCTAGAAAATCGAGCGCGTCGCGCGCCCCGGCGCTCCCGCCAAAGCGATGCACGCTCACGATCAGGAAGGTTGTCGTGTCTGGGTCGGGAGCGACATCATCCGGGACCAGAAAGCTCCGGTAGGCGTTCTCTCGCCATTTCCACTCGCGGAGTAGCTCTTCTCCATTCTCGCCGAGCTGGCTCGCGATATCGCTCTTCGAATAGGCTCCCTCCTCCGAGACGACGAAGCCATCCGGCAACTGCCGGACCGAGGGCAGCACATCCTTCGCACGCACCAGGGACGATCCGCCCGAGCTAGCGGTCGGGGTGGAAGTCTGCCGCGGGACGCGGGTCGGGGTGGGGTCCTCGCTGGCAGCCAGCTCATTGGCCGGTGGCGAAGCGACCATAGCACCCGCCGGAGTGGTGGCGAGGACCGCGGCGCTCTGGTTGCCCGCCGCTGGCGATCCCGTCAGGGTCCCCGCCGGCGTTGGAGAGCCGAAGGCCCCGCCAGCGACGCGCGTGCCATCGCTGGCCTCGCTCGGGCGATCCTCATCCCGCGCTCGGCTGATGGCGAAGGCGACCCCCGCGATGATGACCGCCAGGAGCAACGCGGCGAGGATCGGGCCGAGGTAGCGGCCACCCCGCTCCCCTCGTGGCGCAACCACTGGCATCAAAGGGGTACGCGGGCCACCATCGCCAGGCAGGGTTCCTCCCAACGAGGGGAGAGGAACGCTTTGCCAGGGTAAGCGCACGCGCGAGCTTCCGGATTCGCCCGCTGGCTCACCCGCGGAACTCGATGAGCCAGCCGGTGCCGGCGAGACTGGCGCTCGATCAAGCCAATCAGTGCGCACAGGCTGCGGCTCCGCCGATGGGGCCGCGGACGCACTTCCGGACAGTCGCTTCGGAGGTCGTGGTTCCATCTGACTGAGGAGCTCCTCTAATGATGCTGCCGATCGGGGCTCACTATCGAGGCGAGTAGGACATTGGCCGTCTATCCGTAGGCGCGGAGCAGAAGCGCCGCAGCTTCCAGTATAGTGCCTGGACGCTACCCCTGACGTTTGCTTGTCGCCGTCACGGCACGGCTTCCCCTCCTCCCGCCTGGAAGACTCATCAGACCAAACGCCGGAGCCTGCCGTTTGGTTTCGCGGCGCGCTTCCAGCACCTCCCGTGACACGGTGGCGGAAGTCATCACCGCTTCACCGAGATTTCGGCGGTCCCGCTTCTGTACGTACACCCGGTGGCGATGACTGCCAGACAACCCGTTTACAGGCAGGCATTCCGCCTCTATGATGGCACTATGCAGTTGCAGAGCGAGCGGCGCGGCCGCTCTCAACGCTGCACGCCATGGCTGTGTCGCTCGCGCAACCTGCGCATGCTCGCTCGCGCCCCCGCGCTCGTGCGGTGATGCCCCGCCGGGAGCACCAAGGATGTGATCGGATGCCAAGCCGGGTTCCGTCGGCTGCTGGCACGTGATCGCTGTGAGGGAGGATCGCCCGCAATGACAGATTCCACACTGGCGACGACGACCGCTCCGCCGGCTCCTGCCCTGGATGCACCAGCACCCGGCGGTGGGCCCGCGGCTCAGCGCGCCCGGCTCTACATGACCAGCGATCTCCGCGCCGCGACCGGGCTGTCCCGCACTCATATGGATTATTACCTGCGCGAAGGGTTGATCGTGCCGACCGCTCGTTCAGAGAGCGGGTATCTGCTGTTTGACGAGACGGAGCTGATGATCCTTCGCTCGATCCTTGCCGATCGCCGCGCCGGAATCCCGCTGCGGGAGATCCGCCGCCGGCTCGGCCGCTGAGATCAGGTGACCGATGCGCGGTGCTGGCCAGGCACCAGCGCGCCTGCAAGGAGGTGACGCGATTGTGAACATGGCCCACGAGGCACGCGCCTGTCGCCTAGGCGATGCCTGCGCCAACAGGCCATCGCCCGGCACGGCGCGCGGACACGAAAAAGATCGGCGCGCCAACGCCGACCTTTCTCTGTGCCTCGTCGGTTTGTGCTGTTGGAGTTCCGAACCGCCGGCCGGGCATCGAACGGACCGTCGCCAACCTGCCTGTTCGTAGACCGGATCCGGCAATCGAAGTTCGCCGCCGCTATCCCCGCCAAGGGAGGGTGTCGTGTACCCAGGCGACGCTTGCATTCTAGGCATGCCGTGCCCGGCGTGTCAATATGCTCTTCGTGTTGCCGCGCCATGCGCGGGCTGTGAGGCGGAATCGTGACCGACCGCCCAGGCCAGCCCAAGCAGCGCGCTGCCAAGGCACAGCCCCCGTCCGCCGAACGGGATGGCGATCGTGCCCCTGTGCCCCAGCCTGCCGTGGCGGGCATCGTCGGCGAAGCGGCCGCGACCCGCAGTGGCGAGGACACGCGACGCCGGGGATGGTTCTGGCACTGGAACAGTATCGTCACCCAGTTCGCCCCCCTCATCGGCCTCAAGGGCATTGGGCTCCTCAACTCCTATACCGTCTGGACCGACCGTCGCGAGGAGTCGCCCCACCGCGGCTATGCCTTCCCCTCGCAGCAACGGGAAGCCGATTTCTACGGCGAGGACCGCGCCGAGCTGATTACGATCAATAAGATTCTTGTTGCTCTGGATTTGATCGAGATCAAAAAGGAGATGGTTCTGCGCGTCGATGAGCATGGCCGCCGCTGGCGCGTGCCTCATAACTTCTATCGGGTCAAAGACCATGGGGATGGCTTTACGCTGACGACACGGGATGTGCTGCGCGTGGTGGAGCTCGCCGCCCAGGATGACGCCGTCTACCGGTATCTCCGGCATATCTTCTCCTCGCGGTTTGCCCCGATCGACGCCGACAATGTCTGGGTCCGAATCCTTGCGGACGTCCGGCAAACCGAGATCTGGCAGCGCCTCGCCGCCCGCGCCGCCCGCGAAGAAGACCGCGCCTCAGCGCGCACCCGGGCGGGCCACGCAGCGCGCAAGGCTGGCTTTCGCATGCCCAATCTCCGTGACATTGGGACAAGCGACACACCAGATAATGACAGCGGCGCTGGCATTTCCGACACTGATGAGCAGACCGATGTTGCAACCACCAACAAAGGTTCGACGACCATTGTTGCTCCTGACAACAATGGTTTGGACGCCCCGCGCGACACCGGTGTTGATGCTGGCAACAGAGGTGCCGGGAGCGATGTTGGCCCGAGCAACACGACGTATAACCAAACCGATTTAACAACCACTACTACTGAAGACCGTGGGGCTGATCGAGAGATGCCGCCGGCACCGGTCGAGACGTTCGTGGGCAGCGCCTCCGAAGACGTTCTTGTGCCCGAGCCTGGTGCCTCGGTGACACCAGCGTTGACAGTCGTGCACGGCGGGCAAGGACCAGGTGGTCAACCCGCCCCGGTCGATGTGGTCAGTGAGGAGATCGCGATTCGCGCGTTCGAGGATGCCAATGCCCGCCGCTCAACCCCAGCCGAGCGGCACGTGCTCCGGTCGCTCGCGGAGCGCTTTGACCCAGCGGCCCGCCGGCAGGCACATCCTGGACGTGAGACCGGGTGGGCATGGGTCACCGCCGCGATCTACGAGGCGGTCGAGGCAGGGAGTGCATTCGTTGCGCCGCGCCGCCTGCGCGAAATCCTCACCCGCTGGGAGCGAGACGGGATTGCCGGGAGTCAGGGGACCGGGCGTGGGGATGCCGCGGAGGCCGGTGAGCGGCAGCGGCCCTCGCTCGGAGCGGCATCAAGCACCGCCGCGCGAGCGGAAATTGTGCTTGGCGATGGCCCGGATCTGCCGCTGCCGCATGGATTTGGCAGCCGCCGGACCTGGGAGTTCACGGTCGGGCTGCTGGCTGCCAGTCTTGGCCGCGAGCGCCTCGCGGCGTTGGTCGCGGGCACGGCGATCACCGGCTACCGCGATGGCGAGATCACCCTCAGCGTGCCGACCGCGGAGCAAGCCGAGCGGATCGCGGGGGAGTACCGGGAGCTGATCGCGCGCAAGCTCGGTGAGGCCATGCGGCGGCCGGTCCGCCTGGCGGTGCAGACGGCGGCTCGCCCCGCGGCATCGCCGGACGACCGAGCGATGCCGCCTAGATCGGGCACGTTGGCACGATTGCCGGACGAGCTCGACGAAGATCCTCTCCCTGTGCCGTTTATGGTGGACGAGTGTGGCCTGCCGAGCAACCAGGTCTGGGCAGCGGTGTTAGAGGAAGTTGCGCTGCGTGGCGAGATCGGGCGTGCCGACATTGACGCATGGTTGCGGACGACGGTCCTGCTAGGCCGGGGGGAAGGGCGCAGCCTCGTAGTTGGTGTGCCGCATGCGGTTGCGCAGCGGCGCGTGAGCCGCCGGTTCTTGCCAGCGCTGCTCAATGCCACCGCGGCAGTCATCGGTGAGCGGCTGCCGGTAGAGGTCGTTGTGACGCGCGACTGGTTGCGAGCGCGGAGCGCGGCGAAGGAAGGGGGCGAGCAACAGCGGCCGGCGGCACGTGGCATAAAGCGCGCATAACGCTCTTTGGGAACGTGTTATCCGCATAGTGAATGGGCGCGATCTCGCCGCATCTTCACAGAACTCTTATCCCATCTTCAGGCTTCTTTCAGGTTTGGGTGTTACGCTGGCTACTTGGGAAGGGAGGCTGCGGGCGATCGGCCAAGCAGGTCGGATGGCGCGGCCGTGATGGCTCCGCGCATCCGTCGCGACATGGTGGCTCAAGCTCGACAGCGACCATGTCACGGGGAAACGCGCAATGGATTCGGCGAGGAAGTTTGCGCCCCACCGGCGTGAGACTGCCAGGACACTGGTCCTGATTGGCACCCGTCCATCCTCTGTCCCAGCGGGAATCGCTCCGGCGAATGGCCGGTATGTAGGCGATCCTCCTGGTGATGCGCAGCCTCCGCGGGCGGTGGCGCACAGCGGCGACGGATTCGACGCGGCGACAGTCGCGCTGCGCGCCGGCCAGAAGGTGTTTGGACGCGGTGAGGGGCACGACCGGCTGTTCGTGGTGAGGTCGGGCTGTGTCGCCCTGTTCAAGGCGCTGAGCGGGCGGCGGTCCATCTGTGTGGGCATCCTCGGCCCAGGAGATGTCTTTGCGCAAGAGCCGGCGGGCGCCGGTGCTCAGCCGAGCGCGGTCCCTTCCGGTATCGTCGCTGAGGTGCTCGCTGACACAACATTGTCCGTCTATGCTGCTGATGACCTTCCTCGCATCTTTGCCGCCGCTCCTGCACTCGCTGTCGACGTCACCCAGAGTCTCGCGCGCCGCGTGGCGGGAGTGCAGATCCTTGTCGGGCAGTTGCTCGCGCGCGATCTGACGATCCGGCTGGCGAGTGTGCTGCTCACGCTTGCCGACCGCTTTGGTGAGCAGGTCGAGGAAGCCGGCCAGGAACGGGGCTTCGTCTCGATCGCTATTCCGATGCCCCATAAGCTCCTTGCGCGCATCATCGGCGCGAACCGTGTCACAGTGACGCGGGTGCTCGGCGAGTTCCGGGCCGCTGGCTTGGTCGAGGGCCGGGGAAGGAATCATCTTGCTGTCAATCCGGACGGCTTGCGAGAGTATCTCGTGCGCGCCCGGCCAGCCCGGTGAACCGTGTGACGGTCAAGGATGGCGCTGCTGGCGCCAGGTTTCCGCTGCCTGCCGGCGCTGATCGGTGGCCTGGAGCGCAAGGGCATGCCCGACGGCACCGGCGAGCAGCAGCAACAATGCCGAGGTGCCGAAGAAGACCGTGCGGAATCCGAATGACGCGGCAACCCCAGCGCCGGCCAGCGGTCCGAAGAATCCACCGAGCGAACTCGCAGCCGCGGTCACGCCATAAATCATTCCGCGCCGCTCTGCCGGGGTGGCGTTCGCGACGATCGCGTTGGCAGCAGGAATCAGCCCTCCAGCGGCGATACCGAACAACGCTTGCAGCACGACCAGGTGCCAGGGTGCGGTGACGAGCGCCATTGGCAGGTAAAGGATGCCGGCGCCAGCCAGGCACGCCAGCAGGATGCGCTGGTGTCCAGCGCGATCGCCACGCCGTCCAAGATACACGGAAGAAAACGCGCTGGTCAGGCCAAGGAGGCCGAAGGCGATCCCAGCGATTGATGCCGCGCGCTGGTCGCCCAAGTGGCCAAGCTGCTCCACGTACAGCGGAAAGATGGGACGCACGCCCATCTGGGCGAAGCGAACGATGAAGAGCACCGCGATCATGGTCACCAGCAACGGCGCGAAGAGCCACGCGGTTGCGGCGCGCATTGCCGCGAGCCCACGCGTGGTGCGCTGAGCCGGTGCGGGCGGAGTGAATCGCTCTTGAACCAGGAAGAGGACGATCACTCCGGCTGTGCCTAGCAGGGTGCCTGAGACGCCAAATGTGGCGCGGTAGCCGATGGTGTCGGCCAGGATGCCGCCGAGGAACGGACCCAGCGACGCGCCGGAGAAGACTGCGGTTTGGATGAGACCGAGGCTGAATCCGAGTCGGTCCTTCGGGGCGTAAGCGGCGACCAAGGCAGTCGAAGCCGTAACCGTGCCGGTCAGCGCCCCTTCGATCATGCGCAGGGCGACGAGGTGCCATGGCGCCGTTGCTAGCCCCATGAGACCAACGGTAAACATCGCCGCGAACATGGCCCGCAGCAGCATCGGCTTGCGGCCGTGCCGGTCGGAGACCGCTCCCCAGAATGGCGCGGCGATCGTCATGACGCCGGCGCCCCCGGCTTGTACCAAACCCGACCAGAGGGTTGCATCCTCTGTCGAGAGCGCGCCCAAGTCTTTGAGGAAAAAGGGAAGATACGAATCGCGGAGCGTGAAGCCAACGATGGCGAGTGTTTGCGCTACCCACAGGGCATAAAGATTGCGCCGCCAGGAAATTGGCCGGTCGCTGGCTGTTGCCCTGAGGAATCGCGGCGCTCGGTCTCCCATCCCATCCGGGAGTGTATCGCCAGTTTAACGATGACACAACAGCGGGCGCGGTTTCACCGAACTTCTCTGGTCCGGCCGGGCGCTTGACGTGGCTTTGCGACGCTGCGTACACTGGCATTAGTTCGTATCCGAGCACAGGTGAGATCGTAAGTCCCTTACGGTTTCGGAAGGGGATGGACTATGGAGTGAGTCCGGATCGCCCAGTGGCGTTGGCCGTGACATCGGCATTGGCCGTTATCGACGAGGAGAAGAGCCATGACACGCCAAGATGACACCCAATTCCCGAGTCGATCACTCACGGATGCGCTGAACGGCCGTTTCACACGACGCGACATGCTCAAAGGCGCTAGTGCCTTTGGATTAGCTGCGCCGGCATCCTTTACGCTTCTGCGCTCAAGCGCAAGTGCAGCTCCTCACCTGCAGATCCCCGAGGTTCCGCGCGAGCAGACGTTGATCGTGATGCAGGGTGGTGCCAACGGGCAAAATCCTGATTTCGCCAACTTCAATCTCTGGGTGACGAGCTCCGTCGGTGGCTGGCATGCAGGTCCGCTGCAGACGATGAACGAGCCGCTCATCATGTTCAACGTGCTCACGGGCGAATACGAGAACTGGCTCGCGGAGAGCTGGGAATACAACGCCGACTTCACGGAAATCACGATGACCCTCCGTGAGGGGATTGAATGGAGCGATGGAACGCCGTTCACGGCGGATGATGTTGCGTTCACCTTCAACGCGGTTCGCGATCGGCAGAACGAGGCAACCAACGCCGCGGAGATCAACTTCCTCAAGGAAGGGGTCGTCGTAGATCCGCGAACGGTGCGCTTCGTACTGAATGAGCCGAATCCCCGCTGGTGGGCGACGACCTTGACGAGCAATCATGGCGTCGTTGAGCAAATGCTGCCCAAGCATATTTGGGAAGGCCAGGATCTCATCACCTTCACCTACTACGATCCAGCCAAGGGCTGGCCGATCGGCACGGGGCCGTACCGGCTTGTTTCCGCGACTGCCGAGCAGAAAGTGTTTGATCTGCGCGAAGACTGGTGGGCAGCGAAGACGGGCTTCAAGCCGCTGCCGAAAGTGCGCCGGGTGATCTACATTCCTAACCGCGACGAGTCGCTTGCCGCGCAGATGCTGATCACCAACGAAATTGATATGTCGATGATTCTTTCGGTGCCCACGCTGCGCAGCGTGTTTGCCCAGAATTCGAAAGTCATCACCTACACCGGTCAGCAGCCCCCGTACGGCTACCTTGACTGGTGCCCGATCGACCTCAACTTCAACTGCGACGTTGCGCCCTGGAATAACCCGGATCTCCGCTGGGCGATTGGCCACGCAATCGACCGGGACAAGCTGGTCGCGCTGGCTGAAGGCGGCGCTGGCGTTCCAGCGGTGCACCAATTCACGCCGTATGAGTGGTTCCAGCCGTTTGAGGAGGCGCTCAAGCCGCTGTATGACAAATATGGCCTGAGCACGAAAGCCAATCCTGCCAAGGTCGAAGAGTTGATGACCAAGCTCGGTTACCAGAAGAACAGCGATGGCATGTGGGCCTCCGGTGGACAGACGCTCGACATGCGCATCTATGTGCCGGACTGGCTCAAAGCTTACGGGCCGCCGCTCGTTCAGCAGTTGCGCGATGCAGGCTTCAACGCGGAGTTCGATTCGTCGCCCGGGCTCGGCACCCAGGTCCAGACCGGCGAGCAGGCGCTTGGCTTTGGCTGCAAGGGACCATCTGGCGTCAAGGGCATGGACCCGTATTTCATGCTGTCGATCTACACCTCCCAGTATTACCGGCCGACCGGGCAGCCGGCGCCGATCTGGTGGGCGACCTCCCGCTGGCGCAATGAGGAGTACGACCAGATCGTGGCCCAGATGGATCCGCTGGGCGCGGAGGATCCGAAGACGCTGGAACTCTTCACCCAGGCGATGGATATCTGGTTCCGTGAGCTGCCCGACGTCTTTGTAGCGCAACTGATCATTCGCTATCCCATGAGCACCGCTCGCTGGACCGGCTGGCCAACTCAGGAGGATCCGTACGGGTTCCCGCACTCCTGGCAGCAGGAATTCCTCAAGACGATCATCCGGCTTGAGCCTGCCGCGCAGTAAGGAACAAGCATGCCTGCAAGCTATCTGCTCCCGCGCCTCGGCGCGTTCTTGCTAATTGTCTGGGCAGCCGCCACGATCAATTTCGTGGTGCCCAGGCTGTCGTCGGTTGACCCTGTGCGGGAGCGGATGCTGCAGGCGGTGTCCGTGGGTGGGGCAAGCGGCCAGTCCATGGAAGAGGTCGTCAAATCCTACGAGGCGCGATTTGGGCTGGACCAGCCGTTGTGGAAGCAGTATGTCCGCTACCTTTGGGATATGGTCCGCTTTGACTTCGGCATCTCGATCACGCGCTTCCCAACCCGGGTCTCAGCCATGATCCTGGACGCGTTGCCCTGGACGCTCGTCCTGGTCACGGTGTCCACCCTCATCGCGTTCGCGGTCGGCAGCCTCTTTGGCGCGCTCTTGGCCTGGCCGCGCTCGCCCCGGTGGATTCGGCTGCTTGCCCCGCCCCTGCTCACCCTCTCTGCCATCCCGTACTACTTGCTTGGCTTGACGTTGATCTACCTCTTCGCTTTCCAATGGCGGCTGTTCCCGCTGGGTGGCGGCTACGAGATCGGCACCTCTCCCGGCTGGAGCTGGCAGTTCATCAGGGACGCGGCGCGGCATTCGATTCTTCCCGCGCTCTCCATCGTGCTCGCCAGCCTCGGCTTCTGGGCACTCGGCATGCGTGGCATGATGGTCACCGTTCAGGGAGAGGATTATGTCACTCTCGCCGAGGCAAAGGGGCTGAAGCCACGGCGCATCTTCCTCCGCTACGCCTTGCGGAACGCGATCTTGCCTCAGACGACCGCGCTGGCCCTGGCGCTCGGCCATGTCGCCTCGGGCGCGGTGTTGGTCGAGGTGGTTTTTGGCTATCCAGGTGTTGGCAGCCTCCTCTTTCAAGCGATTCGTACCTTCGATTACACGGTGATCTATGGAATTACCTTTCTAGTCATCGTTTCTATTGGCGTGGCGACGCTCATACTTGATGTGATGTTGCCGTGGCTCGATCCACGCATCACCTATCACCGGCAGTAGCGCCAGCGCAACCTGACAGCGTCATCGAGGGGTAAGTAGCATGGCCGTTGTGACGACGGCAATCGAGACAGAGCGGGAACAGGCAAGGATTAGCCGTGGCAAGCTTCGTCTTCGCGCCTACCCAATGCTGACCGCGGGCATTGGCATCATCCTGGCTATCGTATTGATGAGTCTGCTGGGGCCGCTGTTTGTTGAGCGGCAAGCGGCAAACGTCGGATACGCGCTCCCCGATCAGCCGCCATCCCGCGAGTATCTGCTCGGTACTGACACGGTTGGGCGCCAGATTCTCGCCGTTCTGATCTATGGAACCCCACTGACTCTTCAGATCGGGCTGATGGCCGGGGCCATCGGCTTGGGAGTCGGAATGCTCTTCGGCTTCGTGGCTGGGTTCTACGGTGGCATCTGGGATCATCTACTCCGTGGCGCCGCCGATGTCTTCCTGACCATTCCGGGGCTCCTCGTGCTCGTCGTGATCGCGACAACGCTTGAGGGCGCGATGAGCGTGACGACGCAGGCGCTCGTCGTCTCCGCGCTAGCGTGGATGTACCCGACGCGGACGATCCGCTCCCAAGTGCTGAGCATCCGCGAGCGTGGGTACGTGCAGATTGCTCGCTTCTCCGGGATGAATGGCTTCGAGATTATTGTGAAGGAGCTGATGCCGAATTTGCTCCCATACCTCGCCGCGAGCTTCGTCGGCGCGGTCTCCGCGGCGATCCTGGCCGCGATCGGCTTGGAGGCGCTCGGACTCGGCCCGCAAAACCAGCCAACCCTGGGCATGACGATCTATTGGAGCATGTATTACACCGCCGTGCTGCGGAACATCTGGTGGTGGTGGGCGCCGCCGATTGCGGTGATCGTGTTGATCTTCATGGGGCTCTTCCTGATCTCCGCGGGGCTCGATCAAATCGCGAATCCGCGGCTGCGTTCGGCCGGGTGAGCACGATGACCGTCCGTTTGCGTGATCCGCAACACCTCGTGGATGGAGCGATACCCGGCGAGGATGGCCGGGAGATCATTCTCAGCGTCCGCAACTTGCGTGTTTCGTATCACACACCGCGCGGTCCGGTCCGCGCAGTCAATGGCGTCTCGTTCGAGCTGCGGCGAGGAGAGGTCCTTGGCATAGTTGGTGAGTCAGGATCGGGCAAATCGACCATAGCGCTGGCGCTGCTGCGCCTGATCAAGCCACCAGGCAGGATTGAGGACGGCGCCATTCTGCTGAATGGACGGGATTTGCTGGCGTTGTCCGAAGAAGAGATGCGCCGGGTTCGCCTCGATGAGATCGCGATGATTGCCCAGGGAGCGATGAATTCGCTCAACCCGGTGATGCGGATTCGAGACCAGATCATCGATGGGTGGAAGGACCATGACGCTGCGCCGAGCCGTGGTGAGGTCGCGGCCCGAATCAGTGAGCTCATGGAGCGGGTTGGATTGCGGCCGGAAGACGCGAACAGGTACCCGCACGAGCTGAGCGGCGGCATGAAGCAGCGGGCGGTGATCGCCATCGCCATCAGTCTCCAGCCCAAAGTCATCGTCGCGGATGAACCCACCAGTGCGCTCGATGTCGTTGTTCAGCGGCAGATCATGGAAACGTTGCGGCGTGTCCAGCAAGACCTCGGTGCGGCGGTGATCTTGATCGGGCACGACATGGGGTTGATGGCACAGTCGGTTGACCGGTTAGGTGTGATGTATGCCGGAGAGATTGTCGAGCTAGCGCCGGTCGCCCAGATGTTTAGCGAACCGCTGCATCCCTACAGTAAGCTTCTGATCGCGAGTTTGCCTTCGATCGGGAAGAGAGGCGTGATGAAGGGCATCCCGGGCTTGCCCCCTTCCCTGTTGCGCCCGCCGCCAGGATGCCCCTTCCATCCGCGCTGCCCTTCGGTGATGGAGCGCTGCCGGGTGCACGCACCCCGGCTCGAGCGGACGTCCGCTGGCCGCCTCGTCGCTTGCCACCTCTACGAGGGGGGCGGGGACAAGGGGCGTGGCATGGGCGGGGACGATGGTGCTGCCGGCTTGTAGGCGCTCTAATTGTCCTATCCTCGGCCCCCAAGGTATCGAGCAATTGCTATGGTGACGCTGATTGAAGCTGATCGGGTGACAAAGGTCTATGGCGGCGGTCTCTTTCGGCGCCACGCCACCATCGCCCTGCAAGACTTTTCGCTCAGCATTGGCACCGAGCCACCGGCGATCACCGCGATCGTTGGGGAGAGTGGCAGTGGCAAGACGACGCTGGCGCGGCTTCTGCTCGGGGTGATCGCTCCGACCGCGGGGGAGATTCGCTATCTCGGGAAGCGATTAGGCTCGCTGTCGCGCCGCGAGTGGCGCGCGTTCCGGCGCGACGTTCAGGTGATCTTCCAGGATCCGTATGAGGTCTATAACCCATTCTACCGGGTGGATCATGTGCTCGCGACGCCGATTAAGAAATTCGGCCTCGCAGCATCGCCACGCCAGGCACGGGAACTGATGATCGAGGCACTGCAGGCCGTTGGCCTGCGGCCGGAGGAGACGCTCGGCCGGTATCCACATCAATTGAGTGGTGGGCAGCGGCAGCGCGTCATGGTCGCGCGGGCATTGCTGGTCCGGCCCCGGCTGATCATCGCCGACGAGCCCGTCTCCATGGTCGATGCCTCGCTGCGGGCGACCATCCTGGAGAGCTTGCACACGCTGACCCGGGAGTATGGCGTCTCGCTCGTCTATATCACGCACGATCTGATCACGGCCTACCAGATTAGCGATAACATTATCGTCCTCTATCGCGGGTCGGTTGCCGAGGCTGGCAATGCCGAGTCTATCGTGCAAGCACCGGAGCACCCATACACCCAATTGCTCGTGAGTTCCATCCCGTTGCCCGATCCGGCTCGTGGCTGGTCAGAGGAGCACCGGCCGTCCGATATCGGACAGCGCGCTGGTCTCGCCAGGGGATGCGCGTTTGCTCCCCGCTGTCCTCACGCGATGGCCGTGTGCCTCGAACAGCCGCCGGGCTTGCACCAAACGGCTCCTGATCGTGCGGTGGCGTGCTATCGCTATCGCGAAGCGCCAGCGCTGGCGAGCGTTTCGCTCGATGCCGTGTTCACGAAGCCTAGGCTCGAGGAGCGCGCCAGAGCACGCTGACCGGCTGCCCTTCGGGACACCACGCGATGAGGCATCGCATGGGAACCCGTTCGTCGCCTCTCCGGGCCGGGCGAAATCATCGATAATCATCGCCACCGGCGCGTGCGGTGGATACCGCGCTTCCGGCCAGCCTGACTGGCGAGCCGGTGGCTGAACGCGTTACACGCTGCGATCAAGGAGTCTGGCGGCCATGGTCCGCATCACGGTCGGTACATTGATCTTTCTTGCCCGGTGGGAGAGCGAGGCGGCGCCGCGCACCTGCGCTGCCGTTGCGCGGCTGCTACCGTTGCGCGGCAAGCTGATCCAGGCGCGCTGGAGTGGCGAGGCTGCCTGGGTGCCGCTGGGCGATCTCGATCTCGGCGTGGGCTTCGAGAATCACACCAGCCATCCTGCGCCTGGCGAGATTTTGTTTTATCCCGGCGGCTTCAGTGAAACCGAGATTCTCTTCCCATATGGCGGGACGCTGTTTGCCAGTAAGATGGGACAACTGGCTGGCAACCACTTCCTGACCATCATCGAGGGGCAGGAGCGCCTGAAGGAGGTCGGCCGGCTTGTCCTCTGGGAGGGTGCGCAGGATATCATCTTTGCGCCTGCATAAGGTCATCGCTTGAACGGTGTGGCGTGCCAGGGCGCGGGCTGCTGGCCAATGCGAAGATGGAGGCAAGGATGGGCAAGCGAGTCATCACGCGGCGACTGTTTCTCGGTGGCCTTGGCGCAACAGCCGTTGCTACGGCTGTCCTCCCGCGCACTGGCCGGGCTCTCGCGCAAGAGGGCGAGCCATTCAAGGTCGCCTTCGTCTATGTCGGTCCCATTGGCGATCTCGGCTGGACCTACGCCCATGACCAGGGGCGGCTGGCGCTGGAGGAAGCGTTCCCCAACGTGGAAACGAGCTATCTGGAAAACGTTCCGGAAAACCCTGCCGATGCCGAGCGTGTCATCCGCGACTTCGCGCAGAAGGGCAACAGGGTCATCTTCACTACTTCGTTCGGCTACATGGAACCGACGCTCACTGTTGCTAAGGATTTCCCAAACACCGTCTTCATCCACATTTCCGGCTACAAGACGGCGCCGAACGTCGGAACCGGCTTCGGCAAGATCGAGGAGCCACGCTACGTCTCTGGCCTGATCGCTGGGAAGATGGCGCCGACGGGCCAGCTTGGCTACGTCGCGGCATATCCGATCCCAGAGGTGATCCGCGGCATCAATGCCTTTACGCTCGGGGTACGCAAGAGCAATCCAAGCGCGGTGGTGAAGGTGGTCTGGACGAACACCTGGTTCGATCCGCAGAAGGAGCGGCAGGCGGCCGAGGCGCTCCTTGATAGCGGAGCCGAAGTGCTGGCGCAGCACCAGGACACGCCGGGCCCGATGCAGGCGGCTGAGGACCGGGGCAAGTACGGCGTGGGTTACAACTCCGACATGAGCAAGTTTGCGCCGAAGGCGGTGCTGACCTGCCCGATTTGGAACTGGGCGGCTTTCTACATCCCAACGGTCAAGGCGGTAATGGATGGCACGTGGAAGAGCAGCCAGTACTGGGGCGGCTGGAAGGACGGCGTCGTCGATCTCTCCCCGATTGGCCCGATGGTGCCCGAGGATGTCAAGACCATGGCGCTGGCCGAGGCCGATAAGTTCAAGTCTGGCGAGCAGACGATCTTCACCATCTTCACCGGACCGCTGAAGGATCAGAAGGGTGAGGAGCGCGTGGCCGCCGGTGTAGCGATGACCGATCAGGAAATCCTCAATATGAACTGGTTTGTCGAGGGCGTTGAGGGCGAAATTCCGAGCTAGGGGTGCGGCCGGGAGCGCATTCGGTGAGCGCTCCCGGCACATGGTTTCGGTAAACGCTGGGCGTGCAGACAAGGGAGAGATCCCTCGCTTCGCTCGGGATGACGCGTCATCACAGGCGTGACTGCGGTCGTTGCAGAGCAATCCTCCGCTTCACTCGGGATGACACCACCGATGGAAAAGCGTCTCGCGGTTGAGATGCAGGGTATCACCAAGCGCTTTGCTGGCGTCGTCGCCAATGACGGCGTCGAGTTTGCCGCGCGCTTCGGTGAGGTGCACGCGCTGATCGGCGAGAACGGCGCGGGGAAGAGCACGCTGATGAGCATCCTGTCCGGTCTGTACCGGCCGGATGCCGGGGTGATCCACGTCGGCGGGGAGGCGGTCCACTTCCGCTCGCCGCGCGATGCCATTGCCCGCGGCATTGGGATGGTTTATCAGCATTTTATGCTCGTCGAGCCGTTCACCGTGGCGGAGAACATGTTGCTCGGCAAGGAAGGGCAAGGCACGTGGCTGGAAACCGCGGAGGTCGAGCGGGAGGTTCGCGAGCTAGGGCGGCGCTACGGCCTGGCGGTCGATCCACGGGCGCGCATTTGGCAGCTTTCCGTTGGTGAGCAGCAGCGCGTAGAGATCGTGCGGCTGCTGGCACGGGGCGCGCGCATCTTGATTCTCGACGAGCCGACCGCGGTGCTGACGCCCCAGGAAGCCGCGGGGCTGATTCGCACCTTACGGGAGCTTGCCGCCGATGGCCTGTGCATCATCTTCATCTCGCACAAGCTCGAAGAGGTGCTCGCGGTGGCCGATCGCGTGACCGTGATGCGGCGCGGCCGGGTGGTGGCCTGCGTCGAAGCGATGAAAACGACGCGGCATGAGCTTGCCCGGCTGATGGTCGGGCGGGAGCTCGCGGCGTTTGTTGAGCCTTCAGCCACCAGCAATCAACCGGCGGTGACGGCGCGCGCGGTGGAGCCGTCTGCCGTGTTGACATTGACCGGCGTGAGTGCGATGGGCGACAGGGGATTGCCGGCATTGACCGATGTCAGCTTGCAGGTGTGTGCGGGGGAGATCGTCGGCATCGCCGGGGTTGCTGGCAACGGGCAGCGTGAGCTTGAACAGGTTATCACGGGCTTGCGCCCAGCAACCACCGGAACGGTGCGCATCGCTGGCCGGGATATGACCAACCGCTCCCCGGCGGAAATCGCGGCGGTTGGTGTCGCGCATATCCCGGAGGACCGGCTGGCCGATGGCCTGGTGCCAGGAATGGACCTGGCAGGAAACGCGATCCTCCGCGAGTATCGCCGGCCCCCGCTGGCCCGCGGTCCGTTCTTGATGCCACGGGCGATCGCCGCCTTCGCCGACCGGCTGCTGCGCGACTACGATGTCAAGGCGCCGAGCCGGCATGTCAAGCTGCGCACCCTTTCTGGCGGCAACCAGCAGAAGCTCCTGCTCGGGCGCGAGCTCGCCGGATCCCCCCGGCTGATTGTCGCGGTGCACCCAACGCGCGGAGTCGATGTCGGTGCGACTGAGGCGATTCACGGAATTTTGCGGGCGCAGCGGGCTCGAGGCGCGGCGATCCTGCTCATCTCCGAGGACCTCGATGAGCTGCTGGCATTGTCCGACCGGATCGCAGTGCTGTTTGGTGGCCGCGTCGCTGGCACGCTCCCGGCCAGCGAAGCCACGCCGGAGCGCGTGGGCTTCCTGATGGCGGGCGTGACCACGGCTGAGGCCGGGATGGCAGCGCATGACTGAGGCAGGGATCACCGCGAGCTGGCGGGAGCGGATGCCGTTGCGGCTGGAGCGCACCCTTGAGCCCTCGCTGACGGTGCGGGTGATGGTTCCCGTCCTGTCCATCGTTCTGGCGCTGCTGACCGGGGCGGTGTTGCTGCTCCTCTCGGGAGAGGACCCGATTGCCGTCTACCGAGCGATGGCGCGGGGCGCCTTTGGCGACCGGTATGGCGTTGCGGAGACACTGGTCAAGACGATTCCCCTCCTGCTCACCGGGCTCGGCGTCGCGGTCGCGTTCCGGATGCAGCTGTGGAACATTGGCGCGGAGGGACAGCTCTATCTGGGCGCGATCGCGGCGACGGGGACGGCGCTCTTTCTCTTCCCGGACTGGCCAGCGGTGCCGTTGATCGGCGCCATGGTCCTCGCGGGGCTGATCGGTGGCGCGGCCTGGGGGCTGATTCCCGGCGTGCTCCGGGCGCTGACCGGCGCGAGTGAGACGATCGTCAGCCTGATGCTGAACTATGTCGCCATCCTCTTCTCGGAATATCTCGTCCACGGACCATGGAAGAACCCACAAGGGTTCGGCTTTCCGGGAACGAAGCAATTTCCGGAGGCGGCCTGGCTGCCACGCTATGGGACATACCGGGTGCACCTCGGGCTGGTTTTCGGGCTGGTGGCGGCGGCGGTGCTCTGGCTGATCCTGCGGCGCACGCGCTGGGGCTACGAGCTAGCGGTGACCGGGGAGAACCCGCGGGCCGCGCGCTACGCCGGCATGCGGACGCGGCGGAACATCGTCCTGGTGATGGCGCTGAGCGGGGCGCTGTCCGGGCTGGCGGGGATGAGCGAGGTGGCCGGCGTGGGGCATCAGCTGCAGCGGAGCCTTTCGCCGGGGTATGGCTACACGGCGATCATCGTTGCCTGGCTTGGGCGGCTGCACCCGGCGGGGATCGTGCTCGTCTCCTTCTTGCTGGCGGCGCTGCTGGTCGGCGGCGATCAATTGCAGATGGCGATGGGGCTGCCGGCGGCCGTCGCGCCGATGCTGCAAGGGACGATCCTGTTCTTCCTTCTGGGCGGCGAGGTCTTGACCCGGTGGCGGCTGGTGCGGCGGTGATGGGTTCCCACGCGATGAGACATCCCGTGGGGTCCCATGAGCGGTGGACGTTGCTACTCCGGATGCCAGAGCGGGAGGATGTGAATGAGCTTCGCCTACTCGAACGCTGCCAGCCAACCGGGTCGCGTCCCGCTTGCGATGATGGCCGATCGCCGCTGGACCGGGCCGAGGGTGTGGGCATGAGCGAAGTCTGGTCGGTTGATTTTCTGACGTCGGTGCTGGCGGCGGCGATTCCGGCCGGGACGGCGATCCTCTACGCCTGCCTGGGGGAGCTGCTGGCCGAGCGCGCCGGGGTGCTCAACCTCGGCGTCGAGGGCATGATGCTGATGGGCGCCCTCGGCGGTTTCGCCGTCTGCTACTGGACGGAGTCGGCCTGGCTCGGGGCGCTCGGCGCGCTGGCGGCTGGCGCCGCGATGGCCACCATCCACGCGGTGCTGACCGTCTCGCTCCGTGCCAACCAGGTGGTGAGCGGTCTGGCGCTGACGCTCTTCGGCGCCGGACTCTCTAGCTACCTGGGGCGGAACCTGGTCGGCCAGCCCGCGCCGGACCGCTTCTCCGACCTGGCGATCCCCGTGCTGCACCAGATCCCCGGCCTGGGCCGCATCCTCTTCGATCAGGATGCGCTGGTCTATCTCTCCTTCGCGCTGGTTCCCCTCCTCTGGATCTGGGTCTATCGCACCCGGCAGGGCCTGGAACTACGAGCGGCCGGGGAGCGGCCAGAAGCCGCCGACGCCATGGGCGTGAACGTTGCTCGCCTGCGCTATGGCTACGTGGTGATCGGAGGGGCGCTGGCCGGGCTTGGTGGCGCCGCGATCTCCCTTGGCACGAATCCCGGCTGGACGGAGGGGATGACGGCGGGCCGCGGCTGGATCGCGGTTGCGCTGGTAATCTTTGCTGGCTGGAACCCGGCGCGGGCGGCGTTGGGAGCGTACCTCTTCGGCGGCGTGGAGGCGGGGCAGTTCCGGCTGCAAAGTGTGGGGATTGGCGTCTCGTCGTTCTTCCTGAATATGCTGCCCTATCTCTTTACGATCCTGGTACTGGTGCTGGCGACTGGCGAAGCCGCCCGCCGTCGGCTGGGCGCGCCCGCCGCGCTCGGCCGCCCCTACCTGCGCGAAGAACGCGGCTAGGGGCTGGGGACTAGGGAGCCATCAGCTATCAGCCGTCGGCCATCAGGGATTGTCGAGGCGTGATGCATCGCGCCCTGCCATGACTCGGTAGGGGAGGGACCAGTGCCCTCCCCAGGGGTCAAGGGTCGGGAGTCGAGGTGGGAAGGCCCTCAGGTGTCAGCCATCAGCCGTCAGGGATCAGATGGGGGCTAGGAGCTGGGGGTTAGGGGCTGGGGAGGAGTCAGCCGGGGAGAGGGGCGCGATTGAGCGCGCCCAGCCATGATCGTGATGGGGGAGAGGCGGGACCGGTGTCCGCCCACCTATCGGCTATCAGCTATCGGCTATCGACTTATGCATGACTGACGGCTGATGGCTGACGGCCGATAGCTCTCCCATCCTGCCTCAGAACTCGGGCAAGTAGGAGTCATGTGCACCGTCAACCAGGAGCGATTGCCCCGTCGTGAACTCTGTCTCCGGAAGGCAGAAGAAGAGCACCGCGGCGGCAATATCCTCTGCCCGCCCAACACGCCCGAACGGGATGCGCTTCGCGGCAGCGTCCCACCAAGGAGAAGGCGTTGTCCCCGGTCGCTCGGCAATGTTGCCAGGAACCACACAGTTGACGGAGATGCCATACGGGCCGAGCTCGAACGCCATGTTGCGTGTCATCACCTCGACCGCCCCCTTGGCGCTGTCGTAGACACAGGCATCCCGGTGGCAGGCGCGCGCGCCGATGGTCGAAAAGTTGACGATCCGGCCGCGGATGCCATTCGCGATCATATGGCGGGCCGCGTGCTGGGCCAGGATGAACGGCGAGCGGTAGTTGACATTGACTTGGTAGTCCCACTCCTCGTCCGTGACATCCCAAAAGTTGCCCCGGATGCTCATGCCAGCGTTGTTGATCAGGATATCCAGCCGCTCCACCCTGGCCAGCGTCTCCTGAGCCAGGCGGTGCGCTTCCTCGACGCGGGAAAGATCGGCGGGAATGCCGATCGCTTCCACGCCCAGCGCCCGGATCGCCTCTACCGACGCGGCCACATCGGTGTCATGCCGGCCGGACACCACGATATTCGCGCCTTCGCGCGCCAGCCATTCCGCCGTGGTCCGCCCGAGACCACGGGTGCTGCCCGTGACCAGCGCGGTTTTCCCTGCCAATCACCCGTATCCGGTGACGCCCGGCATCCTCGCTTCCTTTCCCCTTTCATCCATGCCGATAAGACTTGCCCAGCACGGCCTGCTGCGATCGAGATTCTACCAACCTGCACCCCGAAGACCGCTGGCCGTGGTACCCTCCTGGCGATGGAGACGGTCAATGTCTGCGCTCCTTGCAGAGATCATGGCGATGCTGGATGGCCGGATGATCGCGTAGCGGCGCTGGAGCGGCTGCACGCGACGGTTGCCCGGTGCCGCCGCTGCGTCGAAGCCGGATATCTGCCAGCGGCGCATCCGATTTTCAAGGGAGCGATCGGCAACCGGGTGATGGTGGTGGGCCAGGCGCCGGGACAGCACGCCCACGAGCGGCCCGTGCCATTCTCCGGGGCGTCCGGCAGAACCCTGAAGCAGTGGCTTGCGCGGGCAGGCTTCGATCCAGAGGCGCTGCACCGCGCCTTTTATCTCACCAGTCTGACCAAGTGCTTCCCTGGCGTCAGCGCGAGCGGTAAAGGGGATCGGACACCATCCGCGGCAGAGCTGGCACTCTGCCGGGACTTTCTTGATGCTGAGCTAGCGCTGGTACAACCGGATCTCGTGCTGGCGCTGGGCCGGCTTGCGGCGAGCACCCTCGTCGGGCCGGTGCCGCTGGCCGAGCTGGTCGGGACCGTGCGGGAGGCGGAGCGAGCCGGGCACCGCTTCCTCGTCCTGCCGCTACCGCACCCCTCGGGCGTCTCCCGCTGGCTGAACGACCCGGCGAATCGCGAGCACCTGGCCCAAGCGCTTGCCCTCCTCGCGCAGCTTCGCGAGGACCTTGGGCTAGGGCTTTAGCCGGGCCAGATCAGGACAGTGACGCCCCGTCATCCACCTCGCAGAGCAGGAGCGACCAGACATGCAGCGTGGGGGTGGATGCCCACCAGTGCCCATCGCGTTGCACGGGAATCACCGGCACCGGGCGACCAAGCGCGACATCCGGAGAAATCAGCCAGGCCCGGCGCACCGGCGGTAGCCCGCCAAGCCGGAGGCAGAGATCGTTCAGTGGCCAGGGCGGCACGTGCGGCGCGTTCCACGCAATCGAATCCTGGTCGGTGAGGTTGATGAGATGCACCATCCGAAATCCAGGCCGGGCGGTCACCACGGTCCAGATGACACCCGGCGCGGGTGATGGGCTACAGGCCAGCCCCGCCACCTCGACACCAATCGAGGGATCAGGTGCAACGTCGCGTCCGACAAGCCACTCCTCGTAACGGACTAGCACGTCGTAATACGCCCGCATCCGCCTGGCAAACGTGGGCCGCAACGTGGCGTAGCGCGGATAATACGGATCGCAGAGGATTCCATCCCGCTCGCCAAGCAGGAGGTGGGAGCCGCCGGCGGCCGCGATCGTCGCGGTGGCGAGAAGCGCCGCGGCCTCGGCGCCCGGCATCGCGCTGGCATCCTGGCGAGCAAACGGGGACAGATACGCTGCGAGGATGACTGGCTTGCCGCCACTTAGGCGCTTCGCATCGTGAACGAGGCGAATTAGATCGGCATAGGTCTCGTCCGGCGGCCAGACCTCGATGTAGACCGCGTCCTGGCTCGTCGGCGCGACCGTCTCGATCGGCCAGTTCCCGACAGCATTGAATATCACCCCAGCGCCCGGCCGAGCAGCAGCCACGGCTTCCCGCGCACGCTCGATCAGGGGCGGGAAGAGCATGCTCACATCGATCTGCGTCCCATCGGCCCGGCGCGCGGTCTTAGGGAAGCCGTACTGATCGAGGTGAATCCCGTCGAACCCAAGCTCGCGCACCGCGCGCGCAAACTCCCCGACGATCAGCGGAACCCAGGGGGAGTCTGGCGAGATGTCCATGATGTAAAAGAGCCGGTCCAGGCTGATGCGCTGGCCGCTCTCGTCAAACAGCGCGAGTTCGGGATGGGCGTCCGCGAATTCCGGCTCAGCGCCGTAGACCGCGCCGTAGGCGAGCGCCGCCGCTCCCCGTGCTTGAACCGATGCAATGCGCGCGCGGACCGTGGCGAGGGAGAGCGCCCGGCCGAGCGCATCGGTGAATTCCTCGGTAGGCGGGAGTAAGCGATAATGGCGCCACATCCAGTCGTAGAACTGGACAACGTTAAGATGATAGCGGCAGAGCGCATCGGCACGAGCCGAAATCTCGCCAGCAGCCATGCCCGGTGGGAAATCTGCCACAAACCCGTAACGCGGCGCTTGCGACCAGCGCTCCAGGACGTCGAGCGCGCCACTTCCCTCTGCGATGGGATGCCCATGCTCGTCAAAGAGCGTCACGTCAAGACCATAGCCGCGTGGTGCGGCAACTGGAAGCGTGAGTGGGATACCTGTGGAGGTCATGCCCGGTGCTAGGGTGATCTCGACATGCTGCTCGGAGATGGTCGTGGCAAGGTGCGTCAATGCCAGGCGCAGCACGCCGCGGGTGCGTGTAGGTCCTGCATGCTCGACGGTGATGGTGATCTGAGCGGCCTCACCTGGCCGGTAGCAGGAACGGTCCGGCGCAACGTCTCGGATGATCAACGGATCCTCACCTCCTGCCCCCTTCCCTCCATCAAACCCCTGCTCCCGGCCGAAGGGCGGTGGACCAATGCCCCTATCCCTTGATTGCCCCAGCGGTGATACCTTTCACAAAGTGCCGTTGGAACGCGACGAACACGGCGATCGTCGGCAGAATGGCGATCACGGAGGCCGCGAAAACGAGCCCCCACTCGGTCCCGTGCTGCCGCTGGAACAGCCGAAGCGCGATCGGCAGCGTGTAGAGACGCTCATCGTTGATGATCGTCAGCGCCCAGGTAAACTCGTCCCAGGCACCGAGAAACGAGAAGATCGCCACGGCCGCCAGTGCTGGCCTAGCGAGCGGTAGGGCGACATCCCAAAAGACGCGGAACGACCCGGCGCCATCAACGACGGCCGCATCTAAGAGGTCCTGCGGCAATTCTTCGAAAAATCCGCGCAGCAAGAACATGTTCACCGCCGTGCCGGCGGAGTAGGCCACCACCAGCCCGAGCCGGCTGTTGAGGAGATGGAGATTTTTGGCCAGGACGAACTGCGGGATGATCAGGGTCAGCGATGGCACCATCAGCGCGCCGAGCATCCCGTGGAAGAGCACCGAACGCCCAGGAAAATCCCACCGCGCGAAGCCATAGGCGAGCATGGCCGAAAGCACCACGGTGATGACGGTTGAGGGCACAGCCACGATCAGGCTGTTGAGGAAATAGCGCCCGAAATGATTCGAGGTGATCGCGCGGATGTAATTGTCGAGTGTTGGATTCGCCGGAATGAAGCGAGGCGGCAGTTCCAACACAAAGGCGTGCGGCTTGAACGACGTGCTGACCATGTAGGCGAAGGGTGCCAAGGTGATGACCGCCCCGCAGGTCAGGAGGAGGTACCGAGCGATGGTTCCGAGCCATGACGAGCGTGTGTGCATCTCAGTACTCCACCGGCCGGCGCAAAAGACGGATCTGGATGAGACTCAAGCAAAAGATCATCGCGGCGATGAGGTACGAGAGCGCGGCGCCGTAACCGAGGTCAAGGAACTCAAAGGCGTTGCTGTACATGTAGGTCAGCAGGACATCGGTGCGATGCAGTGGGTTGCCGCCGGTCATGATGTAGACGGAAATAAAGACTTGGAAGCCACCGATGGTAAGCAGTACCAGAACGAAGACCGTCGTCTGTCGCAGTAGCGGGAGGGTGACATCGCGGAAGCGCCGCCACCGTCCGGCACCATCAACGGCGGCTGCCTCGTAAAGGCTGGCCGGGACTGATTGCAGCCCGGCCAGGAAGATCACCATCGTCCAGCCGACGCCTTTCCAGATACCCAAGCTGGCAATGGCGAGCTTGGCGGGCCATGGTTCTCCAAGCCAGTTGATATTCTTGTCGATCAGGTGGAGACCATCGCGCAGCACCCAGTTGATGAGCCCGGCTTGGCTGTTGTAGAGATAGGTAAAGATCAGCGAGACGACGACCCACGACGTCACCACCGGGATGTAGTAGACCGTGCGGAAAAATGCTCGGGCGCGCAGCGGCGCATCGAGTAGCAACGCAACCGCCAGGCCGAGGACCATCTGCCCGGGAACGGTGACGACCGTGTAGAAGAGGGTGTTTTGCAGCGCCATCCAGAAGACCGGATCCTCAAGTGCTCGCCGGTAGTTGGCGAGCCCGACAAAGCGGCTCGGCTTGATCAGATTCCACTCAGTAAAGCTCTTGATGAAGGCGTAGACGAGCGGATACAGGGTCCAGCCGAGAAAGAGCGCCATACCTGGCAGAATGAACAGGTAAGCGGGCATCGCGCGCCGGAGCCGGCGCCGGCAGGTGCCGGCCCGGGCAAGCGGAGCAGCAGTCGGTTGGGATCGGGCAATAGCCATCGGCCCTCACTCTCATCCCCTCTCCGAGGATCGGGAGAGAGGGAAACAGAGCGTAGCGCAACGACGTCGAGTCCCTCCTGGACTTGGGAAAGCAACGAGGGGTGGAGACTCACCCCGCCAGCAAGCTGTCAACGGTCGCCGCCGCCTCGTCTAGTGCGGCTTGTGGCTCCTTCTCGCCACGCAGGACTTGCTGCACCGCCGCGCTGATCGCCTCGTCGATCTTCGGCCAGGCTGGGCTCGGCGTTCGTGGCTGGGCCGTGGCCAGTTGCTCCTGGAAGACCGCGAAGTATTCGGGTAGCTCCGGATTGCCGGCGAGGCTCTTGAGGACAGGCATCTGCCCGGTCTTGCCCATCGCAATCTGAGCTTCTTCCTCGAGCACGAAGCGGAGGAACGCCAGTGCCGCTTCCTTGTTCTTGCTCCGCTCGAACAGGACGATATCCTCGCCTCCAACGACGGAGATGCTCCCGCCAGGACCGGCAGGGAACGGTGCCAGGCCATATTGGAGATCCGGGAACTGCGCTTGGAAGATTGGAGGCATCCACGGTCCATCGACGATCATCGCCACCTGCCCGTTGCCGATCGCATCGCTCGTGGCAATGCCCCCGCCGAGGATGCTCGGCGAGAGATATCCATTGTTTAGCCAGTCGCGCAGCATTGCCACCGCTCCGACGCTTGCCTCGCTGTTGAGGTAGCCGGTCGCCTTGGTGTACTCCGGATCAGTGATCGCCCCGCCGTTGCTCCAGATCCAGGGAAGAACGTTCCAGGCCCCAGTGCCACCTTCCGCATAGCAGTAGGTATCGGCCTTGCCGAGGGCCTTGATCTTCTCGCACGCCGCCACGAAGTCTTCAAACGTCTTCGGCGGCTCGGTGATACCGGCCTCGGCGAAGAGCCCCTTGTGGTAGAAGAGGATACGCGTGTTTGTATCGAGCGGCAGACCGTAGTAGTGACCCTGATAAAAGTTAGTGGCCAGCGGTCCGGGATAGAAGCGCTCTTTGTAGGTCTCAAAATCTGGCATAAGCTCATCGAGCTTGGCGAGGGCGCCAAGTTCGGCGAATTCCGGTACCCAGATGATATCCGACCGGAGTAAATCCGGAGTCTGACCACCCGCAATCGCCGTGAGCAGTTTTTGGCGCAGGTCGTCATACGGGATCGCCTGCGCATCAATCTTCACGTTGGGATAGCGCTTGTTGAAGGCCGGAATCACCTCCTTGGTCAGGGCCTCAAACTCCGGAGAAACCGTGTTGTAGGCAGTCCAATAGGTGACGGTGCCGGATAGGCTTTCGTTGACTGCAGGCGTCCCCTCCTGCGCGGAGGCCGGACCGAGCGCAGAGAGCGTCAGGACAAAGAGCAGAGCGAGTGAGAATGGCACGCGTCGGAGCATGGTCAGTCCTCCACATTTGCAGAATTCATCACCCTCAACAACGACAATGCTCGGTGGTGCTTTTACTGATGTTCTTTCCGGCGGACCAGGCCCGGTCTGGTCTGCATCCCTCCCTCCTTCTCAGGCGGCCTCTGGGCCTGTGCTGTCGTGAGGGACGCCGCAGGGCGCTCCTCATCACGGTAGAGGGTGGGGCGGAAGAGTTCTTCTAGCATCAGCCCGGCCGCGCCCCGCGCCCAGGCATCGTCCTCCCAGGGATCGACCACAAGCTGAAGGTCGTCGAAGAACCCATCGAAGCAATGCGCTGCCAGCGTCTCGCGCAGGGCAGGCAAGAACAGATCAGCCGCGCGCGCCCCCTCGCCGCCAACGATCATCATGCGTGGGTTGAACACATTGACCAGATGCGAGAGCGCCAGCCCGAGCCTGCGTCCAGCGCCGTCGAAGATCGCCTGCAGTGCGCCATCCCCGTCGCGCGCCCGGGCCACGACCTCGTCAAAATCGACGTCGTGACCCACCACGGCGCGCGCCTGACGAAGCAGGGCCGGATTGGACACGAGGGCCTCTAGGCAGCCACGTTTCCCGCAATCGCACGGCGGCCCCTCTGGCTCGAGCGTGATATGGCCGAATTCTCCGGCGCCGCCACATCCTCCACGGTAAAGCTGGCCGTTCAGGATCATGCCCATGCCGACGCCGCGGCCAAGGGTGACAACAAGAAAGTCGGAGACGCCGCTGCCGGTGCCGAACCACTGCTCGGCAAGCGTGAGGGTGTTGACGTCGTTGTCGAGAATGACGGGCAACCCAAGTCGCTCGGCCAGAAGGGGACCGAGTGGAACGTCGCGCCAGCGAAAGAATGGTGAAAAGCGACAAACTCCAGCGCGCCGGTCAATGACGCCAGCCATGCCCAAACCCAGCCCGAAAATACGCTGCCGCGGTCGGCGGGAGCGGAGATCGGAGACGAGAGCGGCGATCGCGGCCACCACCTGTTCCGGCCCAGGATCGGGAGGAAGACGCTTGGTCTGTTGATCGACGATCGCCGCATCGAGATCAATTAGCGCCGAGACGATTTCCCGCTCGGTCAGCTTGGCGCCGAGCACCAGCCCGGCCTGACGATTGAGCGAGAGGAGGATCGGCGGGCGGCCCCCGGTTGAAGCACCGGCTTCTTGTTCGTAGATCAGGCCTTGGGCGATGAGCTCGTTGGTGATGCCCGAGACGGTGGCTGGGCTGAGTCCGCTCAGCGTGGCAATGTCCATGCGCGCGATCGGTCCATGCTCTCGCACGATGCCGAGGATGAGCGTCGCATTGATCTCGCGTAGCAGGCGGCGGTTGGCGGATCGGAGACGGCGAGCCATACCCGGAGAATCCTCGCTGGTGGACCGGGGCTATCTTTATTCACTGAATTAAGTGCAGCATACCAGACTCCGCCAGGCTGTCAAGACCATCCCTTCGTGCACGTTGCCACGGGCATCGTGTGCAGGCGGCTGGCCCATTGACACCCGTGCCTGTACACCCTAGAATGCGGCGAGCCGCGTTGCCCCGCGGGCCATGCGGCGGCTGATCCGTTGCTCTCTGGGCGGATCTGGCTAGTCCACTCACGTTGAAGGAGGCATTGATGTTGCAGCCCGTCTCGATTCTTGTCACGGCGCTCGCCGGGTAGGATCGGGCTGCGTCGCGTTCCTGCATCCCGCTAGCCAACCGGCACTCCGCGTACCCGGTGCCGCGCCAGCGCACATCCGGGCGCGCTCCTCGTGCCGTCCCGCGTGGTTTCTCCTCTCGATACAGCCTGAACCGAACCCGGTCACGGCCCTCGCGGTGACTGCTGGGCGTGTTTGGCCTGCCCGGCAGCCATCCCGCCCGTTCTTGGTCATGCATGGGTGATTCGCTCTGCCCGCTTTGCCGGGCCGTGAAAGGGAGGGTTCTGATGCTTGCCGCCATCCAGCACAGCAGCCGTCCTGTTCTTCCGCCTTTGCTGTCTGGAGGACATTCCTGTGCCACCTATTCACTGGGAGGACGAGGAGGCAGATCTCGATGTCTTCGAGAAGCTCTCGATCCGGCGCAGCAGCCACCGGGATGGCGCGCCTGATCAACGCGATCGCCAACGATCCGGGCGACACCTGCGGAGTGATCCGCAAGCCTTCAAATGTGGGCACTGCCGCGCGTTTATCGGCGCACCGGTTTCGGGCGGCCGTCATCGCAATCACTGCCCGCTCTGCCTCTATTCGCGCCATGTCGATGGCAAGACACCGGGTGATCGCGCGAGCTCCTGCCGGTCGCTCATGGCGCCGGTCGGCACGTTTTTCCGGCGCAACGGGGAGCAAGTCATTGTCCACCGGTGCCTTGGCTGTGGCTTCGAACGACATTGCCGTGTTGCCGCCGACGACAACATGATGGCGTGCTTGCAATTGCCCTTGCTTGCTCCCCGCCCGGTTGCGAGCGAAGAGGATGCCAGCGTGGACGAGGCGATTGCCTAGCGGCGCCGAGTAAACAAGCGCGTCAGCCCGAGGGCAGCCATGTAGGACGGCGTTGCCCATTCGAGGTTGACGAGGAGATCCTCTGGCACCGGACCGAGCTGATCGGCCATGCGCTGATGGATGCGCGCGGTCAGTGCAGCCTGATCCACTCGGTCCGGCGCCGGCTCGATTATCTCGTTGCCGATGGCAAGGAACTGATCGAGCTCGGCCAGCAACCGGTCCAAATGCTCGTGCACATCGTCGTAGGTGCCGAAGTGCGTGAGATAGAGCCGGCGTGCCGGCCACGCTCGGAGACGCGCGACGCTGGCTCGCCAGGCATCGGGATCCAGGTCCGGTGGGGGTGTCGGGGGGCAGATGTAGGTGGTTCCCGGCATGCGAATGCCCCCGACATCCCCGGTGAAGATGCCACCGGTCGTCTCATCGAAGATCGCGACATGGTGAGAGGCATGCCCCGGGGTGAAGCGAACATGAAGTCGCCGCCCGGCTACCGTCAAGAGTGCGTCGTCGCTGAAGACATGGACCTGCTCGGGAGGGATCGGCGCGACTTCTCCCCACAGCGGTCCCATCTGGTCTCCGTAAATGCGCGCCGCGCTCGCAACGAGGCGGGAGGGATCGACCAAGTGCGGTGCGCCAATCGGATGGACGTGAACCTGAAGCCTGGCATTGGCGCGGGCGAGGGGACCTGCGGCGCCAGCGTGGTCCAGGTGAATATGCGTAAGGAGCACATGGGTGAGCTCAGCTAAGTTGAACCCTGCCGCCGTGATGCCAGCTTCCAATGCTGGAAGCGTCGTGGACGGTCCCGTCTCTACGAGCGCGAGCTGGCCGTTGCCTGCCAGCAGGTAGGCAGCGATGACGCCAGACCGGCCCTGGAAGCCGAGATCGAGCTGCCATAATCCCGGCGCGAGCGGCGTCGCAGCAACTTCTGGTCGCCAAGCCCATTCCGTGGTCACGATTCGCGAGGTCATCCTCCCTCCTTCCGCGCGCTGTCAGCATATCGTATCCATCGGTACCAAGTCGGTGAATATCGCTCCTCTTGGGGCATCGCACGTGCCAAGGGGCGCTCCTATAATGCAGCAAGAGCTGGCTTGGTCTGGTGAGATCATAATCGTTGTTGCATGCAACCACGAGAGAACGATCGTAACATGTGCATGGTGGAGGTGACTGGCAGGCGCTTCGCGGAAAGGGGGTGACGGGTGGTGGAGGGGCAGGGGTTGCTCACCGTCGCGGACGTGGCTGAACGGCTCGGCCGGTCGACCGAGCAGGTGCGTCGCTATCTGCGTGAGAGGCGACTCAGGGGTCAGCGGATCGGTGGTCAGTGGTTCATTCCGGAAGCCGAGCTCGAAAGCTTTCGCGACTCGCTTCGATCAGAGCGTGGCTTTCTGCACAAGATTCCTATTGCTGCCGAGATTGATCCACTCGGCCCTGTTATCGGTATTGGGGCAGGTGGGGGGTCGAATATCGCGGAGGGGAAAGAGGCATACCGGCGCGCGTTCTGGTGGAGGCGCTGATGGATACACGGCAAGGACGTCGTTCTGCCGCGCAAGCTCCTGTAGCATTTGTTGATTCGTCGGCGATCGTGGCGCTCGTCGATCGCGACGACGCCACGCACGCGGCGGCGGTGGAGGCGTATCGCTCGCTGGTAGCGTCGGGATACAAGCTGTTCACCACGAATGCGGTTGTCGTTGAGGCCTACGACCTGCTCGTGACAGGGGTCGGACCGGAGGTCGCAAAGCGGTGGCTGCGCGAGATGCGGCTGCCGGTCTATCACATTCCAGAGGAAGATGAAGAGCGGGCGCGCCGCCTTATCACCCAGGAAGGCTCGCGGGCGGTGTCGCTGACGAACGCGCTAAGCTTCGTGGTGATGGAGCGGCTTGGGGTGGCCGAGGCATTTGCCGTGGATCCATCATTCTTGGCAGAGATGGGCTAGGGGGAGCCGGGAAGGAGTGATGCGCACCGTGGAGCGAGGAATGAGCAAGGAGTGACACCATGGGGATCCGGCGGCGCCGGCAGAGCGGCGAAGAGGCATCTCGTCCGGTTGGGCGCACCTGTCCGACATGCGGCGCGGCGAATCCCGCGCGGCTCACCATCTGCGCCCGGTGCGGCCGAGAGCTAATTCCAGCCGCCGAGGCACGCGCGCTGTGGGAGCCGGCTTCCTCGCCGAAGCTTAGCCAGAACGGGGAAACGAGCGTTGTCATTGACCTCGTGCCCCCTGGCGATCCGTCGCTGCAGGCCACGCGGCCGATCGATGTCACCCACCGCTTTGCGCCGTTGACCTCTGCGTTTTCCAGTATGGCCGGTGCTCCACGCGCTCAGGCTGTGTCAGCGAGCATGGTCGGTCAGTCCCGGGCGGCGGGCTCCCTGGCACCTGCGTCGAATGATCGTGCCGAACCTCACCCGTCCGGCCCCGGTGGGTGGCTCCTTGGACTCGTTGCCTTCATGATCATCGGCATCGTCGCGGCGCCGTTCGGCTGGTCGGTGATCCAACCGAGGATCCAAGCGGCAGTACAAAACGAAGTGAGCACCGCGATCGCGACCCAGGTTGCGGCGATCGATCCGGGAGTTCTGCGTCCGAGCAAGCGTCTGGTCTTGACGGAGGATGCGATCAATGCGAGTATCGCGGCGAACACCGCGGCCTATGAGCCACTGACAGATGTCCGCGTGCGTATCACTCCTGATTACATCGTGGTCGAGTTTTCGCTCTATGGCGTGCAAAGCACGTTCCAAGCTGAGCCGGCGGTGCGCCGGGGACGCGTGGAGCTTGCGAATCCGGGCCTGAGCGGTCCCGCGCGCCGCGTCCTCGATGCCACCGAGGTGGCAGAGGTGCTTGAAGAGCACCTAGCCAAACTCATGGCCCAAGCGCGCGTCCGCCCGACCGCGGTGCGCCTTCGCGATGGCTCCGTGACGATCTCGACGGCCAGTGTCGGGAATGGGGGCTAGGGACTAGGGAGAGGTCAGGAGTCAGGGGTCGGGGGTCGGTATGGGGGCTAGGGGATCGGGGTTGGGGGCTGGGGAGCCGTTAGCCATCAGCTGTCAGCCGTCAGGGATTGGGGGAAGCTACGAGCTCCGAGCTCCGAGGTGTGAGCTATCAGCCGTCAGGCATTGTAGGGGCGCGATTCATCGCGCCCACCTGTTGTGCGCCGGGACGCGCGGAGGCCCACCGCCGGATGGGTGGTGCCGGCCATCGCGGAGACAGGAATTCCGTCGATCGTCTCGGTCGGGTTGTCCGCTCAGCCCATCGCGCGGGGCGAACGTCCCCTTCCTCCCCATGCTCGGGACACGGCGTAGCGCCATTGCGCGGGGACTTTAGCCCCGCGCTGAGATCGCAAAGCTGGCTCAAGCCGGCTGTCCTGATTGGCATCGAGATCCCGCGCTCCGCACGCCCGCGCGATCGCGAACGGGATGACCGGAGTGCGGCGGCTGCCTCGGGCTGCCGAGCTGCGCGGCAGCAACGCGAGAGCTTCCTCGCTTCGCACTCCCGCGCGATCGCGAACGGAATGACGGAGCATGCACGAGATTTTGCAGGGAGCATGCCCGCGCCGTCGCGAACCAATGCCGGGGAGGGACGCCGGGCGGAGGTGTCAGCCTTCCAGCCCCCTTGAGGGGGCGCCGTCTGCGTGGTGAGCCGTGTCCCGAGCACAGCGAGGGAGCGAGGTCTTTCGCCCCGCGCGACGCTGGCGTGGTGGTGCGCTTTATGCGCCTGTTTCGGCAATGCGTCGCCCTCCAGCGAGCCCGCCCCGCCCGATGCCGCCGGACGCGTGCGGGCCGGACGGGCGCACTGCATCGCGCCCACTCATGGTGCGTGACGTCGCACTGATGGCTGACCCCTCCCTAGCCCCCAGCCCCTAACCCCCTAGCCCCTCGACTGCCCCCCGACCTCTGACTCCTGACACCTCCCTAGCCCCTAGCCCCCAGCCCCTAGCCCCATCACACCGTACAATGGTTGCAAACGTGCTTGGATGATGACTGGAGAAGGAGCATGGAACTGGAGCGGACAGAACGAGCGCGAGCACTCCTGCACGAGTGGGTCCAGAGTGATAGCCTGCGCAAGCATTGCGAGGCTGTCTCTGCCTGCATGCGCCATTTCGCTCGCCGTGCGGGTGCAGATGAGGATCTCTGGGGCGCGGTCGGGTTGCTGCACGATCTGGACTACGAGCGGCATCCGAATCTGGAGCTGAGCGACACCGGCCACCCATTTGTCGCTGTTGCCTACCTCCGGGAGCAGGGCTGGGGAGAGGAGGTTTGCCGCGCGATCCTCAGCCACGCCGACTACAGCGGCGTCGAGCCGGTCTCGGAAATGGAACGAACGCTGCGCGCGGTCGATGAGCTCAGTGGCTTTGTGACGGCGGTCGCGCTCGTCCGGCCAGACAAGAGCATCCATAGCGTCGAAGTCTCGTCGGTCCGAAAGAAGATGAAGGATAAAGCGTTTGCCGCCAAGGTCAGCCGGGAGGAGATCGCACGCGGGGCGGAGTTACTCGGTGTGCCGCTGGACGATGTCATTCGCGAGGTCATCGCGGCGTTGCGTGCCGAGGCGGACCGGCTCGGAATCGCGGGTGTTGCCGCGGCCCAAGCAGCGGCCGGCGCGTAAGCCAGCATGATGTTCTGGGAGGACGCCGCTGTTTATGACCTGGCGACCGGATCGTTTCGGGATGATCTTGCCTTCTGGCTCTGGCTCCTCGAACGCGATCAGCCACGGCGCGTGCTTGACCTTGGCGCTGGCACGGGAAGGATCACGCTCGCGCTTGCCGCGCGCGGGCGTGAGCTTCGCCCAGACTTCACGATCATTGGGTTGGATCTGAGTCAGCCGTTTCTGCAGCGCGCAGAGGAGAAATTGGCGGCGTCGCCGCTAGCTGGCAGCAGTGCCGTTCGCTTTTTGCACGGCGACATGCGCAATTTCGCGTGTCTTGAGCCGGATGGTCCGTTCGATCTCATTATTTGTGGCTTCAACAATCTCGCGTATTTACATGAGCTAGATGATCAGATCGCCTGCCTCGACTGCGCGCGCCGGCATCTAGCTCCCCGAGGGCGCTTTGCTATTGATGTGTTCACGCCGATGCTGCCGGTGCTCGCGGAGGCGCGAACGGCGGTCTTCCCGCTCATGCGGAAGGAGCTTGATTGGACCGATCCAGCGCCAGGAGTCCAGCGCTTCCTCTCGTTCTACACGACTAACCGCTACGACACCGCTACGCAAACGGAATACGCCACCCACGTTTGGGAAATCTTCTACGCCGATGGGCGGCGGGTGTCGCGCGTGCAGGATCTGGCGTGGCATCACTTCTTTCCTCGGGAGCTACGCCTCCTCCTTCGTCAGGCAGGACTGGTGCCGGTCGAAGAGTATGGCGACTACGACCGGACACCGTTTGGCGACGGTGCTCCCCATTATGTCTGGATTATGGCCGCGGAACGCTGAGCACCGATCCCTGAGCGCGCTTGCCGCAACGCGGTCTCACCCGCTGCTGGGCTTGCCCGGCGCTCTGCAAGAACGAGCGCGTTCATCTCCAGGAGTGCGGTGGCAAGCTCCGCGGTCAGCGGCTTGGAGAAGAAAAACCCCTGACCCAGGTCAACACCCAGGCTGCGCACACGCTCCACTTGCTGCGACGTTTCAACCCCCTCGGCGGTGACCCGCATGCCCAACGTGTGCGCGAGCGTTGTCACGGCCGCCACGATCGCTGCGTCTTCTGGATCGTGATCGAGATTTTGCACGAATGAGCGGTCGATCTTGAGGATATCCACCGGTAACTGCTTCAGATAACCGAGGCTGGAATAGCCGCGCCCGAAATCATCGATGGCCAGGTGAATGCCAAGATTCTTCAGCTGCTGCAGGGTTTCTTTGTTTGACTCAGCATCTTGCGCGGCGAACGTCTCGGTGACCTCAAGCGTCAGCATCGTCGCGGGAAGACCTGTCTTGTTGAGCACGGCGGCGATGTCGTCAACGATCGCGGGATGCTCCACCTGGCGGGCTGAGAGGTTGACGCTCACAGAAGGCGCGGTCGGCCCGTACTGCTGGTACCAACGAACCCCCTGCTCGCACGCCTGTTCCAGCACCGCGCGGCCTAGTGGCACGATCAGGCCCGTCTCCTCGCAGAGCGCGATGAACTCCAGCGGTGAAACGATACCGCGCTCTGGATGGCGCCAGCGGACCAGCGCCTCCATCATCGCGACCCGCCCATCATCCAGATCGATCGCAGGTTGATAGTGGACCTCAAATTCCTGGCGCTCAATAGCGCGGCGGAGATCGGTTTCGAGTTCCAGCCGCTTCACAGCGGCAGTGCCCATCTCGGCATCGAAGACGGCCCAGCCCGCCTTGCCGTGTGCCTTGGCCTGGTACATCGCGATATCTGCTTCGCGCAGGAGCTCCAAAGGCCGCCGCTGTCCAGCCCGGCTGATCGTGATGCCAATGCTGGCGGTCACAAACACTTCCCGGTGATCAATAGGGAACGGGCGGCGGAGCTCGCTGGCGACCCGTTCCGCGACCGCCACGGCTTCCTCAACCGAGCGAACGTCTTCGAGCAGCATGATGAACTCGTCGCCGCCCAGCCGGGCAGCCGTGTCGCCTTCGCGCAAGCACCGCTTGAGGCGTTGGGCCACAGCGACAAGCAGCCGGTCGCCTGCTTCGTGTCCAAGGCTGTCGTTTACCACCTTGAACCGGTCGAGGTCCAGGAAGAGGATTGCCGCTTCTTCTTCCCGCCGGGCCGCGCGAGCCAGGGCCACGTGCAGGCGATCCATGAACAAGGCGCGGTTCGGCAAGTCGGTCAGCGGATCATGGAAGGCTTGGTAAACCAGGCGCTCCTCGGCCTCCTTCCGCTCGGTAATATCGCGAATGTTGATGACGATACCCTGAACCGTTGGATCGTCCAGGAGATTGGTCGCGATCGCTTCGACGTAATGCCATTCGCCGCGCTGATGCTGCATGCGGAACTCGATGGCGCGAGTCAGGCCCGGCGATTCTGCCAGGTTGGCTTGGAAGGCGCGGACCTCCTCCTGGTCTTCGGGATGGACGAGCCGGAGGCTGTCCTGGCCAGTCAGACATGCCGGCTCATAGCCAAGCACCCGTTCCACCGATGGGCTGGCATACTGAATAATCCCATTGGCATCGACAATGAGGATAATATCGGAGGCGTTGCGCACCAGCGTGTGGAATCGCTCCTCACTTTGCCGCCGGAGCAGATCCTCCGCCAGCGCGGTCCGCTCCAGCGCGAGGGTAACCTGCGAGGCGAGCACTTCCAGGCCGGCGGTCACGCCTTCCTGGTGAGCATCTAGACCAGCAACAAGAATGAGGCCGCATTGATCTGAGCCGGCCGCCAGCGGGAAGAGGCCGATCTCGGGCCACTCGCCCATGCCGAGCGCTTCCCAGATGCTCGGCGCGGCAGCGTGTGGCACGAAGAGCGACCGTCGAGAGCGGAGGACCGAACAGTGTGGCTCCAGCGCAGAGCCTTTGAGGGGAAAGTCTGTCCGGGTGGGTTGCAGCCCGCCAGATGTTGCCACCACGGTCATCGTCTCCGGGGTGCCCAAGAGGATCCGGACCGGGATGGCAAGACCGGTCAGCTCGGAGATCGCCATCAGCGCGGCGTCGCAAATCGCCTCTCGGCTCGGAGCGGCGACCAGCGAGGCTGAGGCCGAGCGCAGCACGCGCTCGCGTTCCAGTGCGCGGGAAAGACGGCTTCGGGCGGTCTCGACGGCGACGATCAGCTCGCGCATGCGCCACAGTACAAGACCAAACAGGGTTGCCGAGCCGGCGGCAATGACAATGTGATCAGAGATTCCGGAGCGCCATCCTTCGACGAACCCGGCACCGGGAACGATCAGCGCGATACTCGCGAGGATCGCAAGCCTTCGCCCGGTGATATGCAGGGGACGCTCCGGACCGGTCTCGGTCAGCGTGCGCATGGACGGGTGAAGCGCGCCCGCGCCCCAGAGAACCCACCACAGCAGCCAGCCTAGCTCGATGATGTGCCCCCGTCCGATCTCGCCATATTCCAGCACCAGCACCGAGAAGATGGTGTCGGTCACCATGCTTGCGGTCAACGCCCCGATCACGAGCCAGAAGGCGGGTGTGCGCACGCCACCGGCGAAGATGAGGCGTGCGGCGACGACGAGCATCGCCAGGTCGAAAGTGGGATAAGCAATGGCAACGAGCTTCTGAAGCAGTGTCAGGCTCGGGTCCGTGGCGTAGGGAACCATCAGAAAGATCCACGACAACACCGACGCGGTCGTGACAACGATGAGGGCATCGACGTAGCTGCCGATGTCGCCAGGCGCGGCGCGCCGCCGGGCGAGCAGAGCCAGCATCAACGCCACGCTCAGGTTGCCAGTGATAAACAGCGCATCCGCGATATTAGGGAATGGTGCTTCTTCGTGAAACAGCGCCGCGTAGTTGTTCAGGACCAGATCGCCAGCGACGAGCAGCGTGAGAGAGGCGGCGAGTCCGTACCAGGGGAGGGCCACCGTTGGACGGTTCCGGAGAATGCCCCCGAGCACTGCCAGGACTCCCGCGGCGCCAAACGCGGTGTAGCCGTAGACCACGAAATGCTCGGGCAGCAAGCGAAAACCCGCGATGCCGAGCAGACCGGCAACCAGGAATACCCACCAGGCGTGATCGCCCGGCGCAAGCTTCCTAGAGGGAAGAGATGTGCCACTGAGAGAAACGGTGCCCACCGTATGTTCGCCTGCAGTCTGCTCCGAGGCCGGAAGAGCGAGCCGTACCCTCTGGCCAAGGGCATCGTCCGACGCCAGGCTTGGCGCCACTGATGCCATGGTAGGTGTGGCCGGGTGGGTGCTACATCGGCCAAACGTCCCAAATCCAGGAAACCACGAAGCAGCTTTGCTCCCGAGCAGCGCTTGACCTCCAGACCCGCGGCCATTAGGATGAGGACCAACGTCCTAGTACTTTTGGGGGATAACAGCTGAGGAGTGTATGAGGGCGTGGTGAGCGAGCAGGTGGTTCCGCGATGTGAGTCGAGCGCGATGCCCGCGGTGATGCTGCCACCCTTGCTCACCGGAGCCATCCCGCACTTCCCGGAGCTCAAGCCATTGGCGTGGACCGACCGCCCGCTCGTCGAAGCGTGGGTGGACCGGTTCCCGCCGTACTCTGACTTCAATTTTCTGCTGATGTGGTGCTGGCACGGTTACCTTGGCACCGAGCTCGGTTGGCTTCATGGCAATCTCGTCATGCGGTTTTCCGACTATTCCTCGGGAGAGCGCGTCTACTCGCTGATCGGTGTCAATCTCATAGCGGAAACCGTCGCCATGCTCCTGGACGATGCGGCGTGCAAGGGGCTGGTGCCGAGGCTGCGCTTGGTGCCGGAGACCGTTGTCGCTGCTGATCACCGGCTTGGCCAGCGCTTCATCGTGACTGAGGATGTGGCCAACGTGGATCACGTACTCTCCACGGAAGCGTGGAGCACCTTGGCCGGAGGTAAATTCCGCAACAAGCGCCATGTGATTCGGCAGCTCCGAGCGCGGCACGCGGTGGAGGCACGGGTGTTGTCGCTGGCCGATCCCGCCGCGCGCACGGCGATGCTGCGGCTGTTTGAAGCGTGGATTGCGCGTCAGCCTTGCCCCGAGGCGGCGCGGCATGAGCTGCACGCCTTCAACCGGCTGGTAGCGCTCGGAGATGATCACCGCCTGTTGTGTCTCGGGCTTGACGTCGATGGCGTGGTGCGGGGGTTTACCGTCAACGAGCTGCTACCAGGCGGCTATGCGATGGGGCATTTCATGAAAGCCGATCTCGATCTGCCCGGCTGCTCTCCCGCCGTGTTACAGGCCACCTGCCAGGAGCTGCTCCGCCGTGGGTATGCCTATCTCAATATCATGCAGGACCTCGGCGATCCCGGCATCGCCCATGCTAAACGCCTCTGCCGTCCTGTGCATGGCTTGCGCAAATACACCATCGCTCGACGGTCCAGCCGGGCGGTAGACTGACCGCTGGGTCTGGCTCGTGGTGGCATTCGTCTTTTGGCCCAGAAGCCAGCGCGATTCCCCAAGGCCTAGCGCTGATCCCGAGTGGTAGCATGAGTTTGCGGGAAGGGGCACGACAGCATGCATGGCGTAACGAGCGACACGGAGCGGCTCGCCGCTCACATCCTCAAAGCAGCGCTGGAGCGGCGGAGGTCGGGCCGGCTTGGTGCGCCGCAACCGGCCGAGGCGCTTGCCCAGCAGGCCGGGCATGCGATCACTCCCGATGGCATTGGGTGGGAGCGGGCTCTCCAGCTCTGGATGGGTGTGCTCGCTCCGGCAACAGTGACGATCGATCATCCGCGGTACATGGCCTTCGTGGGGCAGGCGCCAACGGAGGCATCGATCTTTTTTGATCTCCTTGTGAGCGCATCCGCGATGTATGCAGGGAGCTGGCTGGAGGCGGCCGGCGCCGTGTACGCGGAGAACCAGGCGCTGCGCTGGCTGGCCGATTTGGCCGGCTTCCCACCGGGTGCAGGGGGCACCTTCGTTCCTGGCGGCACCTTGGGGAACCTGTCGGCGCTGCACGTCGCGCGGCACGCGGCTGCTAGCCGCTCGCGCGATGCCCGTCCGCCGCGCTGGCGCGTCATTGCCTCCGTTGCCGTGCACTCCTCTGTCGCCGCGGCCGCCCGGATTCTCGACGTAGATCTCCTGGTGGCACCGGTGGATGAGCGCGACCGGCTGACCGGAAAGGCGATTCGGCAGGTTGTAGCCGAGTGGGGTGACGAAGGAGTTGTTGCAGTCGTGGCCTCGGCCGGGGCGACAAACGCGGGAGCAATTGATGACCTCGCCGGCATCGCTGAGGTATGCCAGGAGCGAGGCTGGTGGCTGCATGTCGACGGTGCCTATGGCTTGGCGGCGCTGGCGGCACCGAGCAAACGCGCTGCCTTTGCCGGGATCGAGAAGGCGGATAGCTTCATCGTCGATCCTCATAAATGGTTCTTTGGGCCATATGATTGTTGCGCGCTCATTTACCGCGAGCCCGCGATCGCCGCTGCCGCGCATACGCAGCACGCGGCCTACTTGGAAGCCGTCAACGAGCGGCAGGAGTGGAATCCTTCGGACTATGCCGTGCATCTGACACGGCGCGCGCGTGGCCTCCCCTTTTGGTTCTCCCTCGTGACGCACGGCACGCGTGCCTACGCCGCCGCGATCGAGGCAACACTGGAAACGGCGCAGCAGGCGGCCGAGGCGATTCGCGCACGGCCGTACTTGGAGTTGCTGCTGGAGCCAGAGCTCACGGTGCTGCTGTTCCGCCGGCGCGGCTGGGGATCTGACGACTATGATGCGTGGTCGGCACGATTGCTGGCGGAGCAGATCGCCTTCGTGATGCCGACGCGGTTCCAAGGCGCTCCGGCGGCGCGGCTCTGCATCGTCAACCCCCGAACGACGATTGACGATATCGCCTGCGTATTGGACACGATGGAGTAATTGGGGCTGGGGGAGACGTGAGCTTCGAGCTCCGAGCTTCGAGCGACGAGTGATACGTGAGGGAGGCATCTGCGGCCTCCCGAGCCGCCAAGAGCGACCCGATAGCCCGTAGGGGCGCGGATGAATCGCGCCCGCCCGTTATGCGCCGGGACTCGCGGATTCCCGGCGCCTGGCAGGCGATGTCGGCCATCACGCGGGACGAACGTGCCCGCGCTCCTGCCCCGCGCGATTGGGCTGAGCGTAGGCTTCCCCTCTCAATGCATCGTCGAATATGTGTGTGCCCTGGGCGATCTCGGCGATCCCCCCTGCCATGTCGGAGCCGGACCCGGGAAACCGGGCAGGGACGCCCGGTGCGCGCCCACCATTTCGCCCCGCTCCCAATCTTGGACACAGGGGTTGGAGATGAGGACTAACAGACGGAGGCGCGATGCATCGCACCCTCCAGCCCCTGATGGCTGACACCTGACGGCCGAAGGCACACGGCTAATGCCCCCTACGAATACCTGCTGTCTAGCCCGATACAGATAACCGAGATGATCATGACGATCAGGCCGACGATGATGAGCACGCGCAATCCCCGGCGCAAGTCAAACCGTGGCTCAAGCTCGGCCAGATCATCGCTCTCCTCGGGCTGAGCGGAAGATGGCGGAATTGCGTCTTCTCGGTCGTCGCGCATCGAGTCTCCTGGTAATCGCAGCACGGGCACCTATGTGCATGATAGAGCGCCGCTTGCCCGGATGCACTCCCCAAGATCGCTCCTCGTGCCGAGGTGCACGGCGTGCGGTGCGGCACTCCGTCAAAGCACTAGGCAGCGGCATGTCTGGCTCAGCATGCCCGAGTCGCGATCAGGCTGGCCAGCCGCTCGGCTGCTTCTTGCCAATCAGCCTGCCGCGGCACCGGGCCGGGACCGGTCGCGCTGCCGGTCGTTTGCGGCTCATACACCCGTGGCGGAAATGAGCGGAGCACGAGATCCCTCCCTTCGGCGAGGCTGCCGATGCCGCCAAGGGCCATCAGTTGGGCGATGATGTTCCCGGCCGTCGTCGCTTCCACCGGACCAGAGCGCACGGGGCGGCCGATCGCATCGGCGGTCAACTGGCAGAGCAGCGTGTTGTTGACGCCACCGCCTACCAGGTGAAGCGCGGAAAAGCGCCGGTCAAGCAGCGCCTCAAGCTGGTCGAGCGTGCGGCGGAACGTCAGTGCCAGGCTTTCGAGAATGACGCGGAGCATCGGGCCCGGCTCTTCCGGCGGCGTTTGACCAGTTTGCACGCACCACGCCCGGATCGCATCCGGCATTGACGGGGGATTGAGAAATTCCGGCGCGCCTGGATCAATCAGCGCGGTAAAGGGTGGCGCCGCCTTCGCAGCTTCGAGCAATTCGTCGTGTGAGAAGGCCATGCCTGCCGCAGACCAGGCGCGGCGGCACGCCTCCACCAGCCACAGGCCGGGAATGTTCTTGAGCAGGCGGAAGGCACCGCCAAGCGCACCTTCGTTGGTGAAGCCCCAGGCTCGCACCCGCGCATCGACCACCGGTTTGGGCACCTCCGCGCCCAGCAATGCCCAGGTGCCGCAACTGAGGAACGCCACGTCATCTGACAATGGGATCGCTACTACTGCCGAGGCCGTATCGTGCGCGGCAACGATAGCGACCGGGATGGCGGGCACGTCAAGCTCTTCTTGCACCGAGTGGCAGAGCGGGCTGGCAAGGCGTGGAGCGTCCACGATCGGCCGGAAGATGCGGGTCGGCAGCGCCAGAAGCCGGAGGAGATCCCAATCCCAATCCCCGGTCGCGAGTGCCAGGCACTCGGAGGTGCTGGCAATGGTGCGCTCGCTCGTTTGCTCACCGGTGAGGAAATAGCGGATCAGATCGGGAATGTGGAGGAGAGCATGGGCCCGGCTCAGGGGCGAGCCTGGCGATTCCGCCAGCGCCACGAGCCGGTAAAGGCTGTTGATCGGGAGCGCACTCACACCCGTGCGCTGGAAGATCACGTCCGCGGGAATGATCTGCCAGACACGCTCCATGACGCCAATGGTCGCCGGATCGCGGTAGTGATAGGGAGTACGCAGGAGCTCACCGGCTGCATCGAGCAAGCCGAAATCGACGCCCCATGCGTCGACGCCGATCGCCGCCAGCGGGCCAGCCTTGCGGGAAGCGGCGAGGATTCCTTGCTTCACCTCGTGGTACAGGCGCAGGATGTCCCAATACAGACGGTCCCCGATGCGGACCGGATCGTTCGGAAATCGGCGCACCTCTTCAATGAGGAGTGCGTCCCCATCGAAGTGGCCGGCGGCAGCCCGTCCGCTGGTGCTGCCCAGATCAACCGCCAGCACGCGCATCCCGGATCACCCTGTCATATCGTTAGACTTCGTCTGCCCGCAGACCGGCTGGCCGCTGTGGAAGGCGGCTCGGATCCGGTACGTAGAGCAGTCCGATGATGTGCCCGCGCTCGTCGCGCTGGACGTACAGGCGGGTGCCGGGATCTTCTACTAGACGGTCGAAGAGATCGCGCGGCGTACCGTACCCATCGAACACCAAGTAGACCGCGATGTCGCTCAGCCGGTGGGCAGTGCCGAGCTCAGCGCCGGTCTCATCCCGGACGATCTGGCCGTGTAAGTCGGGGAGATCTGGCGCCGGTTCGGAAGGCGCCTCGGCCCGCTCAGTCTCATAGGCCACCTTGGTGGGTGCCATCACGCTATCGTAGATCCGTTTTGCGACTTGCTGGGCGGCAATCTTTTGCACGGAGCACTCCTCTTTGCTGGTCGGCACACTGGAATCTTGGCGTGCTGGGAGACATGGTCCACCATTTGGGCGATCCATGCCAGCCCAGGAACTGTGCCACGGTCACGCTTCCTCACGCTCGCGGCGGATTTCGAGCAACCGGGCGAAAACCGATTCCTCGTCAAGGTAGATGCCTAGCGAGCGCTGGAGACCGCCGACGACAAGGCCATTGAGATAGTATGCCTGGTTTTCCACGCCGGGTTTCGCGGGATCGGGAGGGGTGCGCAGCCGGATATCAGTGGCGAGGCCGATGACGCCGTAATATCGCTGAGGATCGACATGCCGCGAGAGGCAATCCATGTATCCGGCCTCCCAGTTGGTGCCGGAATCCTCGCTCACTTGGCACAGCAGCACGTTGCACGATTCGAGAGCCTGGATATCCGTGTCGTAGATCAGGCGTGGGGTAATATCCGTGCGCGACTTATCGTTGATCGGCTCGCTCTCGTTCGGGCAATAGACCTCGAACCCAAGGGCGCGCAGCTTGGCCGCTAACCGCAGGTTGTACTCCACCTCGGCTTGGGTAAACATCGGACCAGCCATGTAGATGCGCATCATCGTCTCCTGCGGCAATGGCACGGCAGATTGTACGATGGAGAAGCAGGATGACGACAGCGAGGAGGACACGAATGACGCCGATTGAGTTGCTGGCAGCGAAGCGGGAAGAGATCTTTCGCATCGCCGCCAAGCACGGTGC
>JBHOQQ010000151.1:0-10265 GCA_042408955.1 Thermomicrobiales bacterium
GATGGCGGCGCTGGAGGCGGTCGGATTGGCCCAATGGGCAAAGCACCGGCCAGCAGAGTTGTCCGGCGGGCAGCGCCAGCGTGTGACGATCGCGCGGGCACTCGTCAACGATCCAGCAATCGTCTGGGCCGACGAGCCCACTGGCGCGCTCGATTCGCACACGGCCAATGAGATCATCGACCTGATCCGCGATCTTAATGAACGGATCGGCCTGACGGTCGTGATTGTGACGCACGACCCGGCGATCGGTGATCGCTGCGACCGCATCATCCGCATGCGAGACGGGCAGATCGTCGGGGAGACTCCCGGGGCCCTGGGCCTTGGTCACGGTGCGTGGCGTGGAAGCGGGAACGATGCCGGTGGCCGCACGGGCGAAGGCGCGCGTGTCGTGGCCGCGGGACGGTGACGCTAGTGGCCGAGGATGGTAAGCGGGCTCCCGGAGGGCAACCAAGATGAGTGAAATCTTTGGCATCCCCATGTCCTCGATCATGGTGGTGCTCCTGGTACTGCTGGCCATCTGTCTCTTTTCGGTGGCCTGGGTGGCGTGGCGACGGCCTGTCATCTTCAAGATGGGCGTGCGCAACATTCCGCGCCGCAAGGCTCAGACGGTGCTGATCGTGATTGGGCTGATGCTGAGCACCCTCATCATCGCCGCGGCGCTAGGCACCGGCGACACGATCGATTACTCGGCCACGTTGGAAACCTATCGTAGCCTGGGGCCGACCGACGAGCTCGTCGTCGCGAGCAAGCAAGAGGATGCGGAAGGGGCGATCGGCACGGCGATCAACGAGCGGGCGCGCTTGCCGCAGGAGATGCTTCAGCGCATTGAGACCCACTTTCAGGACACTGGCCTGGTTGACGGGTTGATGCCGGTCTTGATTGAGCAGGTGCCCGTCGCCTTGATCGAAGGACCAGCACCCGCGGCCGGTGCGAACATCATGCAATTGTTTCAGCAGGGGCGCATTGTCCAGGCAGAGCCCGCCGTGTACGTGGTGGGCATCGATCCAGCGCGCGTCCCGCAGTTTGGTGGACTGGCCGATGTCGACGGTAACTCGATAGATTTTGCGGCGCTAGCGGACACCGAGACGGTGATAAGCCAGGAATTAGCCGACAAGCTGGGAGCGCAGCCGGGCGACACTATCGGCTTCACGTTTCAAAACCGGCCGTATTTCCTTACCGTCCAGGCGGTGGCCAAAGATTCGCCGTTGAGTGGGCGATTTGATCCGACCACGCCTGGCATGGCTGTCAAACTCGACTGGTTGCAGCAGCAGACTGGGCAGGAGGGGCTGCTCACTGCGGTGGCTGTGTCCAATACCGGTGACCTGCGCACTGGCATGGCGTTGACCGACCGGGTAACTGATGAGCTAAAGACGTTGCTCGCAGGGGAGCCGGTCGGGGTTGACACGATCAAGAAAGATCTGATCGACCAGGCGAAGCTTTTTGCCAGCATCTTCACGACGTTTTTCATCGTCTTCGGCCTGTTCTCGATCGCGGTTGGCATCCTCCTTATTGTCCTGATCTTCACGATGCTGGCGGCCGAGCGGCGCCCGGAGATTGGCATGGCGCGCGCGATTGGCGCACAGCGCCGACAGATTGTGCAGCAGTTCGTTGCTGAAGGAGCGGGCTATGCCATTGCAGCCGGTCTGGTTGGAGTCGTGCTCGGCGTGGGCGCTGCCTACGCGATCGGCCTTGGCATCGCGCCGCTTTTCGGCGATTTTTTGGACATTGAGCCGCATGTCACACTGCGGAGCATGGTCGTCGCATACTGCTTGGGAGTTGTCATCACCTTCATCGCGGTCGTCGGTGCGTCCTGGAAGGTGAGCCGGTTGAACATCGTTGCCGCAATTCGCGACATTCCTGATGTCTCCTCGCCGAAGCGCAAGCTGCGGACCATAGTCTGGAGCGCCTTGCTCCTGCTCATCGGCGCAGGGGCAACGCTGGCGGGCGCGAGCGCCAAGAGCGCGTTCCCGTTTTATCTCGGCATGAGCTTGCTCCCGTTTGGCGTGGCCCTGCTGCTTCGCTTCTTCGGTGCGCCGAGCCGGCCGGTCTTCAGTGTCGTGGGGCTGTACATCGTCGTTCTTTGGCTGCTTCCAGACAGCGTCTCAACGAAGCTGTTTGGCGAGCTCAACGGGGACATCGAGATGTTCTTTCTCTCGGGCATCATGATGGTGACCGGGGCAACGATCGTCATCGTCCAGAACCTCGACTGGCTGCTGGCCGCCCTGAGCGCTATCGGAGGCATCTTCCGGTCGAAGCTCCCGGCGGTGCGCACCGCCGTCGCTTTCCCTGGGGCCGCCAAGGGGCGCACCGGAATGACGATCGCGATGTTTAGCCTGATCGTCTTCTCCCTCGTCATGTTCGCGACGATCAACGAGAACTTCGTCAATATCTTCCTTGGGGACGAAGCGAACGCCGGTTGGGACATCCGCGCGGATCAGGCGCAGACCAATCCAATCGGGGACACTAGCACGTTTCTGGCGCTCCTGAAGGAGCGTGGGGTTGATCCCACTAGCTTCGTTGAGGCGGCCGGCCAGGCAACGACGAATTATCAGGTGAACATGCGGCGTCCTGGCCAGAAGTCGTGGCGAAGCTACCTCGTCCGTGGCATGGATGAAGGCTTTCTGAAGGAAACAACCTGGGCGTTTTCGCAGCGGGCGCGGGGGTACGAGGACGATGCGGCGATTGTGCAGGCGCTGTTGACCGAACCTGATGCCGTCGTGGTCGATCAGAGCGCCCTGGCGAGTCAGGGTGGGTTTGGCGCGGACCCGAACGCGTTCCGGCTCGACGATCCTGATGGAGAAGGGCCAGAGCGGGCGCTAACGTCGTCGGATAAGACGTTTGAGCCGATTACCGTGGAGATCCAGCGATCGGACGGCACCATCGCCACCGTCAGGGTGATCGGCGTCATTGATGCCAAGCTCGGGACACTCTTTGGCATGTTTGGCCGAGATGATGTGATTCGCGCCATCCTGCCGCAACCTGCCTTCACATCGTACTACCTACGGGTGAAAGACGAGAGCCAGGCGGATCGCGAAGCGAAGGCAATCGAGCAGGCATTGCTGATCAACGGCGTCCAAGCGACTTCGATCGCCGATGAGCTTGAAAAGCAACAGCGGCAGAACTCGGCATTTTTGTACATCATCCAGGGGTTCATGGGGCTGGGACTCATCGTCGGCATCGCGGCCGTTGGGGTGATTGCCTTCCGGTCCGTTGTCGAGCGGAGGCAGCAGATCGGTGTGCTGCGCGCGATCGGTTTCCAGCAGTCCATGGTATCCCTCAGCTTCTTGATAGAGACGCTCTTTGTCGTCGGGTTGGGCGTACTTTCAGGCACGGGGCTCGGTCTGGTCCTGGCGCGGAATCTGTTTTCCAGTGATGATTTTTCTCCGACGGGTTCAGTCAATTTTGTGATTCCGTGGCCGATGGTGGCGGCAATTCTCATTGTCGCGACGACTGCTGCGCTGGTGATGACCGTGATTCCGGCGCGCCAGGCGGCCCGACTTGCTCCCGCGGAGGCGCTGCGGTACGAGTAGGTAGTGCACGAGGAGGCAAGAGTGAAAAAGATCGGTGTGCTCAATCACCGGCTCTCGGCGGTCATCGCCACGATGGGCCACACCGACTTATTGGTGCTGGCGGATGCTGGTTTGCCGGTACCACCCGGTGTTGAACGCATCGATCTTGCCGTTTCGCCTGGCGTGCCAGCGCTGCTTGACGTGGCTCGCGCCGTCGCGTCCGAGCTTCAGGTCGAGCGCTTGATACTCGCTTCGGAACTGGTGAACCGGAATCCACACTTGGCTGACGCAGTGGCTGCCCTTTTTGCCAGCGCCGGTGTTGATCGAGTGCCGCACGAGGACTTCAAAGCATTGATGGCTAAAGCGCGAGCCGTGGTGCGAACTGGAGAGTGCACACCGTATGCGAACATCATTTTGGTAAGCGGCGTCACCTTCTGACGAGAACTCACCCGAGCGGTGCTGGTCCGCGCCGTGCAACCACCCGGCACCCCGGTGCGTCGGTCACAAGGCGACGGATTATCGTGAGGAAAGGGTGAGACTATGCTGGCAACGCGGCGGCAAGTCATTGCAGGGGCGGTCGGGGGATTGGGGCTGCTCGGGATACCGGCCGTGCGTCGGGCGGTGGCCAGCACGCCTTCGGCCGAAGACGGCGGATGCTTTGCCATGAAAACATATCGCGTGCCGAAGCGCGACCATCCGCACGACGTCGCGCCAGTCCCTGATGGCCGCTACGTCTGGTACTCGGGACAGGCGAGTGGCATTGCAGGCATCCTAGACCGGCAGATCGATCAAGTGAAAATGATCCCGCTTGGGGAGGGTTCGGCACCGCACGGCGTCATCGTAGGTCCGGACCAGGCAGCCTGGCTGACTGACGGGGGGCTCAACGCGATCGTCCGTGTGGATGCCACCACCTTCGAAGTGACGAGCTATCCGCTCCAGGGTCCTAACGCAAACCTGAATACGGCAACCTTCGATCTCGAAGGCGCGTTGTGGTTCACCGGACAAAACGGGATCGTTGGCCGGCTGAACCCGTCCACCGGGGAGATTGTGACGCAGGAGGCGCCACGGGGCCGAGGACCGTACGGCATCACGACAACGCCGGAAGGCGACGTCTGGTTTGCCTCACTGGCCGGGAGCTATATTGGCCGGCTGAGCTTTTCTGGCGGCACAATCGCCGTCGAGGTCGTGGAGCCGCCGACGGCAGGCGCGGGCTGTCGCCGCGTCTGGAGCGATTCCCAAGGCCGGTTGTGGGTCAGCGAATGGAACGCGGGGCAGGTCGCGGTCTACGATCCGCGGTCGAAAGCGTGGCAGGAGTGGCGGCTGCCGGGTGAGCATCCCCAAGCGTACGCGGTCTATGTTGACGAGCATGACGCGGTTTGGCTGAGCGATTTTGGCGCGAATGCCCTGGTACGCTTCGAACCGAAGTCCGAGCACTTCGATGTTCTGCCGCTGCCGCACCCGGATGCCGCGGTTCGCCAGCTTGCCGGGCGGCCTGGCGAGGTATGGGGTGCGGAGTCTGGGGCGGCCGCACTCGTTGTCGTCCAAACGGAATGCCCGTCGTGATCGGGCGCATTGCCAAGACGGGTGCCTACAGTCCCCCTGCCTTCAGAATCCGCTCGTGGTGCGGCTCGGCGCGGAGCGGGCCGAGCCATTCTATTGGTTGCAGAATGATGCCGAAGGCACTCTTTGGGGAGATCAGTGCCTCCTTACGAATGCCCTCGATCGTTCGGCGATGGGAGATGCGTGCGCCGAGGGCCTCAGCATGGTCAAGAAAAGCATCGAGATCATCCACCTCGATGCCGACGTGCTGGATGCCTTCTCCACGCTGCTCGATGTGCTTGGTGACAAAGCTGTCCGGCGAAGTTCCCTCCAACATGGTGATGAGTGATTCGCCAAGCAGGAAATAGGCGACACGATATTGCTGCTCGCGATTTTCCCGCTCGCCGAGGTAGCGCGCACCATAGATGGTCTCGAATGCTTGACGGGAATCCATGATGCTGCGGACGGCGATTGCCACGTGATCGATGCGCCGGACGCCGGTCATTTGTGCCTCCCTATAGGCTGATGTCCATGCCGAAATTTCCTTTCCATTGGCACAGGTTACCAGCACTTGGCTCACGACGGGACCGTATTTCGGGCGGACTGCGTTCTGGGAGGGATTGCTTTTTGAGCGCTCAGGTGTCAGCCGTCAGCCGTCGGGCAGCTGATCCCAGATGGCGTCGTGCTGACGGCTGAGTGCTCGTTGCAGCTTTAGGCCCGTACGTTCGTGGCGCCATGGACCCAGCCGGGCTAAGCGGCAACAGGCGCAAACACTTCGTAGCCAGCTTTTCCTGCGGCCTTGACCCGCTGCAATGCGGCATGCGCCTCGCGAAGAATGGCGTCCCGCTGCCGCGGCGCTGGTTCCTCACTAAGCGCAACACCGGCGCTAACGGTCACGCTCACCGGCTCTCCGTCGAGCAGGAACGGTTGTTGGGCCGCATCAATGAGGCGTTCGACGATCCGTGGAATCGTGGTGGCCTCGGCTTTGAGCAAGATCATGAATTCGTCTCCGCCGATACGCGCCACGAGATCATCAGCGCGTACTGCGCCGCGAAGCCGCTTCGCAATTTCGATCAAGACCTGATCACCTGCCTCGTGTCCCAATCCGTCGTTGATGGTCTTGAGGCCGTCAATGTCAATGCTCAGGACGGCGATGGCGAGACCCTGATAGGCGGCTGATGAAATAGCCTGCTCGAATCCCTGCATGAAGCGATCACGTCCGGGCAAGCCGGTCAGCGGATCGCAGCCAGCCATCTCTTCCAGGCGCTTGGCCATCCGTGCCCGCTGGCGCGCCAGCAGAAAGACCAAAAGGAGGATGGCGCTCAGCAGGGGGAGTTGCACCAGCTCCTGTGTTGTGACGCTGCCTTCGGCCGCACCGGAGAACATCGCCAGCGATGCGAGCGTGACCCACACGAGGGAGCGGCCGGCGAACCCTGGCAGTCTCCAGTACATCGCACCGGTTGTGAGGCAGAGAAAGAGGACGTGGAGGAGCGTGGCGGGCCGGTTCGAGACGAACATCAGTGTGGCGATGGCGGCAAGGCAACCATCGAGCACGCCGAAGGTTTGGTCGACGCGCAAGAATGCCGCAAGCAGCGGAAACGGCCCCAATGCCGTTCGAGCGTTTGCAGAAGATTGGCTCGCCATCGAGATCCTTATTCACCGTGAATGGTAAGCGAACTCTCCTCGCACCGGGCTCATGGTGGCCTGGATGCTGGCAGCTTGTCGAGCTCACTCGATGGGCCGATTGTCCCGATTTTGCCGATGACACTATGCTGAGGTCGAACAGGACGGTTGGTGACGTGATGGGCATGGGAGAAAGAAGATTGCCAACGGGGCAGGCAGGTTTCTGCACAGTGCTGGCAAAACGAAACGCGAACGACCGTGATGACTCACCGTCAGTCGGAGGTGGGGGGCCTGACCTGCGGCCTCAGGGTTGATGTTGCTCGAACTCGCGGTACCGCCGGACAGGAAGCTCGCGCATTTCGCGCACCACCCGGAGCAGGGCGTCCCGCGCCGCAAGGAAGAGCCGCTCTCCCTTTGCCGCCGTCGCTACGGAAGGGTCGTCATGAACACCCCCGGCCCGCTCACGCCGGCGCTCGGCGCACGCGGTGAAGGTGCGCACCTCGGCGCTGAGGTCTGGCCGTTCGGCGTCGGCGCGTGCCCGGCTCATGTCGACAAGAGCGAGCCGGAGAAACAACTGCAGCGACGTCTCCCACTCCCCCGCGTGTCCAACTCGAACCGGCGTCACGCTCGGACTCGTGCCGGAGCATATCGGACACCATGTCCCAATAGGTGATGGGCAACAGAACGATATCCTCTTCTGCCAATTTGATGGCAATCGCCTGGTTGAGCGCGGTTGCCGCCGTGGCCGTTCAACACGATGATGCGCTCGAAGCCATTCGCGTGGATAGAGCGACAGATATCGCATAGCACCGCGACGTAGGTTTCGAACCGGACGGTGATCGTCCCGATATGTCCCATCTTGTAATGGGAGAGCCCCATCCAAATGGGAGGAGCCACAACGATGGGCAGGTCGGGGGCGGCTTCGGCGGCACCAACCGCGATGGCCAGCGCATCAACGATATCGACATCCAGCGGACAGTGCGGCCCGTGTTGCTCGACAGATCCCGTGGGGATGATCACGACTGGACGGTCGTGCCGGATTGCCTCGATCTCATGCCGTAACCATTCCTGCCAGAAGATCGGGCGCAGCCCGGCGGAGCGGCGCCCGCGCCCAAAGACCCCGTAATCGCCAAGCATCGTTGTCACCGCGGGCAGTGGCTGCCGAATTCGTAGTAGCGAGGAGGCTCCTCATCGTGATATTCGCGGCACAATTGCACGAGCCGCTCCAGAAGAACATTAAAAAGCTTCTCGCCTTTCTCGGCGGATGCCTTGAAGGGATCGCCCATCACTCCATGCGCCATTTCTCGCCGCCGCTCTGGAAAATGGGCGTAGCGTTGGACCGGCTTGCTGAACTTCAGCCGCCACTCATCTGTGACGGCGAGTGACATGTCAACCAGCGTGGGGCGCAGGTAAAGCTGAAGACTCGTCTCCCACTCTCCACCATGACCGATGCTGCCTTCGTCGGCCTCGCTCCAAGCAAGAAGTTCATCTTTTGCCATGTTCCAATAGGTCAACGCCACGACCCAAACATCTTCCTCGGCGAGTTTGACTGCCGCGCTCCAGTTTGGTTGCTCGTTGCCTCCATGGCCGTTAAGCATGATGATGCGCTTGAACCCGTTCTTCCAAATCGAGCGCGCGACGTCGCAGAGGACGGCGATGAATGCCTCAAGGCCGAGCGTGATCGTGCCAACCTCCCCCATGTTGTAATGGGTGAAGCCATACGTGATCGGGGGTGCCACGATCACCGGGAATTCATCAATCGCTTCTGCCGCTCGGATCGCGAGATGGTATGGGATGCTGATGTCGACATCCTGAGGGCAATGTGGGCCGTGTTGCTCGACTGAGCCCACGGGAACGATGACTACGGGGCGCTGCTCCAGCGCGGAGAGTAATTCATGGCGCAACATCTCTTGCCACAGTACCTTTTTCCCCGAGGGAGGACGAATCAGCATCGTGCCACAACCTCCTTCATCTCAGTGCGGATCGCTCATCCGCGCGACGCTCCAGGACTGTTCTGCTAGGTGCCAGCCGGATCGCCTGTCAGCACTTCACGCAGTCGGCGACCGACTGTCTCTGCTTCTTCGGCGGTGAGTCCGTGTGGATTGACCGTCAGCCGGCCCATTTCCGCGTAGGATTCGCTGACAGCGACGGCTGGCTCCCCCGAAAGCAGGCGGTTGGACACCTCGTAGGCATTGAGCCCGACGACGCGGGCTTCAATGTCGAGGTGAAGGAGGGGAATCGGACGCCGCACCGGTGTGATACGGGATAATGTGACTCCCGGCAGATCAGCGAGGAATGGCTCGACGACGTCGAGCAAGTTGTTCCAGCGGGCAAGATCCGCCTCGTCGCTCCCGGCGGCAAAGCGGCGTAACGCGGTAATCAGTCCAACGATCTCTTCCCGGCCGACCTTCATGCTGCGGCCAACGCCTTGCTGAGGGATGCCCTTGATGTGGCCAGTCGCGATCATCCAGCGCTTGGACCAGGTTTCTGCACGGACATCCATATCCTGATGCTGGAGCGCGACCGAGGCGATCAGGTCGCGACGGCCTGCCAAGATGCCGCTGGCCTGTGGACCGCCAATCGCCTTGCCGCCCGAGAAGGTCACGAGGTCGGCTCCTTCGGCAATAAAGCGGCGAAGGTTGGCTCGTGGTGGAAGCTCGGCTGCGGCGTCAACGATGACGGGCACGCCCTTGGCGTGGGCGATTTCGCAGACTTCTGGAAGGGGAACGGTGCCGGGAGTGTCCAGAATCGGGCACGCGACTGCCGCGGTGCGCTCGGTAATCGCCTCCTCGATTTGCCAGGGATAGGTGCCGCCTGCTCCTGGATAGCCGAGATAGCCAACCTCGACAATGCGGACACCGACGGCGCGGATGGCATGGTCATAGGCGTTGCGATGGCCACGCTGGATGACGACCTCGTTGCTCATGCCGGTGGTGTCTGGGAGGCGATCCATCTTGGCGACGTCGAGACCGGCGACGCAGGCGGCGATGCCGAGTGTGAGGCCGGCTGCGGCCCCGGACACGACATATCCCGCTTCAGCACCAGTGATCTCCGCAATGACTCTCCCTGCTTGCTCCTGAAGCTCGTCGATATGCACGAACGATTCTGCCGCTTCGCACATCGCGGCGAGAACTTCTGGAGCCATGCGGCTCCCCCCAAGCCTGGTCAGCGTGCCGCTCGCGTTGATGACGCGCCCGACACCCAGATCCTCGTACACGCCCATCGGTGTATGCACGCTCCACTGTCGCTGAAAAGTCCTTCCAAGAGAAGGCGGGCGCATGATAGGGCGTGCGCAGCGACTGCGCAAGCGGCTGGGCGAGCGGCCGGGCGTGCCGCGGAACCAGCAGAGATTGTCAGTCGCCGGAGCGGCCGCACCACTCGGCGATGGCCAAGGCGATAGTCAGTGTTGCGGTCCTAATATCTTCGAGGGCGATCGACTCGTCCGTGTAGTGTGCCAGCCGCACGTCGCCAGCACCGTACATGAGGCACGGAGTGTTGCCGAAGAGCAGGAAATGGCGCATGTCTGCCCCGTAGGTGGCTGCATCAATCTGGACTGGCTGGCTGGTCGCCTGGAAATGGGCGCGTTGGAGCAAC
>JBHOQQ010000022.1:0-3592 GCA_042408955.1 Thermomicrobiales bacterium
CCATCCCTGGCGACCGGACCGGTCAGCCGCTTGGCCTGACGCTGCGCAATGGCAGCGACCGGCCTGTTCCCGAGTCCGAGCAGCTTGCTCTCGTCCCGTCCTTCGCGCTCGATCCCACCACGGCCGCCCTGTTCGGCGGAGAGCGCCTGACCTCCTACACGATGCCCTGGGCCGATATCGACGCGAATCTGCTCGCTATCGAGCACGATGACTTCGCGGAGGCGATCCTGACTGGCCGGGAGCCAGAAGTCACGGGAGAGATGGGCTTGCGATCACTGGCGTTGATCTATGGCTTCCTGGAATCGGACCGGCTTGGCCAATTCATCACCGCCGGCGCGCTGTTGTCCCGCGACGATCTCCCCTACCAGGGAGACATTGAGGGAGTCGTGGCAGGAGGCCGGCCATGATGCCCTGGGCTGCGGAGATGGATTTCGGCGTCGTGCATCCTCTGGTCTGGACCGCTTGCCGCGATGGCGCCGGTCCCATCCTGGAGACGTATCAGGTCATCGTCGAGGATGGCATGTTCGGCGCTATCGAAATCGCGCCGATCCGCGATCCCGCGATCCGGGAGCGCGCCCGCGATCTGCTCGTGGCGGCCGGCCTGCACGTCGTCTATCTGCCCATTCTGCCCATCATCTTTGAGGATCTTGGCATCGCCAGCGCGGATTCCGAGCGGCGTCAGGCGGCACGCCAGCGCCTCCAGCAGTTGATTGACGAAGCAATCTCGTTCAATGCGCCGCTGGCGATGGTCACCGGTCCGCGCGACCCCGGCCCAGCCGAGCGCGCCGCGACCACAGCCCGCCTGGTCGAGGATCTCCAATTCCTCTGCGACTACGCCGATGCGCGTTCCACCCGGCAGCGCCTGCACCTCACGTTCGAGCACTTCGACCGGGACGTGGAAAAGCGCCGCCTCATCGGGCCAACTGCGGAGGCGGTGGCGCTCTGCGAGGCCGTCGATCGCGACAACTTCGGTCTGACCTTGGACCTGAGCCACCTGCCGCTGCTTGGCGAAACAGCCGGGGCAGCGATCGCGCTCGCCGCGCCGCACATCATTCACGCGCACATCGGCAACTGTGTCATCGACGATCCCGATTGCCCGTTCTACGGTGATTTCCACCCGCGCTTCGATCATCCGCAGGGGCGCAACGGAGTTCCGGAGATCATCGACTTCCTGGCCCACCTGCGCGCCGCTGGGTATTTCCAGCGGGCACGGCAACGCCTCGGCACTACCCCTATTCTGTCGATGGAGCTTCGCCCGAACCAGGTGGATTGCGAAGCGCCAGGAACGATTCTCGCAAATGGCAAGCGGTATTTCACACGCGCCTGGGCCGCGCTGACCCACCAGCCCAGCAGTTCAGGCGTCTGAGGAACAAGGAGAGAACGTTGGTGTCGTCCACGCCGGTCAAGATCGTCGTCTGGGACAGCATCGGCAACACGCTACTGGGCGTGCGGCCATGGTCGAGCTGGGAGCCCCACATCGTGGAGCATCTCCTGCGCGAGGATCCGGCGGGCCCCGCGCACGCGCCGAGTTTCCAGCAGCTCTTCGCCGGTTACGACGTCCAGCTCGTCTGGTTCAACAGCGCCGAAGCCCCCTACGCGCCGTTTGGCCAGTTGTACGCGGATTACGACGGGAGCTTGCGCTTCACCCGCTCGGTTGACGAGATTGCCAGCGAAATCGAGGACGCGGATTTCCTCATCCTCCATAAAGAGCGCTTGCCAGGGGAAGCGCTGCGGCGCGCGAGGCGCCTCAAGCTCATCCAGCACCTTGGGCAGGACTACCGGGGCGTGCCGGTCGGCGCCGCCAAGGAGATGGGCATCCCGGTCGCGGCCACGCCGCTCATCAACTACCTGACCGTCGCCGAGCATGTCTGGGCGTTCATTCTCAACCGCGCCAAGCGCCTGCCCGCGCTCCGCGAGCACATGCGCCAGCGCGCGTACCGGGACACCTGGGGACTCTTCCCAGATCTGAAGTACCTTGGCGATTTGACCCTGGGCATCCTCGGGATGGGAGAGATCGCCCGGCCCATCGCTCGCGTCGCCCAAGCCTTCGACATGCCGCGTGTCTACTGGGACATCGAGCGCTTCCCTGATTTGGAAGAGCGCTACGGCCTGCGCTTTGTCGAGTGGGATGAGATCTTCGCAACATCGGATGTTCTGACCATGCAACTCGCGCTCAATCCGAAGACGCAAGGCATCATCGGTGCCCGAGAGATCGGCCTGATGAAGCCAAATGCGCTCTTCATCAATACGGCGCGTGGCAAGCTCGTCGATCAGGACGCGTTGACCCGGGCAGTCGCTGAAGGCCGCCTTGCCGCCATCGCGCTTGATGTCTACGCCGAGGAGCCCTTGCCGGCCGATGATCCGCTGCTCGGCCTGCACGACCGGCTCGGCGACCGGGTGACGCTCACGCCGCACTGCGCCTGGCAAAGCCCGTGGACGTGGATCCGCGACTCGCTCGAACTCTGGCAGAATGTCCTTCGGGCGCTGCGCGGCGAGCCGGTGCATCACCGAGTGGCATAGCAAAGGTCAAACGCTGGGAAACCTTCGGCCAGCCAGCGATCGGCGTTCGGCCGCCGGTGATCAGTCATCAGGGCGGCCCCAGGCAGCCTGACGGCTCACAAGGAGCACACGATGACACCAGTTCAGTTTGGCTTTTGCGTCCCTATCTTCGCGAGCCCGGGGAGGAATCTCTTCCGCACGCCCGGCTACGCGGCGCTCGACCCGCGCCGGACGATGGAACTCGCCTGCCAGGCCGAGTCTCTCGGCTACGACTCGCTCTGGGTGGCAGATCACCTGATGCTCGGCAAGGACGACGCGATCCTCGAGGGCTGGACCGTCCTATCCGCGCTGGCTGGCGCGACCAGCCGCGCCAAGCTGGGGATGATCCACCAGGCGCTCCTCTTCCGCCACCCGGCGCTCGCCGCAAAGATGGCGGCGACGCTCGACCAGATCTCTGGCGGCCGCCTCATCCACTTTCTGGACTGCGGGTATCTGCGGCGCGAGTACGTGAATTACGGCTTGCCGTGGGAAGAGGACGTCGCGCGGCGCGTGGCGATGCTGATCGAGGCGACCGAGCTGATCCTGGCGCTCTGGCGAGCGGACGGTCCGGTGACGTTCCAGGGCACGCATTATCACGTTCACGGCGCCGTCTGTGCGCCGAAGCCCGCGCAGCAGCCCCACCCGCCGATCTGGTTCGGTGAGGTCACGCCAGGCGTGCCGGAAGCATGCGCCAGGTTCGGCCAGGGATGGAACACTACTCCCGTCTCACTCGCGGAGCTGCGGCGCCGGCTCGCAATCGTCAGGGCCGCGTGCGAGCGCGAGGGCCGCTCCGTTGCTGACCTGGAGCTGAGCCTGGAAACCCAAATCCTCATCGCGCCGGATCTCTCCGCGCTCCGGGAGCGGTTGCAGGAACTGGTTGCGCTGGCTCGCGCCGCGGACGCCTCGATGCCGGAGGAGATTCGACCGTATATTCACGACTACGTCTCCGACCCGGAGCTGACCGCGTTCCTTTCCGGCACCACGGACCGCGTGCCCACCCGCATGGCCGAAGACTGGATCGTTGGCACGCCGGACGCGGTCGAGCAGCGGCTCC